>JAFGIE010000006.1 GCA_016929775.1 Anaerolineae bacterium
ACCGGGCAGCACATCCTGTCGCAGGCGTTTGTCGAGGCGTGTGGGGCAGAGACGGTCAGCTTTCACCTCGGCGAGCAGACGTGCACGATCGACCTCGATCGCGCGCCCTTGTCGCCGACAGAGGTGGCGCGGGCGGAGCGCCTTGTGGCGGCGGTCGTGATGCAGGACCGCCCGGTGGTCAGCCGCTTTGTCGATCAGGCCGAACTGGCTGACCTGCCGCTACGCAAGGCGCCAGTGGTGGAGGGGCCCGTGCGCATCGTGCAGGTGGAGGCGTTCGACTGGTCCCCCTGCGGCGGGACACACGTGTCGCGAACCGGAGAGGTGGGTCTGGTCAAGGTACTGCGCGTGGAGCGCCGCAAGGATGTGTCGCGCGTCCACTTTGTCTGTGGGTGGCGCGCAGTGGCGGACTATGCCCACAAGCACGAGGTCATCCAGACGCTCACGGCGCACCTCACAACGTCGGATGACGAGATCCTGCCCTCATTTGAGCGCCTGGAGGCTGAGCTCAAGGAGTCGCGGAAGGCGCTGTTCGCCGTGCAGGCTGAGCTGCTAGAGTACCAGGTGTGCGACTGGCTCGCCCACGCGACGCCGTGCGGGGAGTACCGAATCGTACAGGTCGCGCTTGGGGACGCCGATCCAGCCCTGCTGCGCGAAGCAGCGCGACGCGTGACCGAGCACGAAGGGACGGTTGCGCTGCTGGCAACCGCCGAACCACGCCCGCAGTTTGTGTTTGCGGCGGCGGAAGGGGTCGGCGTAGACGTGGGGGAACTCATGCGCACCGCAACTGCGACCGTGGGGGGTCGGGGCGGCGGGCGCGGGCAGTTCGCGCAGGGGGGCGCGCCGGAAGGTACGTCAGTGCAAGGCGTGCTCGACGCTGCATACGTGCGTCTGAGCACGGTGGTACAGAGAGGGACGAGCCCATGAGAGAAGTCGCGCCTGGGGTGTACGTAGAGACTGCCTACGGCAGCGGCAACGTTGGCGCGGTTCTGACGGGGGTGGGAATCGTGTGCGTTGACATGCCGATGCTGCCGAGGGACGCGCACCACTGGCTAGCTCAACTGGCGTCGGTCACGGATGAGCCGATCATCGCCCTGATCCAGACTGACTATGACCGTGAACGCGTGATCAGCACACACGTGGTCGACGCGCCGTTGATCGCACATGACGCCACCTGGTCTCGGATGCGCGTGTATAGCAGCGAGAAGGTCCTGGGCCAGATCAACGAGCTGCTGCACAAGGACAGCAGCGCTCGGGAGTGGCAGGTGCGCATGCCTGACATCACGTTCTCGGATCGGCTGATCCTGGTCAAGGGTGAGCGCGAGATCCACGTGCTGCATGGCGGCGGTCACTCTCCGGCGGCGTGCATGGTCTCTCTCCCGCGCGAGAGCATCCTATTCACGGGGGACATTGTTACCTGCGGTGTGCATCCGTCGATGACGCACGCAGAGTCCAGGGAATGGCTGGCGACACTGACCGCACTGCGCAAGATGAGCGTCGGCTTGATCATTCCTGGGCACGGACGGCAGTGTGACAAGGACGCCACGTATGCGCTCTCTGACTATGTACGCGAGCTGCGCGCCGCTGTGCGGCGCGCCTACCAGGCGGGACGCTCCAAGTCCGAGACGTCGTCAGCCGTGATCGCCAGGTTCGTCGATGCGTTCGAGCATGATGAGGCGGACCGGGAACACGTGCGGATGCTGATCAAGGGGGGCAGCGACCGGATCTATGATGAGTACCGGGCGGAGGCCAAGTCCCACAGCGGGAAGGCGGGCGCGCGGCGATCATCCAGGCGGCGACGGCGGAAGCGAGTCTGAGCGCGCTGCCCCGCTGACACGGAGCCAAAGTGGGTGAGGCGACTACACCGCACGCGCTGAGGCGAGAGATCCGCGCGGCAGAGATCGAGGTTGCGGCGCTCGACAAGAACGTCGGGGCGCAGAATGTGATCGCGCTGTACCGTCGGCTCGACCGGATCGAGGTCGGGACGGGGCAGCTCACGGCAGCGGGTCTCGATCTGCGGGCCGAGCAGGCGCGGATCGAGACCATTCATAACACGCTAGGCGCCAAGGCCCCAGACGTCTATCGTGTCATCGTCCGCGCCGGGGGTTGGCAGTGGCTGCGGGACCAGTCGGAAGCGGCGCCCGACTCCTGGTGGTGGTTTCTCGACCACCAAGTGAGACAGGCGCGAGCGCACCGTCGGCGCCACGCGTTGTGGGGCAGCCTGGCGCTGGTCGCTGTGCTGATCGTCGCTGTGCTGCTGTACGTGCGCTTCCTTCGCCCTGACCGCGCGACCCGGGCGCGCCTGGCGTACCTGAACAGGGCGGAGAGCCTGGTCGAGCAGGGCGACTATGCCGGGGCGCTGTCCCTGTACGGCGAGGCGTTGGCCTTGGCGCCCGATGATCCCGAGATCTACCTGATGTTGGGCGTCTTGCACGAGGCGCTCGAGCAGGAAGAGCACGCTGCGGCGTACTATGCCGCATCCGAGTTGCGGTACGGAGAGCGCTCGGTGTTCCTGGGCGCGAAGAGCCAGCGCTATCTTGTGCTCGGTTGGTACGAGGCGAGCGAGACAGCGGCGCTGGAGGCGATCGAGCTCGATCGCGCGAACGCGATCGCCTACTGCCATCTGAGCAGTGCGTACGAGGCCCAAGGGCAGATCTCGGATGCGATCGAAGCCGTGCGGCGCTGCGCCGAGTTGGCGCAAGAGCAGGGCCAGGATGCGCTGTATGTGACTGCGACAACGCGGCTGGGGTTACTGCTCCGGGCGCCGGCGCCCGATGTCCGGCCCATAGAATGATCCTGTTCGCGTCGTGCGGTGCGTTGTGGCGCACGTCGTCTTGGTGCATTGGAGTGGGGGTATGTCACTGGCAGCGATGACCTACATTGTGATCGGCCTCGGAACCGCGCTAGTCGGGGTAGTGGCCTGGCTTGTGGTGCTGCAGGTGCGGGTGAACCGCCTGACGCGCAACTATAGGCGCCTGATGGCAGGTACAGACGGCGAGAGCCTCGAGCAAGCGCTCACCCAGCACGTCGACCAGGTCCGAGGTGCGCTCGAGACTGTGCAGGCGCTGCAAGCCGAGAGCCGACGTATGGGGCGCACGCTTCAGCACGCCCTACAGTGGATGGGCATGGTGCGCTACAACCCCTTTCGCGACACGGGCGGGGACCAGAGCTTCGCCTGGGCGCTCGTGGACGGTCGCGGGAATGGCGTGGTGCTGAGCAGCCTCCACTCCCGCACCAGCACGCGCATGTACGCCAAGCCGCTGCACGAGTGGGAGTCCTCGTACTCGCTGACTGATGAGGAGCAAGAGGCCATTGCACGCGCCTCGCAGCAGCAGGCGATGGAATAGGACCGATCGGATACCGCGCGATCCCCTGGGCGCCCGAGACCGACCTCGTATGGCGGGTCTCCGGCGGGGATGAGACACGTGAGCGTCAGAGGAGGGTGGTATGGTGTTCGGCAGGGAGAAGAAGGCGCAAGTGCAAGCGAGGCCCGTCGCAAAGGGACCTGTTGAGATCGAGACTGTCGTCGGCGCCAACACGAGCATCAAGGGAGACCTTCGCAGCAGCGGCGGGGTACGCGTAGAGGGCGACTTTGAGGGCACGATCGAGATCGCCGGCAACCTGGTCGTCGGCGAGGCAGCCAAGGTCGTGGCTCAGATCTCGGCGCACAATGTGCAGATCCAGGGCGCCGTACAGGGGGATGTGACTGCACGCCGGCTCGAGATCCTCGACACGGGCAAGCTGTGGGGGGACATCCAGGTCGACTCGTTCGTCCTGGACGATGGCGGCTTCTTCAGCGGGCAGAGCAAGATGCAGGCCGAACACTCGCCACCGCTTCTCGAGGCGCAGACTGTCGTCAGCGGCGACATCGTCGACGGTGAGGCGACGGTGTCCGAGACACGCTAGGCTACGGTGCGATCGGCGCTTCGTCGGGGTCCGGACGGGGGTGTGCGGCAGGGCATCGTCGACGTTGTCTACGCGGACGTGGTGGACTGGGCTCGCGGCGGGCTGCCGCTCTTGTGGGCTTGCACCAGTTCGAGCAGGCTGACGTAGCCAAAGCCAAGCACATAGAGCGCTTGGAAGGGGACGATGCCCCCATAGCCGCGCTGCAGCGCGATGGCAATGGTGAGCGCCGCATAGAGGGCGAGGGCCAACTCAGCCCAGAGCAGGCGACCAGGTCGCAGGGCATAGGTTGGGTGCGCCGGCGCGCCGATCCCACCCTTGGGCGTGCGCAGGAACGTGGACCGTACGCCGAGCAGGACCTCAACGATGGCGATCGTGCTGTTGAGCGCCATGCCGACGCCGATGCAGATCAGCGCCGGGAAGGCCCGTAAGCTGCGCCACCATCCGCCGTACAGAACGCGCTGACCCAGGGCGTAGAGCAGCGGTGGGCCGAGGGTGCCCACACTGAGCGCCGCCAGGGGCCAGCGGTCGAGCGAACCGTGCCACACCAGCGGTAGGGCGACGAGCATCACGATCAGCATCAATGGGTGGGCGAGGTAGTAGCTGAGGTGGATCAGCGCCTGCAGGCGCACTGTCCACGAGAGTGGGCTCCGGATGACCGCCGGCCCTAGCTTGAGCAGGCACTGAATATTGCCCTTGGCCCACCGGGACTGCTGGCGCTTGAGGGCGGTCATCTGCGCCGGTATCTCGGCTAGTGCGGCGAGCTCGGGCAGCGTCCTGCCGCGCCAGCCGCGAAGCTGTGCGCGATAGGAGAGATCGACGTCTTCCGTAAGCTGCTCGGGATCCCAACCCCCGCAGTCGTCGATCGCTTGCCTGCGCCAAACGCCCGCTGTGCCGTTGAACGAGGTCAGCATCCCCGCCCTCTCGCGCGCGACGTGCTCGATCGCAAAGTGCCCATCCAAGGCGATCGCCTGCGCCAGTGTCAGGTTCGAGAATGTCCGGTTCAAGTGGCCCCACCTGGCTTGCACGAAAGCCAGCCCAGGGTCCGCAGCTAGGAGCGGGACGGTGCGCGCCAGGAAGTCGGGCTGCGGGGCGAAATCAGCGTCAAAGAGGGCGATGTACTCGCCTCGCGCCTGCGTCAGGGCAGCGTTCAGCGCGCCCGCCTTGAACCCGCTCCGCTCAGAACGTCGGACGTGCGCGATGTCAACGCCCAGCGCCTGGTGTAGGGCTATGTGATGCGCGACAATGTCTGCCGTGTCGTCTGTCGAGTCGTCCACGACCTGGACCTGCAGGCGGTCCCTGGGCCAGTCCAGGCTGGCAAGGGCGCCGATGGCGCGACAGACCACGTACCGCTCGTTGTAGACGGGCAGCTGCACCGTCACCGTAGGGTAATCCGTAGGCGTCGCACAGACTGGGGGCGGGCGCCTGTGGGTTAGATAGAGCCAGATCAGCCAGAAGGCGTTGAAGCCATAGATGGCAAGCCAGAGGCTGGCGCCCAGATAGAGGATCGCCAACGCAGCCACGATTGTCTCCTTGACGCGAGATTGGACCGATTCTAGCACGCGCGCCATCCCCTGTCAAAGCGCGAGGCGCGGGCCCCGTGGGGCTGGTGTTGGCGTTTCCGCTACACTCGTGATACAATGTGCCCCGGTCGGCTGCCTGGTGTCGCCTGTGGGGCGGGTTCCCGGCGTTACCGGGTGCGTGGGTCGTACGTACCCCGGATACACGCTGGAGCGACCGCTAGGAGGGAAGGATGGCTCCCAAGCTGCTGCTGATAGACGGACACTCGCTCGTCTTCCGCGCTTTCTACGCGACGGCGCACACGGGCGACATCATGGCGACCTCGAGCGGCGAGTGGACCAACGCGGTGTACGTCTTTGCCAACAAGCTGCTGCAGATGCTGCGCGACCAAGCGCCGGACTATGTCGCCGTCGCGTTTGACCGCGGCAGGACCTTCCGCCACGATGCGTATCCCGAGTACAAGGCAAATCGCAGCAGGGCGCCCGATGAGCTGCGCGTGCAGCTAGGGCGAGTCGAGCAGCTGATCGGCGCCTTCAACATCCCTGCCGTCTCGTGCGAGGGGTACGAGGCGGACGACGTACTCGGCACCCTGGCGCGCCAGGCTACCCAGCAAGGGATCGACACGGTCATCCTCACCGGGGACACGGATATGCTCCAGCTCGTAGATGAGCACGTCCAGGTCCTGTTGCCGCGTGGGCGTTACGGCGACGAAACACTGTACGGGCCGGACGAGGTCTCAGAGCGCTACGGTGGACTCGCTCCAAAGCAGCTGATCGATCATAAGGCGCTGACCGGAGACAGCTCGGACAACATTCCCGGTCTGCGCGGAATCGGGGACAAGACGGCGACGTCGCTCCTTCAGAGCTTTGGGTCGATCGACGGCGTGTACGATCACTTGGAGGAGATCACGGGCAAGCGTCCGCGCGCTGCGCTGGAGGGAGGGCGCGACGACGTGCTCCTGTACAAGGACCTGGTGACGATCCGGTGTGATGCCCCAGTCAGCCTCGATACCGAGCAGGCGAGGATCGGCAACTACAGCCGCGAGCAGGTGGTGGAGCTGTTCAGGGAGCTCGAGTTCCATTCCCTGATCGACCGCGTCCCGGCGGGCGAGGAGCGCGCGCAGGACGAAAGGGAGGCTGAAAGCACGCCCGGCAGCGAGGTCCCACTGCGGTATGTCACGGTCGACCGTCTGGAGCACCTCCAGGAGCTGGTAGAACGGCTGCGCACCGCTCCGGCATTCGCCTTCGACACAGAGACTACATCGACCGACCCGATGCTCGCCGACCTGGTCGGCATCTCGGTGGCTGTGGCGCCCGGGCGGGCGTGGTACATTCCCGTGGGGCACGGGGTCAGCCGGCGCCGCCCGGAGCCCGAGAGTGGGGATTTGAGCGATCTACCGCTGTTTGCCGATCAAGAAGGCGGAGTCAGGGAGCAGGAGGCTGCGCCGACGGAAACGTCGGACGCCGAGCCGCAGCTTCCCCTGGCGACGGTGGTGGCGCATCTCAGGCCATTCTTTGAAAACCGAGAGGTCGCCAAGTACGCGCACAATGCGAGCTTTGACATCGAGGTGCTGGCGCAGACGACCGGGATCACGGTCCGTGGCTTGAGCTTTGACACCATGATCGCCGCTTGGGTGCTCGACCCGGGCAGCCGCTCAATTGGCCTGAAAGCTCAAGCCTTTACGCGCCTCGGGATCGAGATGACCCAGATCACCGACTTGATCGGCAGTGGCAAGTCGCAGCTTTCGTTTGACCGTGTCCCAGTCGCAGATGCCGCGCCCTATGCTTGTGCGGACGCCGACATGACGTTCCGGTTGGTCGAGCCGCTCAAGGCAGAACTGCGCAAGCTGCACCAGTGGGAGCTGTTCGCCGAGATCGAGATGCCCATGGTCCCGATCCTGGTGGGCATGGAGATGACGGGCGTCCGTCTTGACGCAGATGTCCTGAAAGAGATGTCGGCTGAGCTGGACGAGAGCCAACGCCAGATCGAGCGGCAGATCTACGAACTGGTCGGTCACGAGTTCAACATCAACTCGACCAAGCAGCTGAGTGAGGTGCTGTTCGACGAATTGGGCCTGCCCAAGCAGGGCATCCGCAAGACGACCCATGGGTACTCGACCGCCGCCGACGTGCTGGAGTTGCTCAGGCGCAGGCACCCGGTGATCGAACTGATCCTCGATCAGCGTCAGATCAGCAAGCTCAAGTCGACGTACGTCGATGCGCTGCCTGCGCTGATCAACCCGCGCACCGGGCGAGTGCACACGTCGTACAACCAGACGGGGGCTGTGACCGGGCGGTTATCGTCCAGCAATCCCAACCTGCAGAACATCCCGATCCGGACTGAGCTGGGGCGGCAGATCCGCAAGGCCTTCGTGCCGCGTGAGGGGTGGTTGTTCCTTGCCGCCGACTATTCCCAGATCGAGCTACGGGTCCTGGCGCACGTCTCGCAAGACGCGGCGCTGCTCGACGCTTTTCATCGTAACCAGGACGTCCACGCGCGCACGGCAGCGGCGGTGTATGGCATCGCGATCGACGCGGTGACCAAGCAGCAGCGCGCGATCGCCAAGACCGTGAACTTTGGCCTGATCTATGGACAGAGCGCCTACGGACTGGCGCAGCAGACCGATCTGGACTATGACGAAGCGGAGCGGTTCATCGAGACCTACTTTGCCAAGTATCCTGGCGTGAAGGCTTGGCTGGAGAAGACACGCGTACGCGCGCAAGAGGACGGCTACGTGGAGACGCTCCTCGGTCGGCGCCGCTACTTCCCCGAGCTGCAGGGCACGCGGCGCGCATATGCCGGTCAGCGCGCTGCAGCGGCACGCCAGGCGATCAACGCGCCGATCCAGGGCACGGCGGCGGACATTCTCAAGATCGCGATGATCCGACTGGAGCAGGGCTTGGGCGAACGTCGCCTGCAAGGCTGCATGGTGCTGCAGGTACACGACGAGGTCGTGCTCGAGGTACCCCAGGAAGAGATCGAAGAGGTGGCAGCCTTGACGCGGGATGTGATGGAGCACGCCTATGCGCTGAGCGTCCCGCTACGAGTGGACATGGAGGTCGGCGCTAACTGGTTCGACATGCAGCCTGTGTAGGTGCGACCGGCGTAACCGCCACGCTACGTGGCTTGAGAAGGAGGAGCGATGGTAGAAACGCAGCGGGTTCCGGTGCAGGTGATCAGGCAGTTCATACAGGACGTGTTCCAGGGCCTGGGTGTGCCCGAGGCGGACGCACAGATCAGCGCCGATGTCCTGATCGCGTCCGACCTGCGCGGCATCGATTCGCACGGCGTGGGGCGGCTCAAGTACTACTATGACCGGATCGTCTCCGGACGGCACAAGACCGACACGCGAATGGAAGTGGTCAAGGAGACCGAGACTACGGCGCTCGTCGACGGGCACCACGGCATGGGGCACGTGACCTCGTATCGGTGCATGCAGATGGCGATCGTCAAGGCGCGGCGATATGGCCTGGGCGCGGTTGCCGTGCGCAATGGCACCCATTTCGGCATCGCCGGGTACTATCCGCTCATGGCTGCCGAAGCGGGGATGATCGGCCTGACGGTGACCAATGCGCGCCCGTCGATCGCGCCGACCTTTGGTACGGAGCCCATGCTGGGTACCAACCCAGTGGCCTTTGCCGCGCCGTCCGATCTGCCCTACCCGTTCTGCCTCGATATGGCGACCTCGATCTGCCAGCGGGGCAAGGTGGAAGTCGCCGAACGCGCCGAGAAGCCGGTCCCCGAGGGCTGGGTGATCGATCCGCTGGGCAAGCCGCTCACCGATCCATCCACGATCCTGGCGGGGCTCGGAGAGGGGCGCGCAGCGTTACTGCCGCTGGGCGGCTACGGAGAGGCGCTCGCCGGGTACAAGGGCTATGGCCTGGCGACGATGGTCGAGGTCTTGTCGGCGGCGCTGTCCGGTGGCGTGTTCATGAAGGACCTGCTGGGTAGCGCGCCCGATGGCTCGCCGCGCCCGTATATGCTGGGGCACTTTTTCCTGGCGATCGACACCGCGCACTTTTTGCCGCTGGATGACTTTCGGCGTATCACCGGCGCCATTCTGCGCGAGCTGCAGTCCTCCCGAAAGGCCCCGAGTGAGCAGCGGATCTATGTGGCAGGCGAGAAGGAGTGGGAGGAGGAGCGGCAACGTCGCGAGCGCGGGATCCCGGTGAACGAGAACCTGAAGCGCGAGCTGCAGTTCATGCGAGATGCGCTGAGCATCCAAGGGTACGAGACGCACTTTTAGTTTGATGGTGTGCATCTTTGGAGCCGAGATAACAGAGCATCCTGAAGGATGCGGATGTCCCACCACCCCCAGGTGGGGTCATGCAGTCCCACAGAGCGAGGCAGAGGAGACTATGAAGATCCTGGTCCTGAATTGCGGTAGTTCGTCGGTCAAGTACCAGCTGATCGAGATGGAACGGGAAGAGGTCGTGTGCAAGGGCATCGTCGAGCGGATCGGCGCCGCCGACGCGATCCTGCGCTACGAGCCAGCGGGCGGACCGGAGCTGCGCGAGGTGCGCCCAGTGGCGAACCACGCTCAAGCGATCGACGCCTTCCTTGGCTCGTTGATGGATGCCGAGATAGGCGTGATCCACGACAGGGCCGAGATCGGCGGCGTCGGGCATCGCGTCGTGCACGGAGGGGAGTCGTTCGCGTCTTCCGTCCGGATCGACGACGCGGTGCTGGACAGCATCCAGGAATGCGCGGCTTTTGCGCCGCTGCACAACCCACACAACCTGGAGGGGATCCGGGTCTGCGCCGAGCTGCTGCCCGGCATCCCGCAAGTTGCGGTCTTTGACACTGCCTTCCACCAGACCATGCCCGCTACGGCCTACCTGTACGCCCTTCCGTACGACTACTACCGGCGGTTCAAGGTGCGACGCTACGGCTTTCACGGCACCTCGCACCACTATGTGTCGCGACGGGCAGCCGAGATCCTGGGACAGCCCGCTTCGCTGCTTCGAGTCGTCACGTGCCACCTCGGCAACGGGGCGAGCGTGGCAGCGGTCGATGGCGGCAGATCGGTCGACACGAGCATGGGTTTCACGCCGCTCGAAGGGCTGGTCATGGGCACGCGGTGTGGCGATATCGATCCGGCGCTGGTGCTGTATCTCATGCGCGAGGATGGGCTGACGCCTGCCGAAATGGACGATCTGCTCAACAAGAAGAGCGGCATGCTCGGCCTGACGGAGCTCTCGCACGACATGCGCGATATCGAGGCGAAAGCCCGGGATGGCGATCTGAAGTGCGATCAGGCGCTGGACATCTACTGCCAGCGAATCAAAAAGTATATCGGCGCCTATGCGGCGGTGATGAACGGCGTGGACGCAGTCGTCTTTACGGGGGGCATCGGGGAAAAGTCGGAGGTCGTGCGACGGCGCGTGTGCCGGGGCATGGAGTACCTGGGCATTGTCTTTGACGACGCCGTGAACCAGGAGTGGGTGCCCTGGAACAA
This sequence comes from Anaerolineae bacterium, assembly GCA_016929775.1. Next base: position 10,880 of record JAFGIE010000006.1, read on the forward strand.
GCAGACGCCCTCGACCCCGCACCTCAGTTCCGGGCCGACCAAGGTGCTGGTCATCCCAACGAACGAGGAGTTGGTGATCGCGCGCGACACGTGCGAGATCCTGTGCCCGGCATAGCGCCAGGCGCGTGCAGCGGTCTGTTGCAGCGCGGAGGGCCGGCGTGGGGCTATGGCAGCGCCTTGGCGACGATCGCGCGGGTCTGCTCTGCCAGCTCTGGCGCCATGTCATAGAGCGCTACGTTGCGCATGTCGGCCTCGATCGCCCGGTCGGTGAAGGGGAGCACGCCGATCAGGGGCAGGGTGTCGAGATGCTCGCGGATGAAGGCTAGATCCCGTTCGCCGCGCACCTTGTTGGCGACGATCCACAGGGTCTCGACGTGCAGGTCGTTGGCGAGCGCCGCGATGCGTTTGGCGGTCTCTATGCTGCGCACGCCGGGTTCGACGACGGTGAACATGGCGTCGACGGCGCCCGCGGTGCCCCTGCCCAGGTGCTCGAGGCCAGCGACCATATCGAGGATCACGGTCTCTTGCTCACGCAGCAGCAGGTAGGTGACCAAGGTCCTGAGCACGGCGTTCTCTGGGCAGACACAGCCGGCGCCCGCGCCGCGCACGGTGCCCATCTGCAATAGGTGGATCCCCCGGTGGGCGACGGAGAAGCGCGCTGGGATATCGTCTACCCGCGGGTTGAGCTTGAACATCTTGCCGTACTGACCAGGCCTGGCGCCGGTGCGTTCCTCGATCAGGTCGGCCATATCGACGATCGGCGTGATGCGTGCACAGAGCTCCTCGGGGAAGCCGAGGGCATTGGCAAGAGTGGCGTTCGGATCGGCGTCGATGGCGTAGACCTTGCGGCCCTGCTCGACCAGGACATAGGCAAGCAGGCTGGCGAGGGAGGTCTTGCCGACACCGCCCTTGCCGGTGATGGCGATCTTGGGCATTCGTTGCTCCTCTGGGCAGTTTGCGGGCTGAGCCGTGGACACAAGTGTACGCGAATCACATCGCTGCGTCAAGTGGGCCTGGCAATTGGGGCGCGCGCCGCGTGCGGGCAGCGTGCGATTGTCGCGGCGGCGAGTTGACATACCGCCGATTGCGGGCTATAATGGCGCCCGTTGAGCCGAAAAGCGCGGTACGCGTTTCCCCCGCCGCGCAGGCTATTGCGGCGCGCGATGGGGCAACGGGCGACAATCGAGGGACAAGCAGAGAACGACGGGCGTTCTGGTGGTGGATCAAGGGACCGTCCTCAAGGGCGGGCTTTTTGTGTTCGATGGGGAGCGGATATCATGGCGAGTCTCAGCACTGACCGGAGGGCGCGCATTCCAGCCTCACAGGCTGTCCAGCGACCGTTGAGCGACCGGTTAGTCTCCTGCTTCTATGGATCGGACCAGCATAGGGTTCGGTGACCGAGGGCGCCTCTCCAGCCGTCGATTGGCTGAGGCGCCCTCTTTTTCTATTCGATGGTCGTCATACAAGCGATCTCTAGGAAGGAGCGGCGTATCATGGCGCGAGTGACATTGGGTGCACCTGCGATGTATGCGGACCACCACGTCCTCAAGGTGCGGCAGCAGCTGCTCGCCCTCGCTGGCGTAGAAGACGTGTATGCCAGCTCAGGCTGGCAGGCAGTCATTGTCTCCTACGACGAGGGGAGGGTGGCACAGGCTGACATCGAGGCGGCGTTGTCCGAGGCTGGGTACGGGCCCGAGTCGTCCACCCCCATCCTGGCTGAAAGTGGCGTGAACTATCGGGATCCTGCGTGGGAAGCGCTCGCTGTGCGTGCCTCGGACACCAACGAGGCAGACTTGCGCATGTCGGGCGAGTTCCGCAAGTACTAGAAGGGAATCGCAATGGCCAAGAGGAGCGTTCGAACCCCCGAGGAACGGAGTGCTGATCCGAGTGTGGTCGAGATGTTGCACCACGCGTGCGACATCGAGTGCGCGACCTGCTTTGACCGTGCGGACGATATGGCGCCCTGTCCGATCGGGCAGGAAGCCAAGTGCTGCAAGAACTGCTCGATGGGTCCGTGCCGGCTCGTCAGGCCCGGTCAGGTCGGCGTGTGCGGCGCCACGTTAGAGACCGTCGCGGCGCGCAACTTTGCGCGCATGGTTGCCGCTGGCGCCTCTGCGCACTCAGACCATGGGCGCGGACTGGCGGAGACCCTGCTCGAGGTTGCCGAGGGTAGGGTGAAGGACTATCAGATCCGCGATATAGGCAAGCTGACCGAGATGGCACGGCACCTGGGCGTGCCCGTCGAGGACCGGTCGGTGAACGAGATCGCGCGCGATGTGGCGCACGTGGCGTTGGGTGAGTTCGGCAAGTTCGAGGGCGAGCTGCTCTACACCAAGCGCGCACCTACCAAGCGGCAGGAGATCTGGCGCCAACACCGTCTGACGCCGCGTGCGATCGACCGCGAGGTGGTCGAGCTCATGCACCGCACGCACATGGGGAACGACCAGGACTATGAGCACATCCTCGACCAGTCGATGCGTACAGCGCTGGGGGATGGGTGGGGCGGTTCAATGCTCGCCACCGACATCTCGGACGTGCTGTTTGGCACGCCGGGCCCGGTCCAAGGCGAGGTGGGATTGGGCGTGCTGAGCACGGACGAGGTCAACATCGTCGTGCACGGGCACGAGCCAACCTTGTCGGACATGATCGTGATTGCCAGCCAGGACCCCGAGCTGATCAGCTATGCCGAGAGCAAGGGGGCCAAGGGTATCTGCCTCTCGGGCTTGTGTTGCACGGCGAACGAAATCATCATGCGGCAGGGCATCCCCACCGCTGGGAACATGCTCCAGCAGGAGATGGCGATCCTGACGGGTGCGGTCGAAGCCATGATCGTGGACGTACAGTGCATCATGCAGGGACTGGTCCCAGTCGCTGCCCGCCATCACACCGAGGTGATCACCACCTCGCCCAAGATGAAGATCACGGGGGCGACGCACATCGAGTTCGACGAGAGCCGTGCGCTCGAGATCGCCAAGCAGATCGTGCGACGTGCGATCGACCGCTTCCCGATGCGAGGCGAGACGCACATCCCGGATGATCGACACCCAACGATCCCGGGCTATTCGCACGAGTACATCCGCTACTCGCTGGGTGGCGCGTACCGTGGGTCGTTTCGCCCGCTCAACGACGCGATCATGGCGGGACGGATCCGCGGCGTGGTCGCCAACATCGGGTGCACAAACGCGCGCGTCCAGTACGAAGGCCTGTTTCGTTACCTGACCGAGCAGTTCATCAAGCATGACGTGCTGGTCGTCGAGACGGGCTGCGCCTCGGTCGCGTCCCAGAAACAGGACTATATGACGCCCGAGGCAGCGCTCGAGGTAGCAGGCCCGGGTCTGCGCGAGGTCTGCGAGACGGTCGGCATTTCGCCTGTGCTGCACATGGGTTCGTGCGTGGACAACTGCCGGATCCTGACCGTCCTGTCCCAGATGGCGACGGAGGGTGGGCTCGGCGAGGACATCGCCGACCTTCCCGCGGTGGGAATGGCGCCGGAGTGGATGAGCGAGAAGGCGATTTCGATCGCCACGTACTGCGTCGCGTCTGGGGCGTACGTGATCATGGGCGTCCATAACCCTGTTGGCGGCAGCGAGATTGTCTCCGACTTTATCAGCAAGGGATGGGAGAGCAAGATCGGGGGCAAGCTCGAGTTCATCACGGACGTAGATGAGATCCTGGCGCACACGCTGGCGCACATTGACCAGAAGCGCGCGGCGCTAGGCTTGCCCGCGTACGATCCCAGCCAGTGGGGACGCAGCGGCGATGCCCGGATTCGGTCCTTGCTCGAGCTGCCGATAGAGGAGCGGATCCAGGCTGCGTACGGCGTACCCGAAGCAGCGGACTAACCGGAGGAGGATGCGAGATGTCCAAGTACATAGCAACGCGTGCGATCCGAGGGGCCAATGCCCTGGTTGCCGAGGCGATGGCGCTGCTGGAGAAGGCGATCGCCGAGAAAGGCGAGGACGCAGTCGTGTCCTTCCCAAACACGGCGTACTTTTTGCCCGTGATCCACGGCATGCTGGGTCTCGAGGTCTCGACGCTGGGCGGCTTGCGGCAGGTGATGGCGCACGCACGCTCGATGCTCCACCCGCTGCCCCGCGGTCAGATATGGTCGCCCTACCTGGGCGAGACGTTGGATTGTGGGCAGGCGACGCTGCTCGCAGCGGAGACGATCGAAGCGGTGCGCTTTGTGTATGGCGAGCAACCGGAACGGTACCCGGGCTTCCAGATGTCCGGCTCGACAGCGTACGCGAACGATGGATCGGGTCGCGACCACCTCAATGGCCCGATCGACGACATCCAGCTCCGTTCGTGGGGCATTCAGCTCGTGGATGGGCGTATGCCGGGCTTTGCCGCGATCGTCGGCTGCGCCAAGAGCAACGAGGTCGCGGTGCAGATCGTGCGCGAGCTCCAGCGGCGCAACATCCTCGTCTTCCTCTCGGGCAACGTCAATGGTCGGAGCATCATCGACCAACTGCACGAGGAAGGCGTCGAGATGGGGTACGATACCTATATCGTACCCTTTGGGCGCGACACGCTCTCGGCGATCTATGCCCTGGGCTTTGCAACCCGGTCTGCGCTGACCTTTGGTGGAATGAAGGGCGGGCAGTGGCACGATATCCTGCTCTACAACAAGTTCCGCGTCTTTGCGTTTGTCCTGGCACTGGGGGAGGTCGATGACCTCAAGTATGCGGCAGCGGCAGGTGCGATCAGCTATGGCTTCCCGACGATCGCCGATACGCTGATCCCGGAGATCTTGCCCACCGGCGTGACGCGCTATGAACACGTGATCTCTATGCCCTTTAACGAGATCGAGGGCAAGGATGACCTGGAGCGCGCGGAGCGGATCGTGCAGAAGGCGATCGAGGTGCGCGGGGTCAAGCTCAAGATCTCCGAGGTGCCTGTCCCGGTGCCGTACGGCTCGGCATTCGAGGGCGAGGTGGTGCGACGCGCCGACATGCAGGTCGAGTTCGGCGGGCGAGGCAGCCGTGCGTTCGAGTACTTGCGCATGGCGCCGATGGACGCAGTGACTGACGGCGATATCCAGATCATCGGCCCAGGCCTGGAGGGGCGTGAAGTCGGGGCCAGCATCGACCTGGGGATCCTGATCGAGGTCGCCGGGCGCAAGATGCAGACCGATTTCGAGCCGGTGCTGGAGCGCCAGATCCACTACTTTGTCAATGGCGCGTCCGGCGTCCAGCACATCGGGCAGCGCGATATCGCCTGGATCCGCGTCTCGAAAGCGGCGTACGAGAAGGGCTTTGGCCTCGAGCACTTTGGCAAGATCTTGCACGCGCGGTTCCACGCCGACTTTGGCGCGATCGTGGACAAGGTCCAGGTCAAGATACTGACCGACCCGGACGAGCACGCCAAGTGGTTGGCGCGGGCGCGCGAGGCATATGACGTGCGCAACATCCGCCTGGCGGACATGACTGATGAGTCGGTGGACACGTTCTACTCGTGCATCCTGTGCCAATCCTTCGCGCCCGATCACGTCTGCGTGGTCTCACCTGAGCGCCTCGGTCTGTGCGGCGCGTACAACTGGCTGGACTGCAAGGCGAGCTACGAGATCAACCCGACAGGGCCCAACCAGCCGATCATCAAGGGCGAATGCATCGATCCCGCGATCGGTTACTGGAAGGGCACTAACGAGTACGCGTTGCAGGCCTCGCACGGATCGGTACCGCGCGTCTCGCTCTACTCGATCATGAGCAACCCCATGACCGCATGCGGGTGCTTTGAGTGCATCGCCATGGTGATCCCAGAGGCGAACGGGATCATGGTCGTCAGCCGGGAGGACCCGGGGATGACGCCGGCAGGGATGAAGTTCTCGACGCTGGCGGGCATTGCGGGCGGCGGCATCCAGACGCCGGGCATGATGGGGATCGGCAAGTACTATATGCTGAGCAAAAAGTTCATCTCTGCCGATGGCGGCTTCAAGCGCGTGGTGTGGATGTCCAAGAACCTGAAGGACACGATGGCTGCCGAGTTCCAGGCTGTGGCTGAGCGCGAAGGCGATCACGAGTTGATCAACCGCATCGCGGACGGTGACAGCGTGACCGAGGTCGATGAACTGGTCAAGTGGCTTGAGGAACACGACCACCCGGCGCTCAAGATGGAGCCCATGCAAGCTGCGCCCGAGCCGGAGGAAGGCGCCGAGCGTGTCGCGGTTGCGGCTGCCGCGGCGCCTGCAAAGGCGGCGGCTTCGGCGCCCGCCTCAACGCCGGTCGCCCAGGCCAAGCCGGCAGCGGAACCGGCGGCGCAGGAGGCGGAGGCACGGACGCCGGCGGTGCAGCAGCCAACCGTAGCGCCAGAGGCGGCGCCCAAGCGAGCGGCTTCTGTGCCTGAAGTGGTGAGCAGCGACGCGCGTGCGATCGCGCAGATGAGCGCCGACATTGTCTTGGATCAGATCCGGAATGCGCTTGCCGCGGCGCTCAACCAACTGGGAGGAACCGTCCCCTTGGCGCCGGCTCCCCCCGCAGCACCCGCGGCGGCGCCGGAGCCCGAGCCTGAAGCAGAGCCGGCGCCGGAACCCGAACCGGTGAAACCACGCAAGGAGCGAGCGACGCCCGTTGGGGCGCCGTGGATCAAGGACGAGAGCGCTGGGGTTCAGCTGGTGACGGAGAAGCGCACCGGGCAGGTGATCCAAGTGACCCTCGGCGCGACGCCTGCGCAAGGCGGGACACGCTCGCGGGTCCTAACGCTAGGCGGCGAAACGACGCTGCCCTACCTCTTCACCGAGGGCGGAATGCCCAATCGGCCAGGACTGGCGATCGAGATCTCGGATCGCAAGCCGAACGATTGGTCTCCGCTGCTGCTGGAGGTCTGGGGCGACGTGATGGACGACCCGGGTCGGTGGGCGAGAGCTGCCGAGGACCGGGGCGCGGACGCCATCCTGCTGCAGCTCAGCGCGACGACAGCGGATGACGCGCCCACGACCGCCGCCAACGCCCGTGCTACGGTGCGCCGAGTGCTCGACGCGACTGGTCTTCCGCTGATCGTCTATGGACCGGGGCAGGTCGAACTGGACAACGAACTGCTGGTGGCGGTCGCAGAAGAGGGCAAGGGCGAACGCCTGGTCCTCGGCAAGTGCGAGGAAAAGAACTACCGCACGATCGTCGCTGCGGCGCTGGCCAACGAGCAGTTGGTGATCGCCAGCACCGCCATGGACGTGAACCTGGCGAAGCAGCTCAACATCCTGATCAGCGATATGGGACTGTCTCTGGACCGGATCGTAATGGACCCCACGTGCGCCGCTGTAGGCTATGGGATGGAGTACGGGTACTCGGTGATGGAGCGCCTACGTCTGGCTGCCCTGAACGGGGACCGCATGACGCAGCTGCCGATGATCGTCACCGTGGGCTACGAGGCGTGGAGGCAGAAAGAGGCAAAGACCGATCGGGGCGTCCCGGAAGCGTGGGGCGACTGGACTGAACGTGCGATCAACTGGGAGACCATGACTGCTGCCGCGCTGGTCGAGTCGGCCGCAAACCTAATCGTACTGCGACACCCAGAGGCGCTGCGGCGGATCAGGGCCATGATCGACGAACTGTGGGCCGGGAACAACCAAGGAGGGTAGAGCCATGGCGATGTCAGGGATGCAGATCTACAAGCTGTTGCCCCGCACCAACTGCAAAGAGTGCGGCTATCCTACCTGCCTGGCCTTTGCGATGAAACTCGCGGCTAAGCAGGCGGACTTGGCGGACTGCCCATATGTGTCCGAGGAGTCCAAGGCGCTGCTGGCGGAGGCTTCGCAGCCGCCGATCCGGCTCGTGACACTGAGCGCTGACGGGCGAGAAGCCAGGGCGGGGAACGAGACGGTCATGTTCCGCCACGAGAAACGCTTCTTCAACCGACCGGGGCTCTTTGTCCGGTTCTACGACAATTTGCCTCTCGACGAACTCAAGTCTGCGGCTGCCGACGTAGCTGCTTATGCGGTCGAGTACGTGGGCATGGAGATGCGGGTGGACGGCTATGCCGTCGAGGCTACGGGCGATGGGGCGCAGTTCGCCGGTGCAGTAGATGCCGTGTTGGACGTGGGGGCACTACCGCTGATCCTGATCGCAGAGGACGCACAGGTGATGGCGGAGGGGCTCAAAGCGGCGCAGGAGGCGGGCGTGACGCCGCTGGTCTATGGCGCCACAGCCGAGACTTGGGAGCGCTTCGCGGCGCTGGCGAAAGAGTACGGCGCACCGATGGCGATCCGCGAGGAGTATCTCGACGTGCTGTCGGACCTGACCGCCAGGATCAAGGAGGCGGGGATCGACGAGATTGTGCTCGATCACGGAGCGCGTGACCTGTCGATCGCACTGTCCAAGCAGACACAGCTACGGCGGCTTGCCCTCAAGAACGTCCGCACGTTCGGGTACCCGATGATCAGTTTCCCCGCCGAGTGTGTGGACGACCCGGGCCTCGTCGGGGTAGCTGCGGCACAGGCGATCGCCAAGTACGCCGGGTTCGTCGTGCTCGACGAGTTCAGCCCGGCGACGGTCTATCCGCTCCTGGCTCTGCGCGAGAACATCTACACCGACCCACAGACGCCGATTCAGGTCCAGCCGGGCCTGTACGAGATCGGCGAACCGACGGCTGACTCGCCGCTGTATGTCACAACGAACTTTAGCATCACCTACTTTGCGGTGGCGAACGAGATATCGGGCAGCGGCGTGCCCAGCTGGCTGTTGGTCGCCGATGCGGAAGGGATGAGCGTGCTGACTGCATGGGCTGCGGGCAAGTTCGACGCGCTGCGCATCGCCAAGGCAGTCAAAGAGAGTCAAGTCGCGGACAAGCTGAACCACAGGAAACTGGTCATCCCGGGGCACGTCTCGATCCTGCTGGGCGAGATCGAGGAGGAGCTGCCGGGGTGGCAGATCCTGGTTGGGCCCCGGGAAGCGGTCGACATTCCCGGCTACACCAAGATCTGGAACACGCTGTAGAGGCTGTGCGTGAGGCATGCGCCGGGGCGACCCCGTAGGCGCGCCCCAGCGCATCCCGACTAGCCCACAAGGGGGTGGATCATCGCTACCTGTAGGGTCCGCTTTCAGCCCATGGACCGCTTGGTGGAGGTGGACGCAGGAACGCTGATCGCGGATGCAGCACAGGCTGCGGGGCTCTCGCTGGGACTGCCGTGTGGTGGGCAGGGACGGTGTGGTCGTTGCACGGTGATCGTGCGCGAGGGCACGGTCATCCGCCCGCCGAACCAGCGGCTGTCCGAGGAGGATGTGGCCTCGGGCTATGCGCTGGCGTGCCAGGCGACGATCGAGAGTGACGTCACGATCTATGTGCCGGCGCAGCAGATCGAGCGCAAGCTGCAAGCCGACAAGACGGCGACAGCCGTTACGGTCCCGCCTGGCTATGACCAGCTGCTAGACCAGCCCTTGCGCAAGTACGTCGTGAGCATGACGGAGCCCTCGCTCGATGACCAGACAGACGACTGGGCACGCGTGCAGCGCGAGCTCGCGCGCCAGCACGGCGTGCGGGGCCTGGTCGCCGAGTTGCCCGTTCTCTCGCGTCTCGCGGCAGCGCTGCGCGACGGCGCGTGGACGGTGACCCTCGTGATCGAGTTGGATCAATGGAATGCACCGGAAGGGCCGCCCAGGCTCGTCGACGTGCTGGCGGGTGACCGCATGGAGTCGCTGTGGGGCGTGGCGATCGACATTGGCACGACGACCAACGTCGTGTGGTTGGTCGACCTGCTCAGCGGGCGCGTGATGGCCCAGGCAGCCGACTATAACGGGCAGATCGCGCGGGGCGAGGATGTGATCTCGCGGATCATCTATGCCTCCAGGGGCAATGGCCTCGCCGAGCTGCAGAGGCTCGTGACGGACACGCTGAACCGCCTCCTGGCACAGGCGGCGGAAAAGGTGGGCACGCAGACCGCCGAGATCTACCGCGTCGTCGTCGCCGCCAACAGCACAATGCTGCACCTGTTTGCCGGACTGCAGCCGTCATCGATCCGGCTGATGCCGTTCGTGACGACGGTCAACCAACTGCCCGTGGTGCGGGCGCGAGATGTGGGCCTCGACGTCTGTCCAGATGCCTCGGTGGACTGCCTGCCGGGCATTGCCAGCTATGTCGGCGCCGACATCACCGCAGGGGTGCTGAGCTCTGGGATGTGCGTGGGTGACAAGCTGACCTTGTTCATCGACGTCGGCACGAACGGCGAGATCGTGCTGGGTGACTGCACGTGGCTGATCACGTGCGCGTGCTCTGCCGGGCCTGCGTTCGAGGGGGCAGGGGTCTATCACGGCATGCGTGCCACGCAGGGCGCGATCGAGGAGGTGTGGATCGACCCTGCGACGTACGAGCCTACGGTGCAGGTGATCGGTCCACCTGGGGAGAAGCCGCGTGGTCTGTGTGGCAGCGGGCTGATCGGCCTGATGGCAGAGATGTTCACGACGGGCATCATCGACAAGGGGAGCAATGTCAACGTCGCCCTGGATACGGCGCGTACGCGCACCGGCGAGCACGGTCCGGAGTACGTGGTGGTCTGGGGAGACGAGACGGCGATCGGCAAGGACATCGTCCTGACCAACGTCGACCTGGACAACCTGATGCGCGCCAAGGCGGCGATCTATGCCGGCTTTTCCGTCCTTGCCCAGAGCGTGGGGCTGACGATCGGCGATGTGGAACAGGTCCTGATCGGCGGCGCCTTTGGGCAGTACATCAACATCGAAAAGGCGATCCAGATCGGGCTCCTGCCCGATGCGCCGTGGGACACCTTTCACTACATGGGCAACACATCGGTGCGCGGGGCCTATCTCGCGCTGCTGTCGCGTGACGTACGACAGCAGATCGTCAGCCTCGCCAGCATGATGACCTATCTCGAACTGTCGGCGGATAACAGCTTCTTTGATGCGTTCAACGCGGCGATGTTCCTGCCGCACACGGACGAATTGCAGTTCCCGAGCGTGGCGGAGTTGATGCAGGAGCGAGGGCTCTAGAAGATGACGACGACGATTGCCGTCGCGGGAAAGGGCGGCACGGGCAAGACGACCGTCGCTGCAATGATCGTACGCTACCTGAGCGAGCGCAACGCGGGGCCGATCCTGGCGATCGATGCCGACCCGTCGAGCAACCTGCACAGTGTGCTCGGGCTCGAGCTGGCGCAGACGATCGGCGATATCCGCGAGGACATGCGCGAGGAGGTGCAGGCCAGTGCGGCGACTGCGAGTGCGATGCCCGGTGGGCTGAGCAAGCAGGACTATCTCGACTACCAGGTGCGGATGGCGTTGGTCGAGGGCGATACCGTGGATCTGCTCGCGATGGGCCGACCGGAGGGACAGGGCTGCTACTGCGCTGCCAACCACATGCTCCGCACGGTGATGGACCGCCTGAGCGATCACTATGCGTACGTGGTGATGGACAACGAAGCAGGGATGGAGCACATCAGCCGTCGGACGACGCGCGATGTCGACCACCTCTTGTTGGTCACGGATACATCGCGACGGGGCGTCAATGCTGCGAAGCGTATTGTAGAGATGATCCCGGGCCTTGAGGTGAACATCGGCGCGATCTATGTGATCGTCAATCGGTTGATGACCGCAGAGATGCCGCCCGCACTGGCAGAGGCGGTTCGCGAGATCGGCGCCGACGTGGTGGGCGCCATCCCGAGCGATTCTCTGATGTCCGAGTACGAGCTCTCCGGGCGCCCGCTGGTCCAGCTTCCGCACGAGACGCCGGTCGTCCAGGCTGTGTACCGGATCATCGAGCGCGTTCTATTCAACGGGCGGGCCTAGCTCGCCAGACAACGAGGAGGATGTGATGTACATCATTGCCGAGAACATCCAGATCCTGGCCCAGCGGGTAAAGCAGGCGATTGCCGAGCGGGATAGCGCGTTCTTCCGCGACATGGTTGCCCGCCTCGACGAGGCTGGGGCCAACGCGATCGATCTGAACATCGGGCCGAGCAGGAAGGCTGGGCACGAGATCCTACCGTGGTTGGTAAAAGAGGCCGAAAAGGTCACCGATCTTCCGCTCTGCTTTGACACGACCAACCTGAACGCGATCGAAGCGGCGTGCGAGACGGTAACCAAGGCGCAGCCGATCATCAACTCGACGGACTGCACGGCGGAGCGGTTGGCGACTGTGCCTGCGCTGGCGAAAAAGTACGGCGCACGTCTGGTGGGACTGACAAAGGGTGAGGGGATGATCCCGGTCAGCGCAGACGAGCGGTTGATGCTTGCCCTGGAGACGCTGATCCCGCACATGGTCGAGATGGACTTTCCGATCACAGATCTGATCATCGATCCGCTCGTGCTGACGGTGTCGGGGTGCCAGGAGTACTGTCCTGAGATGATTGAGGCAGTGCGCGCACTCAAGTTCGCTTGGGAACCGCCCCCACTGACCAACGGCGGACTCTCCAACGTGTCGAACGCCGTGCCGCGCGAAATGCGACCGCTCCTCGACCGTGTGTACATGGTCATGCTGATGGGAGCTGGGATCGACATGGTCATTGCCAACCCCCTGGACAGCGACCTGCTCGAGTTCATACGGGTGGTGGAGGAGCGGGACGAGTCAACGCCGCTTAACCGGCTCCTGCTCACGCTGCACGACCGCATCGCGGGTATGGAGCACCTGCAGTCCGAGGACGTGGACATGAGCGATCCTGAACAGGCAGCGGTGTGGAAGACGGTGCAGGTGCTGCTCAACAACGTGATCTACACGGATGCGTACTTGAGATAGCGGGCCCAACTGCGGCTTGGACGCCGCCCGCTGTGCAGTGGCGCGGAGGGGTGAGGTCCGAGCCGCACGTCTTCGATCGTTGGGCTTTGCCAAGGGAGAGATGGTATGACTGATATCTGGACACAACTGGCGCGGTACCGCCAAGTCAAGGTCATGCCGGACGGCGTCCGCGTGCTACTGCGCCCGATGACCCCAGATGACACCGAGCAGCTCGGCGCGTTGTTCGAGCGCGCGGCGCCGGAGGACCTGGAACGGTTTCGCAGCGATCCCACGGACCGGGACGTGGTCCGAACGTGGGCAGAGGAGCTGGATCTGTCCAGGGTCTTTCCGGTAATGGTCCTGGTCAATGACCGGGTGATCGGTGACGTGACCATCCACTTTGGCTCCAAGTTCCAGCGGCATCTGGGGTGGTTGCGGCTGTTCCTGGATCGCGAGTACCGGCGCAGGGGCATCGGCACGCTGATGATCCGGGCAGCGATCGACATCGCCCGGCGCACTGGACTGCACCAGCTCATCGCGTTGGTGCCGACCGACCAGCCGCAGGTGATCAAGGCGTTCGAGAACCTGGGCTTCCGGCACGAGTTCGTGCACCGGGACTATGCGATGCTGCACGACGGGCGGACGCTGGATGTCGCGGATCTCGTGCTGTACCTGGTCGACCATTCTGGGGAGTTCTAGACACCGTGCGGATCTTGATGGCGATACAGGGCGAGTGGGGGAAGCGGATCGCGCGGCAGCTGGCGTCCAGTGCACCGACCTGCTGGGCGTTGCGCTGGTGGTCTGCACCCCCCGTCCTGCCGCCGATATTGGACGAGCCGGAGGAGTTCCTGCCCCGCGAGCTTCCAGAGGCGGATCTGCTCTTGGTCCTAACGGAGAGCCCTGGGCTGACAGACTTGGCGCCCGATCTGGCGAGCATGTGCGGCGCCCAGGCGGCGATCGTAGCGGTGGACCGGCGCTCGTGCGCGCAGCCGGGCCTTCGCCGCCAAGTGCAGCTCCGGCTGGAGGCCTTGGGCGTGGCTTGTGCCTTTGCGATGCCCTTCTGCAGCCTGGCGCCATCGCCGACGCAGGACCCGACGATCCGGGCCTTTGCGGAACGGTATGGGCGTCCCGAACTGTCCTGCCGCGTGCGCGATGGTCGCATCGTGGGCTGCACGGTGGTGCGCCAGGCGCCCTGTGGCAACACGCAGTATGTCGCCGAGCAGCTCGTGGGCGTCGCGGTGGCGGATGCCGAGGAGCGCGCTGGGTTGCTGCATCACTACTACCCGTGCTGGGGCGGTATGGAGGCGGACCCGGTCACCGGCGAGCACGCGCTGCTGCACATCGCGGCGACGCTGGCGCAGCGCGCAGTCGCCCGAACGTTAAGAACCTATCGGTCGGTCGAGAGAGGTGACTGACCGCAGCGTCCCAACGGGTGCGGTCTGTGGGCGTGAACGAGGGGGCCTGGCTGTAAGCTGCTGGGATGCAGCGGAGCGCGCTCTGTTCTAGCTACGGGGCAAGACCTGGTCGCGTGAGTTCTGGATGTGACGCGTGACCGCCCGTTCTGCGGCGCTTGCATCGCGCGCCTTGAGGGCCTGGACGATCGCCCGATGGCTCTCGATGATGCGCGGCAGGTCGGTCATCCGGTTGAGGATCTGGTACCAGATGCGCATGTCGAGCTCGTACAGCTGGCGAAGTGCGTTGCCCAGGAAGACGTTGTCCGCTGCGTCATAGATCGCCTCGTGGAACCGCCGATCGAGCTGCAACCAGGTCTGAGAGTCGGCGCGCCGGGCAGTCTCCTCGAACTGCGGCATCATTGCCTCGAGGGACGCCAGCTGGGGCTCGGTCGCTCTCTGCACGGCGAGTCGTGCGCACAGCGCCTCGAGAACGGAGCGCACCTCGAAGGACTGGCGAAAGATGCGCGCCATCGTGTCGTCGGTCACGCGCACGCTGTTGCCGTCACGCTCGATCCAGCCTTCCTGCACCAGCTCGTCTATGGCGTGGTGCACCGAACCGGGAGGCATACCTAACCGGCGCGCAAGAGTGGTCTCGTCTATCGGCACCCCTGGCTCGATCTCCAGGGAGGTGATCTGTTCTCTGAGCAGTTCATAGGCTCGGTCGACGTCCATGTTCGCTCCTGTTTCGCTAGACTGGGTGTGCTTGCTGTCACACCTGAGACGTACTATAGCACACGTGAAGGGGCTTGTCAACGACCAGTGAGCTAGGCGCGGGCGCCCGGGTCACGCCCTCTTCGGCCTGGGTGGCGCCGATCTGATAGCAATTCCTATCAAGTTACTTGACATCGCTCTCTGCAAGCTGTATAATCCTTCCAGCCTCCTCGACCATCAGAGTGGGTGATCTGGGGGACGGGTTCTGAGAGCGGCAACCTTTGTCGGTCAGGACACGCGCGTCATGCACCAGGACCTACCAGTATACATCATCAGCGCCGCCGCCGACTTGCTGGGTGTCCATGCCAGGACACTCTATCTCTACGAGCAGAAGGGTCTCGTCATCCCGGCGCGCAAGGGGAACCGCCGCTACTACTCTGAGCGCGACCTGCAGTGGGTGCGTGACCTCCGTTTCCTGGTGCACGAGCGCGGACTAAACCTCGAAGGCTTGCGTCAACTGCTGGCACTCCGGGCGCAGCTCGCCTACGAGACGAGCGAGGCACCACTCCCGGACGCGTGCGCGGAGCTGGTCTCCCCGCGCATGCCTTGCTGGCAGAACGGTGCTGCCCGGTTTGACTGTCGTAGCTGTCCAGTGTACGATACGGCGCGTATGAGCCTGCGCCAAGACCAAGGGATCGCGGGGCAGGCAGACTAGAGCCAGATACCAGTTTCCTGCCAGGCATCAAAGGAGAACTGCGTGGTCCAGAGAGAGAAGATCGGATCGGTGTTGGTCGTTGGCGCCGGCGTAGGGGGGATGCGCGCCGCCATTGACCTGGCGGATGCCGGCATCAAGGTGTACCTGGTCGAGCAGTTGTCGAGCGTGGGGGGCGTGGTCTCCCAGCTCGGGTTCATGTTCCCGACGCACGACTGTGTCCTCTGCCGCGGGACGTCAGACCACGGGTATGGCTGCACGCGTCCCTCGATCACCCCTTGGTTGCTGGACTATAGCCAACATCCCGCTGTTGAGTTGATGACGCTCACGGATCTGGTGGCGGTGAGAGGGCAGCCTGGGCATTTCGTGGTCTCGGTACGCCACAGGCCTCGCTACGTCGACCCAGGTCATTGCATCAACTGCAACAGATGCGCCGAGGTCTGCCCGGTTGAGCTCCCCGACCCGTTCCACATGGGCTTGAGCAATCGCAAGGCGGTGGGCAAGTATGCCGCGCGCGCGGTGCCCGATGCATACTATGTGGAGCGCGGCGACTACTGCGATGACTGCCGCAAGTGCGTGTCGGTCTGCCCGACAGGCGCGATCGATCTGGATGAAGAGGCGTGGACGGAGGATCTGCACGTCGGGGCGATCATCCTCACCGTTGGCTACAAGGTGCACGACCCAAGCGGCATTGCCGAATACGGGTATGGGCGCTATCCGAACGTGATCACCAGCCTCGAGTACGAGCGTCTGACGAGCCTGGTGGTCAGCGGGCCTACCGGGGGCTTGCTGCGCCGTCGCTCCGACGGGAGGCTGCCGCGCAAGTTGGCGTGGATCCAGTGTGTCGGATCGCGGAACCAGGAACACCCTTACTGCTCCTCGATCTGCTGCATGTATGCCACCAAGGAGGCGATGCTGGCGAAGCAGCGTCTGCCTGGGGTGGAAGCCACGATCTTTCTGATGGATCAGCGTGCCTTCTCCAAGGCCTACAGCGCCTACACCCGGCGCGCGGAGGAGGTATTCGGGGTGCGGTACGTGCGGAACCGGGTTTCGGTGATCCACGAGGACCCGGTGACGCATGATCTGATCGTGCGCCACCAATCGGACGAGGGCGTCCTCCGGGAAGAGCGGTTTGACATGATCGTGCTCTCGGTGGGTAGCGAGCCGCCCGCGCAGTCGAAGCAGTTGGCCCAGATGCTCGACATCGAGCTCAACGAGTACGGCTTTTGCCGCACGGAAAAGTTCGAGCCCGTCGACACGACGCGTCCTGGCGTTTACGTGGCGGGCGCCTTTGCGATGCCCAAAGAGATCACCGAATCGATCATTGACGCCAGCGGCGCTGTGGCGCAGGCGATCCAGCTGCTCTCTGGCACCCAGCACCAGCTCGACGTGGCGCAACTGCCCCCTATGGAGCGCGATGTCGCGGGAGAGAAGCCCCGGGTCGGGGTGTTTGCTTGTCTCTGCGGCGGCGAGATCTCGGATGTGGTTGACGTGCCCGATGTCTTGGCCTACGCGCGGACGCTGCCCGATGTGGTCTATACAAGTGCAGTATCGTTTGGTTGCCAGGAGAGCGGGCTGGAAGAGATCCTGCGCGCCATTCGGCAGAAGGGCATCAACCGGGTGGTGATCGGGGCGTGCAGCCCGCGCACGCACGAGGCGTTGTTCCAGGCGTTGCTGAGCCGGGCGCGCCTGAACCCGTACCTGCTCGAGTTCGTCAGCTTGCGGGAAAGTTGCTCGTGGGTGCACCACGACAATCCCGCTGGCGCCACGCGCAAAGCCCGGGAGTTAGTGCGATACGGCGTGGGGCGCGCGCGCAAGCTGCAGCCGATCCAGCAGCTCCAGATGGACTATACGCGATCTGCGCTGATCCTGGGTGGAGGCGTCGCCGGTCTGAGGGCAGCGCTGACGATCGCTGAACAGGGCTACGATGTCTACCTGGTCGAGAAGCAGAAGCGCCTGGGCGGTAACGTGCGCAACCTGCACTTTACCGCCGAGGGTGATAACCCACGCCAGATGCTGCGCAACCTGACCAAGCGGGTCGAGAGCCACGAGCGGATCGCCGTGTACAAGGAGACCGAGCTGATCCAGTTCCAGGGCACAAAGGGCAATTTCGTTTCAACCCTGCGCGGTAGGCGCAACGGCAGCGAACAGGTCGAAGAGTGGGACGTGGCGCATGGGGTGACGATCGTGGCAACGGGCGCCAGCGAGTTCCGCGCCCCGGTCTACTTTTTGGGGGAGGACGAGCGCACAGTCACGCAACTCGAGTTGGAGGCCCTGATCGCCGAGCACCCGGCGCAGATCAACCGGCTTATGAGCGTCACCATGATCCAGTGTGTGGGTCCGTGGAGCTACGACGGGAGCACCGAGTTCTACTGCAGCCGGACGTGCTGTACCAACACGATGAAGAACGCGATCCGGATCAAGGTGATCAACCCGTCGTGCCAGGTGGTGGTGCTCTACAAGGAGCTGATGACGTACGGGTTCCGCGAAAAGTACTACACCGAGGCGCGAGAACGGGGTGTGCTCTTTGTGCGCTACACGGACGAGACGCCCCCGCACGTGTACCATGAGGGGGAGCAGCTCAAGGTCAGGGTGCACGATCACATCCTGCACGAGGACTTGATCTTGACGTCCGATCTCCTCGCTCTGAGTACAGCCGCGATCCCGAGCGAGAGCACCTCTCGCCTGGCAGAGATGCTGTCTGTGCCGCTGTCGCCCGAGGGCTTCTTTATGGAGGACAACCTCAAGCTCCGGCCGATGGATTTTACGCGCGAAGGGGTCTTCCTGTGCGGGGCAGCCCACTATCCCAAGTTCTCCGAGGAAGCGATCGCACACGCACTGGCGACCTCTGCCCGCGCGATGACGATCCTGGGCAAGGACAAGCTTGAGGCGACGGTCAAGTTCGCGCAGGTGGATCAGGCCAAGTGTGTGGGCTGTCTGACCTGCGTGCGTACGTGTCCGTACCACATCCCCAAGATCGACGCGGGCGCCGTAGGCGTGGGTGGCATCATCGGCGCGGCGTACATTGAGCCGACGCTGTGCACTGGGTGTGGGACGTGCACCAGCGAATGCCCGGCGAACGCCATCCAGCTGCTGCACTACCGCGACGAACAGATCATGGTACCCGACATGGCCGTGTTGGGCCAGTGGTGCCCGATCTGTGTACCTGAGCGTGCCTGAGCGGAGAGGGTTGCATGACAGAGTCTAGCGTGACCAGTCAGCCGTTCGAGCCCGAGATCACAGCCTTCACCTGCATCTACTGCGCGGCGATGGCGGGGGATACCGCCGGCATCGAGCGCGTGACCTTTCCGCCAAACGTCAAGGTGATCCGGCTGCCGTGTACGGGCAAGGTCGACGCCGAATACATCATGAAGGCGTTCGAACAGGGGGCGGACGGTGTGTATGTGATTGCCTGCGCGATCGGCAACTGCCACCACGAGGTGGGGAACGTCCGCGCCACCAAGCGTGTAGAGTACGTCAGGAAGCTGCTCGACGAGATCGGCCTGGGTCGCGATCGGCTCGGGATCTACTACCTGTCCGCGGGACAGGGGCACGCGTTCGCCGATGCGGCGCGTGAGATGACAGCGCGTGTGCGCCGCCTCGGGCCGAACCCGATGAAGCAACCCGTCGTTGCAGCGAGCGCGACCGAAAGCGGTTAGGACACATCTCTTGCCCGTGCGCGAGCGTAAGGAGGGGATCGGTACTGTGACACTATCCCCAGAGATCGTAGGTGCGGCGCTAGTCGTCGGAGGCGGCATCGCCGGTGTGCAGGCTGCCCTGGACATGGCGAATGCGGGCGTCAAGGTGTACTTGGTCGAGCAGTCGCCGGCGATCGGCGGCAAGATGGTCCAGTTGGACAAGACCTTTCCGACCAACGACTGCGCCATCTGCATCAGCTCGCCCAAGCTCGTCGAAGCTGGACGCCACCCGAATATCGACCTGTTAACCCAGACCGACCTGGTCGGTCTACAGGGCCAAGCCGGTCGTTTCCGGGCTACGGTCCGGCGCCGCCCGCGCTACGTGGATGTGGACAAGTGCACGGCTTGCGCCGACTGTGTCGAGGTGTGCCCGGTCTCGCTGCCGGACACCTTCAACCTGGGCCTGGCGACACGCACTGCGATCTATCGGCCCTATGCCCAGGCGGTGCCCAACAAGTACGCGATCACAAAGCGCGGCACGTCGCCCTGCAAGGCGACTTGTCCGGCTGAGACCAGCGCACAGGGGTACATCAACCTGATCGCCGCCGGACGGTATGTCGACGCGCTCAAGGTAGTGATGGAGTACAACCCCTTCCCGGCGACGGTGGGGCGGGTCTGCCATCACCCGTGCGAGGATGAGTGCAGTCGTGGGCGACTGGACAGCCCCGTCGCGATCTGTGCGCTGAAGCGGTTTGTGGCGGATTGGGTGTACGAGCACGCCAAGCTGCGGCAGGTCATGCCCGTGGCGCCCGCGAACGGGCGGCGCGTAGCCGTAGTGGGCGCCGGTCCTGCCGGATTGACCGCCACCCACTTCCTGGCACATTGGGGCTACCAGGTCACGGTCTACGAGGCCCTGCCCGTGCCTGGGGGCATGATGCGGGTAGGCATCCCGCCGTACCGTCTGCCACGCGACGTGCTACAGCGCGAGATGGACGCCATTACCGCTCTCCCTGGCGTCGAGCTGGTGCTGAGTCACCCGATACGGAACATCAACGGGCTATTCGAGCGTGGGTACGAAGCGGTGGTGCTCGCGATCGGCGCGCACGAGCCCCAACTGCTCGGCATCCCTGGAGAGGACGCTGCCGGCGTCACGCAGGGCGTGCCTTTCCTGCGCACGGTCAGCTTGGGCGAGGACGTCGAGATCGGGAAGCGGGTGCTGGTCGTCGGCGGCGGGAACACCGCGGTCGACACAGCGCGCACGGCGCTGCGGCTGGGCGCACGAGAGGTCTACATGCTCTACCGCCGCTCGCGCGCCGAGATGCCGGCGAGTGAAGAGGAGATCGAGCAGGGCGAAGCGGAAGGCGTACGGCTCGAGCTCCTGACACAACCAATCGAGGTCCTAGTCGAGGATGGACACATCTCGGCGCTGCGCTGCGTGCGCATGCGTCTCGGCGAACCGGATGCCAGCGGACGCCGCCGCCCCGTGCCGATCCCAGGGTCCGAGTTCTCGATCCAGTGCGACCAGATGGTCGCCGCGGTGGCTCAGGCCCCCGAGATCTCGTTCCTCGATCCGGACCACGGTCTGGCGATCGATACCCGCCGGCGAACGTTCATCGTCGACGAGCGCACCCTGGCGACGAACCGCCCTGGGGTCTTTGCGGGGGGGGATGCGGTGCGCGGTCCCGCCGCCTTGATCGAGGCGATCGCGCACGGGCGACGCGCGGCGCTGTCGGTGGACCGCTATCTGCGCGGCGTTCCCCTGCTCACGCCGCGTGAAGAGCTTCCCTTGCCCACGGTGGAGCTGGACGGCGCCGAGATGCGGGCGATCGTCGAGAGCGGTACAGCCTCGCCGCGCGCCCGGGTCGCGATGAGCACCGTTCCCCCGGAGGCGCGGCGGGCTGACTTTCGCGAGGTAGCGCTGGCGCTCAGCGAGGAGGAGGCGTTGGCTGAGGCCGAGCGCTGCCTGCGCTGCGGGCTGTGCTCCGAGTGCCACCTGTGCGTGGAGGCGTGCAAGCCCGAGGCTGTAGACCACTATATGGCTCCGGTCGAAGAGACCCTGGACGTAGGCGCGGTGGTGCTCTCGCCAGGCTATACGCTGTACGACGCCGAGTCCTCACCCGAGTGGGGCTATGGACGGTATGCCAACGTGGTGACAGCACTCCAGTTCGAGCGGATGTTGAGCGCCTCAGGGCCGACGCTTGGACACGTTGCCCGCCCTTCGGATGGCGCGGTGCCGGCACGGATCGGGTTCCTGCAATGCGTTGGATCCCGTGACCAGGCGCATCCCTACTGCTCGTCGGTGTGCTGCATGTACGCCACCAAGGAGGGCATGCTGGCAATGCAGCACCTGCCGGGCGTCGAGGTGCACGTCTTTCAGATGGATATGCGTGCCTTTGGCAAGAATTTCGACGCCTACTACCGGCGGGGCCAAGAGCTGGGCATCGTCTATCACAACTGCCGGCTCTCGGTGGTGAGAGAGGACCCGCAGACAAAGCAGGTCGTCGTTCGCTATCAGGCGGACGACGGCAGCCTGTGTGAGATGGCGCTCGATCTGCTGGTGCTCTCGGTGGGCATGGAGCCACCGGCGAATGTGGCAGAGTTGGCGCGGTCGACGGGCATCGCGCTCAACGAGCATGGGTTTGCCCTGCGCGAGCCATTCCACCCGGTCGAGACTTCGCGCGAGGGAGTCTATGTGTGTGGCGCGTTTGCCGAGCCCAAGGATATTCCAGACAGCGTCGTAGAAGCGGGCGGCGCTGCGGGGTCTGTGCTCGCGCTGCTGGGCAAAGCACGCGGCACGCTGGTCGAGCCAGCGATCTATCCGCCGGAGCAGGAGGTGTCCCTCGCCGACGAGCCGCGGATCGGGTGTTTTATCTGCAGTTGCGGAAGCAACATTGCCGGCGTGATCGACGTTGCCCAGGTGACCCAGTACGCGGCTAGCCTGCCCAACGTCGTGCACGCGGAGAACACGATCTATACCTGCTCCGCCGACTCGCTGAAGCTGATCCAGGAACGGATCGCGGAGCACCGGCTGAACCGGGTGATCGTGGCGTCGTGTACGCCACGCACGCACGAACCGATCTTCCGCGACACGATCCGCGGGGCAGGCCTCAACCCGTACCTGTTCGAGATGGCGAACATCCGGGATCAAGGGAGCTGGGTGCATGCCTCTGCGCCAGCGCGCGCGACCGACAAAGCGCAGGACCTAGTTCGCATGGCTGTAGCCCGGGCGCGCCTGCTCTTTCCGCTGCACACTGAGCCTGAGGCATTCAACCACGATGCCTTGATCGTGGGCGGGGGCGTTGCGGGGATGACGGCGGCGCTGAACCTCGCTGACCAGGGGTATGCGGTGCACCTGGTCGAGCGGGAGGCGACGCTGGGTGGGCGTGCGCGCCAGATCTACCACGACGCGTTGGGCGGCGACACCCAGGCATTCCTGACCGACTTGGTGAGGCGCGTGCGCGCACACGAGCGGATCGAGGTCCTGAACGGTCATCGGATCGTCAAGCACGAGGGCTATGTGGGCAGCATGCGGACCACGGTGGAGGAGGTAGGAACCCCGCGCCGGAGGCTGCTCGAGCACGGGGTCGTCATCTTGGCGACCGGGGCACGAGAGTACGCGGGACCGGCCTACGGGTTGGGGACGCACCCGGCGATCGTGACGCAAGGAGAGCTCGAGGAGCGGCTCGCACAAGGCGCGATCGACCCCGCGGCGCTCCGGACAGTGGTGATGATCCAGTGTGTTGGGCCCTGGGATGAGGACGGTGACGCCGGGGATGAGGCGGATTTCTACTGCAGCCGTGTGTGCTGCACGGTGGCGGCCAAGAACGCGCTACGGATCAAGGAGCTGAACCCGGCTGCGCAGGTGATCGTGCTCTACAAGGATGTGCGGACCTACGGTTTCCGCGAGCAGATCTATACTCAGGCGCGGCAACAGGGCGTGATTTATGTCCGGTTTGGGGACGCGCACAAGCCTGAGGTCGTACAGCAGGATGGCGGCATCAGGGTGCACGTTACCGAGTCCAGCCTGAACCTGCCGTTGACGCTCGAACCGGATCTGGTGGTGTTGTCGGCTGCCATGGTGCCGCCGAGCGGCACGCGCGAGTTGGCCGAGATGATGAAGCTGAGCTGCACGTTGGAAGGCTTTATGCTGGAGGCACACCTCAAGTTGCAGCCGGTAGACTTTCCGACCGAGGGCGCTTACCTGTGTGGGGCGGTCCAGTACCCCAAGTTCCTGGACGAAGCGATTGCGCAGGCCAAAGCGGCTGCCGCGCGAGCGGCGGCGATCCTGTCGCAGGATGTGCTCCAGGTTGGGGGCGTGGTCGCCGTTGTGGACCCGCTCAAGTGCACCGGCTGCCTGACCTGCGTGCGCGCCTGTCCGTACGACGTGCCGGTGATCGATCCTGCTATCGTGGGGGCAGGGGGCATTCTCGGGGCAGCCCAGATCGCAGCGGCAGCCTGCCGCGGGTGCGGGCTGTGCGCGGCAGAGTGTCCCGCCAAGGCGATCCAGCTGCAGCACTATCGAGACGAGCAAGTGCTGGCAAAGGAAGAAGCGCTGTTCGTCCGCGATCCGCGTCTATCCGAGGCGGTGCGCGTGTAGCTGGGTGGAGGAGGGAGACGTGAGCGTGCGCCAAGACTTCCAGCCGCAGATCCTGGCCTTTGCGTGCCATTACTGTGCCTACGCCGCCGCTGACCTAGCCGGATCGATGCGACTCGAATACCCGGCAAATGTCAAGATCATCAGGCTGCCATGCACGGGCAAGGTCGATGTGCTCCACCTGCTCAAAGCCTTCGAACGCGGCGCCGACGGCGTGCTCGTCGCCGGTTGAGAGAAGGGCACCTGTCATTACCTGGAGGGTAATGTAGCGGCAGAGCGACGGGTAAAGTATGTCAAAGGGCTGTTGGACCAGATCGGGTTGGGCGCAGACCGGCTCGAGATGGTCTTTCTCTCCTCGGCCGAAGGGGGGCGTTGGGCCGAGGTCGCCACAGAGATGACAGAGCGGATCAGGCGGCTCGGTCCCAATCCGTTGGGCGCCCAGTCCGCTGCTGAGTGAGCACCGAGAACAAGGAGCAGACCATGATAGTTGCCGAACAGAAACCCCTCGACGAGATCAGAGAGATGCTCTCGGGGTACAACAAAGTGCTGGTTCTGGGGTGCGGCACGTGTGTGACCGTGTGCTTTGCCGGCGGCGAAAAAGAGGTCGGCATCTTGGCCTCATCGCTGCGCATGGCCACTCGCATGAGCGGCAACGAGGTCGAGATCCTCGAGGCCACGGTGCAGCGGCAGTGTGAGCACGAGTACAACGAGGCGATCGCCGACACGATCAAGCAGGTCGATGCCGTGCTTTCGCTCGCGTGCGGGATCGGCGTGCAGACCATGAATGAGCAATTCCCGAGCATACAGACACTGCCCGGGCTGAACACCACCTTCCTCGGCCAACCCACCGAGCAGGGGGTGTGGGAGGAGCGCTGCCAGGCGTGCGGCAACTGTGTTCTGGGCCAAACGGGGGGCATCTGCCCGATCGCGCGCTGTGCCAAGAGCCTGCTCAACGGCCCGTGCGGCGGTTCGCAGAACGGGATCTGCGAGGTGAACCCCGACACGCCCTGTGCCTGGCAGTTGATCTATGATCGGATGACGGCTCTGGGCCGGCTCGATCTGTTGCTCGAGATCAACGAACCGAAGGACTGGCGCACCAGCCGGGACGGTGGTGCGCGCAAGGTCGTGCGCGAGGATCTGCGCCTGTAGAGGGCGGACCGGAGGAGGGGCGACGTGACGGAACCGAACGGACTTGTTGCAGGTAGCAATCTGGAGAAGGTGCTCCGGGCCGGTCACTTTGCTGTGACAGGGGAATTGGGCCCGCCCACCAGCGCGGATGCCAGTGTGATCGCCAAGAAGGCCAAGCACTTTGTCGATACGGTTGATTCGGTCAACATCACCGACAACCAGACTGCCGTAGTCCGCATGTCGTCGATCGCGGTTGCGGTGCAGCTCATGGCGCTGGGCATCGAGCCGAACGTACAGATGACGTGCCGCGATCGTAACCGGATCGCGATCCAGTCTGATCTACTGGGGGCGGCTGCGCTGGGGGTCAAGAACCTGCTGTGCCTGACCGGCGACCACCAGACCTTTGGGAATCACCCTATGGCGAAGAACGTGTTCGACCTCGATTCGCTCGGTCTGCTGTTGATGGTCAAGGCCATGCGGGACCAGGGGATCATGCAGTCAGGCGACAAGATGAACGTGCCGCCGCGCTTCTTCCTGGGCGCCGCCGCGAACCCGTTCGCAGATCCCTTTGAGTTCAGGCCCTACCGCCTTGCCAAGAAGGTCAAGGCGGGCGCCGAGTTCATCCAGACGCAGCTGATCTACAACGTGCCCAAGTTTGCGCAGTACATGAAGGCTGCCGGGGACCTCGGCTTGCTGGATCACGTCTACATCCTGGCGGGGGTGGGGCCGATCAAGAGCTCGGGTGCGGCGCGGTACATGGCCAACAATGTCCCGGGCATGGATGTGCCTGACGAGATCGTGGGCCGCATGACGGGTGCGATCAAGGGGATCCCGGCGGAGGAGAAGGCGGCGCGACGCGCAGCATGGCAGGATGAGGGCATCTCGATCTGCGTCGAGATCATCCAGCAGGTGCGCGAGATCCCCGGGGTGGCGGGTGTGCACATTATGGCGATCGAGTGGGAAGAAGCTGTGCCGACGATTGTCGAGAAGGCAGGACTGTTGCCACGCCCGGTCGTGTGACCAGAACCCCATTGTGGGGGGGCGCGAGGCCCGCCGCACGACGCCGGAAAGGGAGTCGATATGGCGATTACACCCAATACGGATCTGGCGCAGAAGATCCGGGAAGCGTGTGGGGAGAACGCATACCTGTGCTACCAGTGCCAAAAGTGCTCGGTGGGCTGCCCGACGGCGCACGCCATGACCTACCGCCCGGCACAGATCATGCGCGCGGTCCAGTTCGGGCTGCAGGAGATGCTGCTTCGCGACGCGAGCATCTGGCGCTGCCTGACCTGTGAGACGTGTGGCACGTTCTGTCCGAATGACCTTCACCCCCGGGAGGTGATCGAGGCCCTGCGCTGCATGGCGATGGAGGACGTGCGCAGTCTATCGGGCGATCTGTCTCTCGAGCGAGGCCTCCGCGCGCTGCGCATGCTCGGAGACCGGATCGACGACGCGCACAACATCTCGGGGGACGCGAACGACAACCGTCTGATCTGGGCGAACAACCTGCCCGAGCAGCCGCCCAACCTGGACCGGAAGGCAGGGGCAGAGACGGTCTACTTTGTGGGATGTGTCTCTTCGCTCTATCCGATGAGCTATGCCGTGCCGCAGGCGTTCGTGACGATCCTCGAGCGCGCGGGCGAGAACTATACGACTATGGGCAGTGAGGAATGGTGCTGTGGGTATCCACTGCTGATCGGCGGTCAGGTCAAGGCTGCGGAAGCCGTGATCCGCCATAATGTGGAGACAGTCCGCGCCCTGGGGGCGAAGCGGGTGGTGATGACCTGCCCCTCCTGCTACCACGCATGGCATCACGTCTACCCCGAAGTGGTTGGTGAGCTAGGCGTTGAGGTCCTGCACGCGGTGGAGTTGATGGCAGAGATGATCGAGCAGGACCGTATCCCGATGGCTGAGGGGCGCCCGATGCTCGTGACCTATCACGACCCATGCGACCTCGGGCGCAAGGCCGATATCTACGAGGCGCCACGCCGCGTGCTGCGCGCCGTGCCGGGCGTCACGCTCGTCGAGATGGACTCGCACGGCGAGACGGCGTTGTGTTGCGGCGGGGGCGGCAACCTGGAGACGTTCGATCCCGACCTGGGCGCGGAGGTGGCGGCGAAACGGCTCGCGGAGGCGGAGGCGGTCGAGGCGCAGGTGATTGCCTCGGCGTGTCCGCAGTGTGAGCGGACGCTGACCAAGGCGACCCGGGCCAACCGGGTGCGCATCCGGGTCATGGATGTGGCACAGATCGTCGAGCGTGCGCTGGCGTGAGGCGCAGCGACGCGAGCGGTGTTGGGCATCATGCGTATGTCGCCATACGCTGTGCGTTTAGGTCCCGTGCGGATTCGCTGTTTCATGCTGAAAGGAGAACCGTAACATGGCACCCAAGAAAGTTCCAAGCGACCTCGAGATCGCCCAAGCTGCTCAACTCAGGCCGATCTTGGAGATCGCCGATCAGGTTGGTCTGCTGAGGGAGGAACTGGTTCCCTATGGTTGGCAGAAGGCCAAGGTGAGTCTTTCTGTCCTGGAGCGGCTCAAGGACAGGCCGAACGGCAAGTACATTGACGTCACGGCGATCACGCCCACCCCGCTCGGCGAAGGCAAGACTACGACGACGGTCGGGCTCACGCAAGGCATGGGCACTGTCCTGGGCAAGAACGTGATGGCGTGCATTCGCCAGCCGAGCATGGGGCCGACCTTTAACATCAAGGGCGGCGCGGCAGGCGGTGGCTACAGCCAGATCGTCCCCATGGAGGATTTTAACCTGCACCTGACCGGCGACATCCACGCCGTCGGCGTGGCCCACAACCTGGTCGCTGCGGCGATCGACACGCGGATGTACCACGAGAGCAGGCAGACGGACGCCGCGCTCGCACGGCGCGGGATCGCCCGCCGCCTGGACATCGATCCGGACACCATTACCTGGAACCGGGTGGTCGATGTCTGTGACCGGACGATGCGCCAGATCAAGATCGGGTTCAACGACGACAGGTTGGCTGACGGGTCGCCGAGCCCGGTCTTCCCGCGCAGCACAGGGGTCGACATCACCGTCTCCAGCGAGCTGATGGCGATCTTGGCGCTCTCGACCAGCATCGCGGACCTGCGCGCGCGCGCGGGTAGGGTGGTGTTTGGGCTCGACAGACAGGGCAACCCAGTCACGCTCGAGGAGCTGGGCGTCGCAGGGGCGGTTGCGGTCCTGATGCGCGATGCACTCATGCCTAACCTGATGCAGACGTTGGAGGGGCAGCCCGCGTTCGTGCACTGTGGGCCGTTCGCTAACATTGCGCACGGCAACTCGTCGATCGTCGCCGACGAGATCGCGCTCAAGTTGGCTGACTATGTCGTCACCGAGAGCGGCTTTGGCGCCGACATCGGCATGGAAAAGTTCTTTGACATCAAGTGCCGCTACTCTGGCTTGATCCCCAACGCGGTGGTCCTGGTCGCCACGGTCCGCGCCCTCAAGATGCACGGCGGCGGGCCCAAGGTGTCGCCGGGTGCGCCGCTCGACAAGGCCTACACCGAGGAGAACCTGCCGCTGCTGGAAGCCGGGTTGGAGAACCTGGGGGTGCACATCCGGAACGCCAAGCGGTTCGGGATCCCGGTGGTGGTAGCGGTGAATAGCTTTAACACCGATAGCGAGGCCGAAATGAGCGTGGTCCGCGAGTACGCCCAGGCGCAGGGCGCCGAGGATGCGGTCGTCACCCGTCACTGGGCGGAGGGCGGAGCGGGCGCCGCGGCTCTGGCGGAAGCGGTGGTGGCGGCGTGCGACAAGCCGAGCGACTTCAAATTCCTCTATCCGCTCGAGTGGACGATCAAGCAAAAGATCGAGCACATCGCCAAGACGATCTATAACGCGGGCGAAGTGGCGTACGAACCGCTCGCCGAGCAACAGATCGCGAGCTATGAGCGCGCTGGGTTCGGCGGCTTGCCGATCTGCATGGCCAAGACGCACCTCAGCCTGGGCCACGATCCCACAGTCAAGGGTGCGCCGTCGGGCTACACGCTGCCTGTCCGGGAGGTCCGCGCCAGCGTCGGGGCAGGGTTCATCTATCCCTTGATCGGGAACATGAGCACCATGCCTGGCCTGGCGACCTATCCGGCGTACATGAACATCGACCTCGACCCGGAAACCGGCGAGATCAAGGGCCTGTCGTAGGGTCCTGCGCAGCGTAGGGGCACAGGGCCCGTGCCTGTGCCCCTACTTGCCCGGGCGCAGCCGACCGGAGGGCAGAGGCCCAGTGCTGGAGCGTGTGTCCTCGCCCTGGCCCCACAGTCCAAACGGGATGTCCCTGGAGAACGGGCGCTTTCACGTCGACAGGGCGTGGAGAACCTCGGGCAGCCACACGAGCCGTTACATGCAGGAGGGTTGATGACTGAAGAGCAGAGTGTAGAGATCACCGGTGATGTGATCGACCTCCGGTTTGCCGCGGAGAACGGGTTCGACGCCGCCAAGTTGGGGACGTGTTTGCAGTGCGGGACGTGCAGTTCGTCTTGCCCCACCTACTTTGCGATGGACGTACCCCCGCGCAAGCTGTGGCGGATGGTCTCTCTTGGGCTGAAGGATCAGATCGCGCGATCGAGCACATTCTGGATGTGTACGGCCTGCCACTCCTGCACTGTGCGTTGCCCGCGCGGCATTTCCGTCTCGGACACTATGCGCCAGATCCGCGAGTGGGTGATCAGGGACGGGGTCCAGGAGACGCCGCGCGCCTTGAGTATGATGAGCGAGATGATCATCCAGTCGCACAACATGAAGGGCGACGACAACGAGACGCGGTTGATCTGGAGCGCCAACCTGCCTGACAACCCGCTGAGCGAGACCAAACGCCAGGCTGAGGTCCTGTGGTACGTGGGATGCGTCTCTTCCTTTTACCCGATGGCGTACAAGATCCCGCAGGCGATGGTCCAGATCCTGGGCCGGAGCGGCGTGGACTTTACGCTTCTCGGGGGTGAGGAGTGGTGCTGCGGGTTCCCGCTCTACACGGGAGGCATGGGCGATCGGATCTACGAGTTGGCGGCGCACAACCTCGAGCGTGTGCGCGCCACGGGCGCCAAGATCCTGGTCTCGACGTGCGCGTCGTGCTACCACACGTGGAAGCACATCTACCCCGAGATCCTGCCTGACTTTCCCGATGACCTGGAGGTGCTGCATGCCACCGAGTACATGGCGCGCTTGATCGAGGGGGGGCAGCTCAAGCTAGGGCCGGTCGAGGCGGTTGTAACCTATCACGACCCCTGCGACCTGGGGAGGCGGAGCGGCATCTATGACGAGCCTCGTTACATCCTGGAGAGCATTCCCGGTCTTGAGCTGCGCGAAATGGCGAGCATCCGCCAGAACTCGCTGTGCTGCGGCGGCGGGGGCAACGTCGAGACGTTCTCACCGGACACGGTGAATGAGGCATCACATCGCCGCCTACTGCAGGCGCAAGCCACTGGGGCGAGCTATGTCGTCTCTGCCTGCCAGCAGTGTATGCGCACGCTGTTCAACGGGGCGCGCAAGTACAGGATACGCATTCGGGCGGTCGACATTTCGCAGATCGTGCTCGACGCGCTCGAAGCCGCAGGTTAAGACCGGTCCGCGTTGACCAAGTGGCGCGCCGGGCCTGCCGGTTAGGGGGCGCGCGCGCGGCAGATGGAGGTGTAGTGTGGCGTTCATGAAAGCGGCAGACATCGCAGAACTGGCGATGGAGTTGGAAAAGAACGGTGAGGCGTTTTACCGGGCGGTGGCGAGCAAAGCGGGCATGGAGAACCTGCGTGCCCTCTTTGAGGACCTGGCGGACCAAGAGGTGCAGCACTACAAGGTATTCCAGAAGCTGTCCCAGTCGATCAAGGCACAGCCTCTTATGACCGACCAAGAGTGGGACATGTACCAGGACTACCTGAGCGCGACGATCCAGAGCGCGTTCTTTGAGGGGACTGACAAGGCACTGGCTGCCGCCGAGATGGCGCGCACGGAACAGGATGCGCTGCGCATGGCGATCGGCTTTGAGAAAGAGACGGTGTTCTTTTTCCTCGAGCTGCTCGACGTGGTCCCCGAGTCGGCAAAGGAGACGATCGACAAGGTGATCGCTGAAGAGCAGCGCCATGTGCGGCGCCTGGCACGTCTCGTGTAAGGGATGCACGTGGACAGGTCGGCCTTGGCCTGGGTCGAACACCAGCTGGCGCCGCGCATGTGTACGTCGGCGGAGCTGCTGTATGACCACATGGCCTCGCAGTCGGACGAGTCTCTGGCGCTGATCTACCAGCCCTTTGACGTCGACAACCCGGCGCACTGGTCTGACCGTGGCTCGCTCTTTGACTACTTGTGCACGACCGGCGGCGGACGGATCCTGGATCTAGGTCCCGGGGATGGGTGGCCCGCGCTGATCCTGGCTCCCTTCTTGGACGAGGTCGTCGGTGTAGAGGGTCGCAGCGCCGCGTGGAGGTGTGCAGGGCGAACGCACGCCGGATGGGCATCGAGAATGCGCGCTTTGTCTACGTCGAGCCGGGGGCGCCCCTGCCTTTTGACGACGAGAGCTTTGACGGGGTGACCGCTGCCTCGTCGGTCGAGCAGACGCCTGACCCGCAGATGACGCTGCGCGAGATCTACCGCATCCTACGTCCTGGGGGGCGGCTGCGGGTCTACTACGAAGCATTGTCGCGCTACCGCGGGCATCCGGAATGGGGAGCGTGGCTGCTGGAGGTGGGCGAGCGCAGGTCGCGGTTGATGCTCAGTGAACGGGACATCGACGGGGAGCGCGAGGTGCACTATGGGATCACGCTTGACGCCACTGTGGCAGAGGCAGCCGCGCTGCTGGCTCCGGGCGCGGATGAGGTGACCTATGAGGCGCTCAGCGTCTCATGCCTGGAGCGCGCGCGTCCTTGGATCGTCGAGGCGGTGACGTGCACGTTGACTCATCCCTCTGGGCGTACGCTCGCGGCCTGGTTGAGCGAGACCGGTTTCACAGAGGTGATGCCGACTCACAGCGGCGGGCGCTGTGCGTGGGGGCTGTACGAGGCATTGACCGGGAGGGAGCGGCCCGGCGATCTGGAAGCGCTGGACGCCTACCTGGGACCGATCGTCCAGACGATGGTGCGGCTGCTCGCCCCGATAGAGACGGATCCGATGATCACGGCGGTCAAGTGACCTGGTTCGGGCGGAGACAGCTTGGCCCGCCAGACTTGTGTGCCAGCATGTGGGAGGACAATGCATGAATCAAGACAAGCCTCGCATAGGCGTGTATGTGTGTATGTGCGGCAGCAACATCGCGGGGACTGTTGATGTGCCTGCGGTGACCGAGGCTGCCGGGAGACTCAAGAACGTGGTCGTGGCGCGCTACAACAAGTACACGTGCGCTGGACCAGGGCAGACGGGGATCCAGGAGGACATCAAGGAGTACGGGCTGAACCGAGTGGTGATCTCGGCATGTTCTCCGCGCATGCACGAACGCACGTGGCGCGCGATGCTGAGCGACGTCGGCCTGAACCCGTACCTGCTCGAGGTTGCCAACCTGCGCGAGCACTGCTCGTGGGCGCACCCTGCGGACGAAATGACGACGCAGAAGGCGATCGACCTCGTCGCAGCTGCGGTCGAGCGCGTCGCGTGGCACGATCCGCTCTACCCACAGCGGGTGCCGGTGACCAAGGCGGCAATGGTGGTCGGCGGCGGCGTCGCCGGGATCCAGGCGTCGCTGGACATCGCTCGCGCCGGGGTCCCGGTGTACCTCGTGGAGCGCGACCCGTCGATCGGTGGGCACATGGCGCAGCTCGACAAGACGTTCCCCACGCTCGACTGCTCGGCGTGCATCCTCACCCCCAAGATGGTCGACGCCGGCAACCATCCCAACATCACCTTGCTGACCTACAGCGAGGTGGAAAAGGTCGACGGCTTTATCGGCAACTTTACGGTGACCGTCCGCAAGAAGGCGCGCTATGTGGACGTCGACGCGTGCACGGGGTGCGCCGACTGCACTGCGGTCTGCCCAGTGCACGTGCCCAGCGAGTTCGAGCAGGGCCTGGCGGAGCGCACGGCGATCTATCGCCCCTTTGCGCAGGCTGTGCCCAACGCGTTTGCGATCGACAAGCGGGGCATCTCGCCCTGTCAGAACGCCTGCCCGGCAGGGATACACGTTCAGGGCTACGTCGCCTTGATCGCCGAGGGCCGGTTCCGCGAAGCATATGACCTGATCCGGGAGCAGATGCCTTTCCCGGGCGTGTGCGGGCGCGTGTGTCACCATCCGTGCGAAGTCGCCTGCCGGCGGGGCGAAAAGGACAGCGCAGTCGCGATCGAGTACCTGAAGCGGTTCGTCGCGGACTGGGTGGCAGCGCACCCCGAGGCGGAGAGTCCGCCCAAGGCGCGCGAAGCGCCGCCCAAGACCTCCCTTGCGGGGCGGCGCGTAGCGATCGTCGGCGCAGGCCCTGCTGGGCTGACCGTCGCCCGCGACCTGGCTGAACATGGTGCGCAGTGCGAGGTGTTCGAGGCGCTGCCGGTCGCCGGCGGCATGATGGCGGTCGGCATCCCGCGCTACCGCTTGCCTGGCGACACGCTACAGCGCGAGATCGACGACATCGCTGGGCTGCCGGGCGTGCAGATCCACTTGGGCACGTCGGTGCAGATGGACGGCGACGCGAACCAGGATGGCGTGACGCTTGCGGGTCTGCGTAGAGACTACGAGGCGGTGTTTGTCGGCGTCGGCACGCATGGCAGCATGCGGATGCACATCCCAGGCGAGTCGCTCGGCGGCGTACTGCACGGGGCGCAGTACCTGCGCCAGCTCAGCCTCGCCCAGTTGGGCGCCCAGGGGGTGAGCATGCCCCAGATCGGGCGCCGGGTGGTGATCGTAGGCGGGGGCAACGTTGCGATCGACTCGGCAATGACGGCGCGCCGGATCGGCGCCCAAGAGGTGACGATCCTCTATCGCCGCACGCGCGCCGAGATGCCGGCGAATGACTGGGAGGTGGAGGAAGCCGAGGAGGAGGGAATCCAGTTCCACTTTCTCGCCACGCCCATCGAGATCATCGGTCGAGGCGATTTCGTCGCCGCAGTCCGCTGCCAGCGGATGCGCCTGGGCGAACCAGACGAGAGCGGACGCCGTCGGCCTGTGCCGATCGAGGGCGACACCTTTGACCTGCCCGTCGATACCGTGATCATGGCGATCGGGCAGACGCTCGATGACGCGATTTCAGACGTGTCTCGTACGCGCCGCGGGTGGATCGCAGCCGATCCGCTGACGCTGCAGACCAGCGCGAGCGGCGTGTTCGCCGGCGGGGATGCGGTGAGCGGGCCCGCGTCGGTGGTCGAAGCGGTCGGCGCAGGGCATCGCGCCGCGGAGTCGATCCGCCGGTTCTTGCTCGGGGAGGACCTGGCGGAGGCGCGGAAGGGACCGGAGCCGGTCGATACGTCCGAGTTCGACTACTATGAGCCCGCCGATTGGGACCCGCAGCCTCGGCTCGGCATGCCGCATCGGCCCTTGAGCGACCGCGACGGTTTCGATGAGGTCAACCTGGGCTTTGACGAGGCGATGGCACTCGCCGAGGCACACCGGTGTCTCTCGTGCAACGTCTGCTCGGAGTGCATGGCCTGTGTCAACGTATGCGGCGCGGGCGCCATCCACCACGATGCAAAGGACGAGCTGGTTGACATTGACGTGGGCGCCATCGTGGTCGCCACAGGGTTCGATACGTGGGACCCCTCTCCGATGCTCGAGTACGGGTATGGCGTCTACCCAGAGGTGTACACGGGGCTGGAGATCGAGCGGCTATCCAATGCCTCGGGCCCGACCAGCGGCGAGATCGTGATGCGGAGTGGCGCGAAGCCAAAGCGTGTGGCGATCATACACTGCGTGGGGAGCCGCGATGAGCACTATCAACCGTACTGCTCGCGCATCTGCTGCATGTACTCGCTCAAGCTGGCGCACCTGATCGAGGAAAAGACGGGCGCCGAGGTCTTTCAGTTCTACATGGACATGCGTTCCTTCGGCAAGGGATACGAAGAGTTCTACGAGCGCGTCCAGCACGAAGGCGTGGTCATGGTACGCGGTCGCGGGGCGCAGGTCCTGCCCGAGGGCGATCGGCTGATCGTCCGTGCGGAGGACACAGACCTGGGTCGTCCGGTCAGCCTGCCGGTCGACATGGTCGTGCTTGCCACGGCAGTGGTCCCGTCGAAGGGGGCGGGGGAGCTGGCGCAGCGACTGCACGTCACGCGCGACAAGGACGGCTTCTTCCTCGAGGCACACCCCAAGCTCCGCCCAGTGGACAGCAACACCGACGGGCTCTACCTTGCCGGGGCTTGCCAGGCGCCGCGAGACATCCCGGACACGGTGGCGCACGCCGGCGCCGCCGCTGCGCAGGCGTTGGGACTGTTGACGCAGGACTATGTCGAGGTCGTGCCCACCGTCGCTGAGGTGCGCACCATGCACTGTGTCGGCTGTGGGCTGTGTGTGGACGTGTGCCCATACGGCGCGCCCAGCCTGGTCGAGAACCGGGGGCGGATGGTCGCCGAGATCAACGAGGCGCTGTGCAAGGGGTGCGGGCTGTGTGTCGCCGGATGCCGCGGCAAGGCGATCTCGCTGCGCGGGTTTACCGATACGCAGATCCTGACGCAGCTGGAGGCGCTGCTACAGCTAGAGTGGGCGTAGGGTCCAGGCGGATGGCTCGCCGCTACCTAGGAGGTGCGCAACGCCTGCCTGTGCCACGGGCCCTGGTATGCCTGGGGATAGCGCCGCTTCCTGGCTGCGCTGTCCTGATAAGGAGTAGCTATGGCTTCTGAGAACGGTTTCGAACCCAAGATCGTCGGTTTCTTGTGCAACTGGTGCAGCTATGCTGGAGCAGACCTGGCGGGCACGAGCCGCATCAGGTACCCTCAGAACGTGCGGATCATCCGCGTGCCCTGTTCTGGACGTGTGGACCCCTTGTTCGTGCTCAAAGCCTTCCAGGATGGCGCGGACGGCGTGATGGTGCTGGGCTGCCACCCTGGGGACTGCCACTACCAGCAGGGCAACTACTTTGCCCAACGCCGCTACGCGCTCATGCATCGCCTCCTCGAGTTCACGGGCATCGAGTCGGGACGGCTGTTCGTCGAGTGGGTGTCCGCCTCGGAGGGCAAAAAGTTCGCCGACGTCGTCACGCGGTTCACGGAGACGGTGCGCGCCCTCGGGCCTTCCCCGCTGCGGCGGGAGACAGAGGTGCTCCAGCGAGCATCGGAGGAGGTGCTGGTATGAGCGCGATGGAAGGGCGCATCCAGGAGGCGGCGCGCCAGTACCTGGCAGACGGCAAGGTGACGTGCGTGATCGGGTACGAGCGAGACGCACGCGGCAAGGTCCGCCCCGCGTTCATCTATGACGCCGATGATGTGGGGCGACTGGTGTGGGGACCGGACTGCAACCTGAACCTAGTCACCTATGTCCACAACTACAAGCACTCGCCTGGACGTGGGCAGCCAGTGCCCACGATCGCCGTCGTGGCGCGTCCGTGCGACGCGCGAGCGGTCAACCTGCTGGTCTATGAGCAGCAGATTCAGCGGGACAAAGTCAAGGTGATCGGCCTTACGTGCGAGGGCACCGAGATCAACGGGAAGCCGCGTCTGGCGTGCCAGTCGTGCACAGAACGCGTTCCAGTGGTGTATGACGTGCTGATCGAGGCCGATCACGAGGTGGCGGGGGCGGAGGCTGCCGAAGCCTATGCGGATATCCGCGAGATGGAGGACTGGGCGCCCGCGGAGCGGCTAGCCTACTGGGCGCGCGAGTTCGATCGGTGCATTCGCTGCTATGCCTGCCGCCAAGCCTGCCCAGGCTGTTACTGCTTTGAGTGCGTGGCAGAGCAGGTGGACCCACACTG
Organism: Anaerolineae bacterium; assembly: GCA_016929775.1. The sequence continues at coordinate 47,528 of JAFGIE010000006.1, forward strand.
GACGAGCATCGCGCTCGAGCTGCCCGAGAAACACTTTTTCCACGTGATGCGCGCCTTCCACCTGGCGGGGCGATGTGTCGGCTGTGACGCGTGCGAGGCGGTGTGCCCCATGGACATTCCCCTCAGCAAGCTCAATCGCAAGCTCGCCAAGGAGGTGGAGGCGCTGTTTGGCTACCGCCCTGGGGATGACCCCGAGTCTGCCCCGCCATTGGCGACGTTCGATCCCAACGAGCGGCTGCGTCTGTGACCGTCGCGCGCCTAGACCGGAGCGCAAGTGAGGGAAAGAGTAGACGAATGAACGTACTGACACAGGCTGAACTCAACGAGTGGTTGGATGCCTTGGCCCAGCAGGTCACACTGGTCGCGCCCGTGGACGTGGAGGGCAAGCTGCTCTACCGGCAGGTCGAGAGTAGCGCCGGCATCGCGTGGGGATTCGAGCGCACCGACATGTCGCCCAAGACGTGGCTCTTTCCTGCGACGGAGACGATCCTGACGGTCGAGCAGGGAGAGGAGACGGCGATCCACGCAGCGCCTCCGCCACCGCCCACGGTGGTGTTTGGGGTGCGTCCCTGCGACGCGCGCGGCGCGCTCGCCATCGATGCGCTCTTTCTGGACGTCGATCCAGCGGATGGGCAGTACGAGCGGCATCGCGATGCGACGACTCTCGTGGGCCTTGCCTGCCCGCAGATGTGGGAGACGTGCTTCTGTACCGTCGTCGGCGGGGCGCCCAACAGCACAGAAGGCCTGGATCTGCTGCTGACCGAGGTGGAAGGCGGGTACGCGGTGCAGGTCGTGAGCGAGAAGGGCCAGGCGTTGGCACCTGGGATGCCAGGCTCTGAACGAGAGGTGGCCCTGCCGCAGCCGACCCTCAGGGAGGGACTGCCGGTCCTGCGTCCGAGCGCCGAGTGGAAAGCGCGCTTTGACGATCTGTACTGGGGGCGAGTCGCCGATCGCTGCCTCGGCTGCCGTGTCTGCACCTTTGTCTGCCCGACCTGCCGCTGCTTTGATGTGCGCGATGAGGTGATCGCACGGGAGCCGGGCAAGCAGGTGTTTGCCCGTCTGCGGGCGTGGGACGCCTGCACGATATCGGCGTACCGCCGGATCGCGGGCGGGCACAATCCGCGGCCCACCCAGCACATGCGCCTGCGTAACCGCTTCTACTGCAAGTTCATGTACTATCCGGAGGACTTTGGACCGCTGGGCTGCGTGGGATGTGGTCGCTGCATCGACGCGTGCCCAGTGGGGATCGACATCCTGGAAGTGATCGCAGCGGTGGGCGAACCTGTGGGCTAGCGCGCCGGGGAGGGCGCATGGACCGGTCACATCCTAGCAAGTGGAAGTACACGAGTCCGGACGCACTGGGGCTGCACGTGGTGGTGTCGCCAGACAACTCGCCCTGCGTGGTGACCTGGATCCTGGGGCTCAACACTGAAGTACGCGCTGCATCTCTCCTCGCGGATTCCTGGCGCTGTAGAAGCGGTGCATCCTGTGTCGACCGGGGACTGCGTGATCAGCCCGGAGGGCTACCATCCAACGGTGGGGATGCCGGGGGTGCGTAGCCGCTACTTCTGGGTCATGGTTGCGCACAGTCCGTCCAGCCGCCGCTACGATTTGGCAGTGGATGACCCAGACTATGGGAGCTAGGCGAGATGGGCGAGTCGGCGTTTGACCTCACGGGTAGGACGGCGCTCGTCACGGGCGGCAACACGGGCATTGGCCTAGGCATCGCGCTGGGCCTTGCGCGGGCGGGCGCGCGGGTGGCGATCACGGCGCGTAACGAGGCGCGCAACCGCGACGCCCTGGCACAGCTGTTGGCGCTGAGACAGGGATGCCAGGCTTTCGTGCACGATCTCGACGACAACGACGGGATCCCAGAGCACTATGCGCTGGTCTCGCGCGAGATGGGCGGGATCGATATCCTGGTGAACAATGCGGGGATGCAATGCCGTGGTCGCGCCGACACGATCGCCCTGGAGGACCTGAATCAGATCATCCGCGTGAACTTGGTCGCGCCCTATGTGCTTTCGCAGTGCTTTGCGCGCTCACGTATTGCGAACGGGACGCCGGGCAGTATCATCATGATCGCTTCCCTAATGAGTGAGGCTGCGCGGCCCACGACATCGGCCTATACGGCGACCAAGGGGGGCATCCGACAGCTGGTCCGTGCGCTCGCCGTCGACTGGGCCGAGTTCGGGATACGCGTAAACGGGATCGGCCCCGGCTACATCCATACTGGGATGACCCAGGTCCTGGTCGACGATCCCGAGTTTGACGCCTGGGTGAAACGGCGCACGCCGCTCGGGCGGTGGGGAACGCCGGATGACTTTGCGGGAGCCGCCGTCTTTCTTGCGTCAGAGGCATCCCGTTTTGTGACCGGACAGATCCTCTATGTCGACGGGGGGTGGCTTGCCACGTTCTAGGCGAGACGCAGATGCGGGACTGCGCTTGGGATCGGGGCATTCGCGGATTCTGACACGGCACACGGTTGCCTGCGTACGTTGGCGCAGGACGACCTGTCGCTGCGCAGACAGGGCGTCCTGGCTGCACACAGTCTGACCCACATCAGAGAGGTGAGTACATGAGTCATCACAGCAATCCGATGGAACCCGAACTCGCGACGATCACGGGGATCCGCGATCTGGCAACGGGGATCAAGCTGTTCCAGGTTCGTCTCAACGACCCGCAGGCTAGTGCGGCGTTTGACTATGCGCCGGGGCAGTTTGCCGAGGTGTCGGCATTTGGCGTGGGAGAGTCGCCCTTTGGGATCACCTCCACCCGTGAGCGGGGGGAAGAGCTCGAGTTCGCCGTGAACCGCGTCGGCACGGTGACGGACGCCCTCCACCGCATGGACGTGGGCGATACGGTCGGCATACGCGGACCGCTGGGGAACAGCTTTCCCATGGCGACGTTCAAGCGCAAAGACATCGTGATCCTCGGCGGGGGCATCGGTGGCGCGCCGCTCCGCCCAGTGATCCAGACGATCCTCGATCACCGGCAGCAGTATGGCAAGCTGACCATCTTTTGGGCAGCGCGCAGTCCCGATCTGCTTGTCTTCACCGACGAGTACGATGCGTGGCGCGCCCAGACGGATGTCGAGCTGCATCTGACCGTGGACAACGCAACGCCGGATTGGCCGCACGCGGAGGGCCTGATCACGACCCTGGTCGAGTCGGTGGGTCCATCCCCACACGATGCGGTGAGCATCACCTGTGGGCCCCCGATCATGATCAAGTTCGCCATGCTCACCTTGCAAAAGCTGGGCTTCAAGTCCGAGCAAAACTGGGTAACGCTGGAAGCCAAGATGAAGTGCGGGATCGGGAAATGCGGGCGCTGCAACATGGGTGGGGTCTTTGTCTGCACAGATGGGCCCGTGTTCTGCTTCGCAGAGGTCGAGCAGTTCATGGAGAGCTTTGTGTAGGCGCAGCGATCCCGGGTGCGCTGCCTGGCTTGCCGGTCCTGAGCGCGATTAGGGGAGGACGCGCGAATGTGGTATAATGGAAGGCGCTGAGAACCAGTGCCAGGGACGGTTGGCGCCAACGAGGTACGCAAGAGGAGGACGAGATGACGACTATCGATCAGTACGAGTTCCCCGACGAGCTGTACTACGACAACGAGCATGTCTGGGCGCGTGTGGAGGGCGACACGGTCACGATTGGCATGTCGCAGTTTGGGCAGGACTTGGCGGGCGAGATCGTGTACGTTGAGGTCCCGCGTGTGGGCCGCACCGTGTCCAAGGGCGAAGCGTTCATGTCCATGGAGTCGGGCAAGTGGGTCGGACGGGTCAAGTCTCCTGTGTCGGGTGAGATCGCCGAAGCCAACGAAGAGATCGAGTGGGAAAGCACCCTGATCAACACAGATCCCTACGGCGAGGGCTGGCTAGCCAAGATCGAAGCGGCAGACCTGGGGGACCTGGACGACATGATGAGGGCGGACTCGCCCGCTTTCGCTGCGTTCATTGCCGCGGAGCGGGAGAAATACGGCAAGTAGCGCAACGAGTGCAGAGTCGGACGCGCGGCGCAGAGCGAATCTGCGCCGCGTTTTTCGTTTGGCCCCTTCCACTGGCGGCAGTGTGTGGGGGGAAGGGATCGGGTGACGAGACTGTGTCTGGCGATCCCTTGGCGACCGCTGGACGGCGCCACGTGGTTGGGGGTTGCCTTGGGGTAGAATGAGCGCCGGATCGCAGAGCGGTACACGCCCGGCGGGCATCGCGAGAGGGAAGCAGAGATGACTGTGACGGCTGTCGTAGGGGCCCAGTGGGGAGACGAAGGCAAGGGACGCACGGTAGACTATATGGCACAGCAGGCGGACCTGGTGATCCGGTTCCAGGGGGGCGACAATGCCGGGCACACGGTGGTCAATGCGTACGGCGAGTTCCGGCTGCACTTGGTGCCCTCGGGTATCTTTAACCCGCGCGCTGTGTGCCTGTTGGGAGCAGGCACGGTCGCGAACCTCGATGTGCTGGCGCAAGAGCTCGCCGAGCTCGAGTCGAGGGGCGTCAGCACGGATCAGCTGCGGATCGACAAGCGGGCACACTTGGTGCTGCCCTACCATCGTCTGCTCGACGGGGCTGAAGAGTCGGCGCGCACGGGGGGCTGGGCGGTCGGCACGACCCGGCGCGGGATCGGGCCTGCGTACGCCGACAAGGCAGGACGGCACGGGATCCGGGTGGGCGACCTGCTCGATCCCGAGCGCCTTGGCGAGCGGCTGGAGACGTTGGTCCCACGCAAGAATCGCGAGTTGGCGTTCTATGGCCTTGCGGAGACAAGCGTCGAGCAAGTGATGGGACTCTGTCTTCGCTGGCGCGAGCAGCACGCGCAGCGCATCGTCGACGCGGTGCCGATCATCCGAGACGCCGTGCGTAGGTCCAAGAACGTCCTCCTGGAAGGGCAGCTGGGCGTCATGCGCGACCTCGACTGGGGGATCTATCCCTTCACGACGTCGTCGTCGCCAACAGCGGGCGGGGCGTGCGTAGGCGCCGGGATCCCGCCCAGCGCGATCGACGAGGTGTTGGGCGTGGTCAAGGCGTTCTCTACCTCGGTCGGCGGAGGCCCGTTTCCGACCGAGCTGCACGGCGCAGCGGGCGAGCTGCTGCGCAGGGGAGGGCCTGTGGTCGGGCACGAGTTCGGCGCGACGACCGGTCGACCGCGTCGCTGCGGGTGGTTCGACGGGGTCGCAGTCGGCTATGCCAGCTGGCTCAACGGCTTCACTGGCATCTCAGTCACCAAGCTGGACGTGCTGGATCCCTTTGAGGCGCTGCAGGTCTGCGTGGGCTACCGGGTCGACGACGAGGTGATCGACTATGTCCCCGACACGGCGACGCAGGAACGCGTCGTCCCCGTCTACGAGACGTGGCCCGGATGGATGGCTGATACCTCGGGGTGCCGCCGGTGGGATGATCTCCCCGGGAACGCGCGGGCCTACCTGCGGCGGATCGAGTCGCTGGCAGGGGCGCCGATCCGGTTCATCTCGGTCGGCCCGCAAAGAGACCAGATGATCGCGATGGAGTGCTCTTGAGAGGCCTGCCCTTTTCCGATCCGGAGGTGCGGCGTCAGGCGCACGACATCCTGGCGCAGGTCAACGGCGATCCTGACTTCCTGACGCTGACCGCCGACCTGTCGACGCTGGCAGAGCGCTGTCGGTTCGCGACAGGCGACCGCGGGGCGCTGGCGGCGCGGTACATGGACCTGCCCTTCGCGGCGGTGTCGTTCCACGGGGAAGGGCTTGCGCTGCGTCGTGCGCTCTCCGACCTGCTGGACGCGGGGGAACCGTGCTACACGCTGGTCGCCGCCGAACAGCGGGCGCAGCTATCTGCGGTGGCGGCAGTGCTCGAGGTCGTGCCCGAGTGGCAGATGGTGCACCAGGGTGACCCGTTGGACCTCGATCCAGGAGACGCCCTGTCCCTGAGTGTCGCGGATCTGCCCGCGATGCGAGCGCTGGCTGTTCGCGGCGAGATGCATGCTTTTAAGGAGCGTGCCCTGGAAAGTGGGCCGTACTTTGGCGTGTGGCGCGATGGCAGCCTGGTCTCGATGGCGGGGACGCGACTCCAGGTCGCCGGGATCGCCGAGATCGGCAACGTGGTGACGGATCCGGCGTATCGCCGCCGAGGTCTTGCCCAGATGGCGCTGGCGGCGACCACGCTGGCGCTGTACGAGCGAGCGTCCACGGTGCTGCTGCACGTGGTCGAGACGAACCAGCCCGCGCTGGCGCTCTATGCTGCGCTCGCTTTCGAGCCGAGGCGGATGATGTACCTGGTGTGCTTTGCGCTGCGGGCGTAGCGCGGGCAGGGCGCGTGCCCAGTAGGGAGGGATCATGGCGGAAGCTGCGTTCACGTACGATAGCTACTTGTCGCCTTTCACGTGGCGCTATGGAAGCGACGCGATGCGCCGCATCTGGTCACAGGCGAGCAAGCGGCGCCTGTGGCGGCGGGTGTGGGTGGCACTCGCCAAGGCGCAGCAGGAGGCGGGCTTGGTCACGTCGGCGCAGGTCGCCGACCTAGAAGCCCACCAGGACGACGTGGACATCCCGCGCGCGCTGGCGTTGGAAGCCGAGCTGCATCACGACCTGATGGCTGAGGTGCGCGCCTTTGCCGAGCAGTGCCCGGAAGGTGGGGGGATCATCCATCTAGGTGCAACGAGCATGGACGTAGAAGACAACGCGGACGTCCTGCGCATGGGGGCAGCCCTCGACCTGATCCTGGTGGGGCTGCGCGAACTGCTGGCGGTACTGGCGGAGCAGGTGGAAGCCAACGCCGACCTGCCATGCATGGCCTTCACGCACATCCAACCGGCAGAGCCGACGACGCTGGGATACCGGTTAGCACAGTACGGGCAGGATCTGCTGATCGACCACGCCGAGATCAGCCGGGTGCGGCGGGAGCTGCGCGGCAAGGGGATCAAGGGCGCGGTGGGGACGAGCGCCTCGTATGGTGAGTTGCTTGCCGGGAGTGGGGTCTCTGCGGCGCAGCTTGAGGAGCGCGTGATGTCGAGCTTGGGCTTGGCGCCCTTTGACGTCGCCACGCAGACCTATCCGCGCAAGCAGGATTGGTTGGTGCTGAATGCCCTGGCGGGGCTGGCGGGCACGCTCTACAAGCTGGCGTTCGATCTACGCCTCTTGCAGGCGCCGCCCTTTGGCGAGTGGGGGGAGCCGTTTGGGCGCAGGCAGGTGGGCTCGTCTGCCATGCCCTTCAAGCGGAACCCGATCACGGCGGAAAAGATCGACTCGTTGGCGCGCTATGTGGCTGCGCTACCTAGGGTGGCATGGGACAACGCCGCACACTCACTGCTCGAGCGCACGCTGGACGATTCGGCGAACCGGCGCGAGGTGCTCCCTTCTGCCTTTCTCGCCGTGGACGAGATCCTGCAGGCGACGAGACGCGTGGTGGGGGGCATGCGGATCGTGTCCTCCGCCGTGGCGCGCAACCTGGACGTGTACGGCATCTTTGCGGCGACCGAGCGCGTGCTGATGGCGCTGGGACGCGCCGGAGCGGACCGGCAAGAGATGCACGAGGTCATCCGCGAGCACTCGCTTGCTGCGTGGGAGGTGCTGCAGTCCGGAGAGCGAAACGGCAACCCCCTGGCGGAGCGCCTGAGCCAGGATCCGCGCGTGACCGCCTATCTCAGCACAGGAGAGGTGTGCGCACTGCTCGACGCAAGCGCCTACGTGGGGGATGCGCCGGTGCGCGCACGACGGATGGCGGACCGGCTGCGTGCCGCTGCGCACGAGGTGTAACCGCCAGGTACGAGAGCGCAGAGTGGCGGCGGGAAGCGCTAGGGGTTCTGCTCGACCCATCTGAGCAGCGCGAGGTCGTCGGCAACGTCAGGAGTGAGGGCCCGGGACTCCCACTGGCTGCCTCGCAGCTGGGCCTCGGCGTCGAACCGGAACGTGCCCACGCCCAGCCGGCGCCCGGCGTGCCCCGGCATGGCAACATCTGCGTGCACGATCGCCGTTCCTTCGCCGAAGGACGCGAGCACCATCGTCATGCGCTGCCCACCCCCGCTCACGATCACGTCGATCCCGGCTACGGTCCGCGCGATCTCTTCGTTGACGTCGAGGCCCGCGTGCGAGATCAGGACGACGATGTCTGCGTGGTCCGCGAGCGAGGCGACGACGGGCTGTACCGCCTCCAGCGGGTCGACGATCTCGACCCCGGCGACCTCCGCTACGCCGGTCAGCCCGATCAGGGCGACGCGGTATGGGCCGACCTGTGTGACGCGATAGGGCGCTGCGAGCAGCTCACCGGTTGCCGCGACGTAGACGTTGGCAGAGAGCACCGGAAACTGCGCCTCCGCCATGCGCTGCCGGATCAGGTCAACGCCGAGTTGGGCGAGGTCTCCTTCGCCTAGGGCTGCCGCGTCGTAGCCCATCTGGTTCATGACCTCGATGCTGCTCTTGCCTTGCGTGCTGGTCGCCGGCGTGCGGTCCCTGACCATAAAGTCACCCGCATCGAGCACCAAAACCCACTCGGCACCCTCTCGTACCTGCTTGATGATGGTCGCCCGCCGGGCGACGCCGCCTGTGGGCTGCGCTCAACCGCAGGGCAGCGTGTAGCCCCAGGTGTCGTTGCTGTGCAGGATCGCGATCTCGGTCAGCCCGGCGGCGAGGGTGGGCGTCGGCTGAGGGGTGGGCGAAGGCGTCGCCGTCGGCTGAGCGGCAGCCGTGGCGCGCAGGCTTGTCAGGCGCGTCGCGGCTGCGTCGAGCGTCGCCTGTCTGACCGGCGTGGTGGCTGCCGCCGCTGCTTGGGTCGAGGCGGGGGCCTGTGGGATCTGGGCGCCTGGCGCGCGCCGGGACGACCACGTCAGGTATCCGATCCCGCCGCCGACGTAGAGCAGCCCGAGCAGGATGCCGACGATCGCCAGCCATCGAGGCCCTGCGCGCGGGTTATCTGAGGATGTACGTGGTGTGGAAACTGCCGAATCCTGATCTCGCATTCGGGCATTATAGCACAATGCTGTGACGGGGCAAGTCGCAAGTCGGTCGCGATTTATCGTGCCCGGGGGTTTGTGGTATAATACCTGCCTGCGATCTGCAGCGCGCACACAGTGCGCGCCAGAGAAGGGGATGGATTGGCGCACACGGTTCGGTTCCAGGACGTAACCAAGCGTTTCAGCGTTCGTCACGAAGGACCACTGTCGTTCCAGGCGATCCTGATGAACGCGCTGCGGCTTCGGCGACGGCTGCAGCGGCAGCAGCTCTGGGTGCTGCGGGACGTGAGCTTTGAGGTCGGTCGCGGCGAGATGCTCGGGATCGTGGGCGTGAATGGCTCCGGCAAGAGCACGACGCTCAAGCTCATCTCGCGGATCATCGAGCCCACCACGGGAACGGTCGAAGTCACAGGTCGCGTGTCGGCATTGCTCGAGCTGGGAGCGGGTTTTCACCCCGACCTGACAGGGCGCGAGAACGTGTACCTCAACGGGTCGATCATGGGGATGCGCCGCCGTGACATCGACGCCTGCTTTGACGACATCGTCGCCTTTGCGGGCATTCCCGCGGCGATCGACGTCCCTGTGCGATACTACTCCTCCGGTATGTACATGCGGCTTGGCTTCTCGGTCGCCATCCACTCCGATCCCGAGGTCTTGCTCGTCGACGAGGTGCTCGCCGTGGGTGACCACGCGTTCCAGGTGCGGTGCCTCGACAAGGCAGCGGAGCTGCGCCGGCGAGGCGTGACCGTCCTCTTTGTCTCGCACGACATGGACGCAGTGCGGGAGCTCTGCGATCGTGCCATCTGGCTAGACGGGGGTGGGGTGCGCGCCGAGGGAGACCCCGAGGATGTGGTGACGCAGTATCTGCGCGGTTTTGGAGAAGCCGAGCTCGAGCTGCTCGCGCGAGGCGCTACCCTCAAGCGTGGTCAGCGCTGGGGGACCGGAGACGTGCAGCTCGTAGACGTGCAATTCGTCGACGCGCAGGGCTGTCCGCGGGACGTGTTCCTGACTGGGGAGACCGTGTGCGTGCGCATGCGCTACCGGACCAAGCGACGGATCGTCGACCCTGTGTTCGGGGTCGCCCTGTATACCAGCACTGGCGCACAGATCAACTCTACGGATATGCGCACCTCGAGGTATACGTTGGAGGCGATCGAGGGCGAGGGTGTGGTCGAGTACCATCTCCCGAGCTTGCCGCTTCTCCGGGGCAACTATCTTGTCTCGGCCTTTGTCTACAACCACGCCGGGGAGGTCCCTGTGGCCTACGATCACCTGGAGAAGGCGTACCTCTTGCGCATGGTGAATGCCGACGGGATCGATGACTGGACAGGGTCGGTGTACCTGCCGAGCCGCTGGACGTGCTCTCCCGATGGAATCAGGAGCAGCCGTTCGGAGGTCTAGCGCGGCGCCTGGGGGCTGTGAGTCGCCCGGTGGGCTGCACGCGCCCAACGTGACTGCGCGTGCGCGCTACAAAAGTGGAAAGAAGGTTGTGTGAACGATCTGGTTGCGCTCGAAGAGTTGTCTCTGGAGGCGCTGGGCTTCAACCTCGTGCTGGGCATCGCCCTTTCCGCGCTCGTGGCGTGGTACTATGCGCGCTATGGCGAGGCGCTCTCGAACCGGAACAAGTTCGCGAGACTGCTCCCCGTGTTGTGCCTCGTCACGATCCTGGTGATCTCGGTCGTCAAGGCCTCCTTGGCCCTATCGCTGGGATTGGTCGGCGCGCTCTCGATCGTCCGCTTTCGCACGGCGATCAAGGATCCGGAGGAGCTGATCTATCTCTTTTTCGCGATTGCGATCGGGCTTGGCCTGGGCGCCGACCAGCGGCTACCGACGGTCGTGGCGGTGGGGGTGATCATGGCGCTTCTGATTGGCACGCGACTGCTATCGCGGCGGTCCAGGAAGCGCAACATGTACCTGAACATCCAGGTGCCCGAGGGCGATGGCGAGGCGTCGTTCGAGGCGGTGAACGAGATCCTGGTCGCGCACGCGGCAATGGTCGACATGCGCCGCCTCGACCGGCTGGACCACAGGCTGCAGATCGCGTACCTCCTCGAGTGCGACGACCAGGTCACAGTCTCCCGGCTGATGGACGCGCTCAAGGCGCGGATCCCAGGCTGTACGTTCAGCTTTGTCGACCACAAGAGCCTCCCCGATAGGTAGACGATGCGGATCAAGCCAGGCCCTCGTCCCGAGGCAAGCGGATTCTGGGCGGAGACCCGCGGCTGGTTGGCGTCCAGGCGCGGCGCTGCCCAATTCGCGCTTGCCCTTGCCATGGGGATCGCCCTGAGCCTAGGCGCCGCTGTCTGGTACGTGCGGCAGGGCCGAGCGTTCGCTGGCAGGGCGTTCCAAGCCCTGGACAACCAGGTACAGGATCTGGTCGCCTCGGCGATCGTCGATAACGACCTGCCAACGCTTCGTCTCGACATCGGCTTTGAGGAGTTCCAGGCGATCGCGCGTTTACGCGATGAGGCCCTGCAGAGCGGTATCTTGCTCCAGGACGACGAGGACTGGCACGCTGCGCAGATCCGGTTCGAGGGGGAGACGATCCCCGTGCGCGTGCGCCTCAAGGGTGACTGGGTCGACCATCTGCACGAGGGCAAGTGGTCGTTTCGTGTCAAGACCAGGAACGATCAGGCCTTCATGGGCATGCGGTCGTTCTCGCTCCAGGCGCCGTACACGCGCCGCTACCTGAACGAGTGGCTGTACCTGGAGGACCTGCGCCGCTCAGGTATCCTCGGTCCGCGGTACGGCTTTGTCAACGTGTTCGTGAACGGCGACCATTGGGGCATCTATGCCCTGGAGGAGAGCTTTTCCAAGGAGCTGCTCGAGTCGCAGTCCAGGCGCGAGGGCGTGATCGTGCGATACGACGAGTCCCTCTTTTGGAGCAGGCGGGCGCTGTTCTACGATGGCGAGAACCACTGGAGCTTGGAGCTGGATCCGATCGCCACCACGTTCGAGACGCGCGGCTTCTCCAGCGTGGACGAGTTCAATACTGCTGAGGTGCAGGCGAACCCCGTGCTCCAGGAGCAGAGCGCCACAGCGTTGGCCCTGCTGCGCGCCTTTCAAGAGGACGTTCTGACGGTCACGCAAGTCTTTGACGCCAATCTCATCGCGCGATACGTCGCTCACAACAACCTATGGGGCGCGCGCCACGGGATGGCGTGGCACAATGAGCGCTATTACTATAACCCGCTCACCTCGCGTCTGGAGCCGATCGCCTACGATGGCATGCCCCTGGGCGCGTTGGAAGCGCGCTACTTTGATCTGGCGCAGTACGACGATCTCGAGGTGATGCGTGCGTACGTCCAGGAGGTGGCGCGCATCTCGCAGCCGCAGTACTTGGCAGACCTGCGTTGGGACTATGAGGAGCAGTTCAGGCGCTACGCCGCTGCCCTGCGCGAAGAGTTCGACCCAGTCGAACTGGAGGCGCCCTGGGATGTCCTCGCCGAACGACAACGGCTGCTGCGCGGGGTGCTGCACCCGCCTCAGGCTGTGTACGCGCACCAGGTCAGCGATGGGCAAGATGGCGCGATCGACATCTTGGTCGGCAACCTGCTGCATTATGCCGTCCGCCTGGAGTCCTTGCAGGTCGGCGATCGTAGGGTGCAGATCGACCCGGGGTGGGTCTCGGCGCAGGACCAGGACCTGCTTCATCTCGAGGCGGCGGATGGCGTCGTCCTGCGCCGCGCCGCCGAAGCCACGCCCGAGTATGTCACCCTCCAGGTCCCGCGAGCCGCGCTGGGCCCGCTGTTCCCGACGGATGCGGCTCCGTACACCGGCACGCTGCAGATCGTGACGAGCCTGTACGGCGTGGACGAGCCGATCGTGACCGACGTGCGCAGGGACTACCCGGAGGTGGCAACTCGGCGGCTGACGCCCAAGCAGCCGACAGTCGAGGAAGCGCTGGCTCGGCACCCGTTCCTGGCGCCGGCTGAGGAACCGGGGTTCCTCGAGCTGCGCGAGGGCGCGTGGCACGTCGATGGCGACCTCGTTCTGCCCGACGGAGTCGGGCTGTGGGCGACGCAGGAGACGACGCTGTTCTTTGACCCGGGCGCGATCCTGTTCGCGACGGGTCCCTTGCTGCTCAGCGGTCCTGAGTCGGGGGCGTCGATGGCGCAGGGCATACGCTTGCTCCCGTGGGACGACCATTGGGCGGGCGTGTTCGTGCTGCACGCCGGCGAGGAGACGCCCTCTGTCTTGCGGCACGTCGAGATTCGAGGGACCTCGGGCATCGAGCGGGGAGGGTGGGTCACGACCGGGGGCGTGACGTTCTATGAGAGCCCCGTACGGCTCGAGTCCTGTCGCCTGCACGGCTCGCTCGCCGAGGACACGATCAACGTGGTGCGCGCGCGGTTTCAGTTCAGCGACAGCGAGTTCGCGGATGCTGCCTCCGATGCCTTCGATGGGGACTTTGTGACGGGTAGGATCGAGCGGTGTGCGTTTCACGACGTGCGCGGCGATGCGGTCGACGTCAGCGGCAGCCAGGTCGTCGTATCAGGCGTCACCCTGCTGCGTGTGTACGACAAGGGCCTCTCTGTCGGCGAGGACAGCGCGCTTGACGCGCAGGACGTGTATGCCGAGGACGTGGGCATGGCTCTGGTGAGCAAGGACCTCTCTCGGCTGTCCGCGCGGAATGTGCGGATCGCGCGTGCCTGGACAGCGGGCCTGGCAGCATACCTGAAAAAGCTGGAGTATGGGCCTGCTCACATCGAGGCGAGCGAAGTCGTGTTCGAGGACGGGTCGGTGCGCACGCTGGTCCAGTCGGGGAGCACGGTTGCCCTCGACGGCGAGACGGACTATGGGACAGCGCTGGACGTCGACGCCCTCTATGCGCGGCAGGAAGCAGTCGCCGCGATGACAGAGCTGCGGTATGAGCTGGGCGACGCGATCCGGTTGCTGGGCTACGAGGTGGTCACGTCTACGCTGGCGCCGGGCGATGACCTCGAGTTGGTGCTCTACTGGCAGGCTATGGCGAACGTGGAACACGACTACTCTGTCTTTGTGCACGTGCTCGATCAGGGCGGGCGGCTTGTCGCACAGGGCGACTCGATGCCGCGTGGAAACGTGTATCCGACAGGGCACTGGCAAGTGGGCCCGCTGGTCGATGACCCGCGGTCGATCGCGTTGCCCCTCGATTTGCCGCCGGGCGAGTACCGGGTGGTGGTGGGGATGTACGACCTCGACACCGGAGAGCGCCTGCCGGCGCGCGAGGTCGCGACGGGACAGGCGGCGCCAAACGCGGCGATCGTGCTCGACGAGGTGATCCACGTACAGGCGGTGCCGGATGACTGAGCGCGTGGGCCTGCAGACGCGGTTCGAGGTCAAGATGACCTGCGACGAGATGTACCTGCCGGATGCCCGCGCCTGGGTGCGCCTGCACCCCGACGTGTTTGGCGAGGCGTACCCGCCGCGACAGGTGAACAACCTCTACTTTGACACGCCAGACCTGGCTTGTCTGGACGCGAACCTGGTCGGCGTCAGCGATCGTGCCAAGCTGCGCCTGCGGTGGTACGGCACGGACCACGTCACCGTACGCGGCGCGCTCGAGCTCAAGCACAAGGTTAGCCAGGTGGGGTGGAAGGAGATCTGCCCGATCCCGGATCATGTGGACCTGACCACGACGTCGTGGTTTGACCTGCTGACCCATCTCAAGGCGCACGCGACAGGGCAGGTAGGGCTGTGGTTGGCGGCTGCGGACCTGCCCGTACTGATCAACAGCTATATGCGCGAGTACTACGAGTCGGGCGACCGCCAGATTCGCGTGACACTCGACTATGAGCAGGTTGCTTACGATCAGCTGATGTTCCCGCACCCCAACCTCAGCCTGCGGGCCCCTGCGGAGAGCCGAGTGGTAGTAGAGGTCAAGGCGGACTCGAGACTGCACCGTCGCGTGTCGGAGGTCGTGTCGTCCTTTCCCCTGCAGACAGACCGCAACTCCAAGTACGTGAACGGTGTGATGGAGGCGCTGTCTTGGATGTAGACCGGTCCGTGTGCGAGGCGGCGCAGTGCTGGCCCGCCGGCGTCTGACCGTCGCCTGCCTGCTGATCGCGGGCCTGTTGGCTGCGGCGGCAGCTTGGGCATACCTTGGCGGCGCGTGGGCCGCAAGCGAGATCGAGTACACGTTCTTTGTGGCAGGTCATACCTATGGTGTACCGGGCATCGACAACGCGGGCGTGCATCCTCGCTTTCGCGCGTGGTTTCCGGCAATCAACTCGCGCGGCGCAGACTTGGGCGTTCTGACGGGCGACATCGTGATCTGTGGCACGGTCAAGGACTGGGATGATGTGGACCGCGATCTGGCGAGCCTGTCGATGCCCGTCTACTTTGCGGTGGGCAACCACGACATGAGCGACCGCGACCTCTATACTCGCCGGTACGGGCCGACGTACTATGCGTTCCGTCACATGGCGGACTTGTTTATTGTGCTCGACGGGGAACTGGACCAGGGCAAGATCACGGGAGATCAACTCGCGTTCCTGGAGCGTACGCTCGCGGCTGAGGGTACGCGCAACGTCTTTGTGTTTGTCCACAAGTTAGTGTGGGTCATCGATGGTACGCCATACGAGGGATTGAAGGCGAGTCTGAACGCTCGGAACGGGTATGACTTTCATGGGAACTATTGGCGTGACGTTCACCCGCTGCTGCGAGGGATCGATTCCTCGGTCTACGTGTTCGCCGGCGACGTCGGTGTGACCTGGGCGATGCCTCTATTCTACCAGCAGGAGGGGAACGTGCGCCTGGTGGCGAGCGGCATGGGCGGGGCGCAGGAGGAGAACTATCTCCTGATCGACGTCGGCCCGCGCGGCGTCCAGATCGAGGCGCAGCGGCTCGATGGGCGCCAGCTCCAGCAGCGCGATCTGAAAGCATATGACCTGGCGCACTATCGTGGCTGACGGCGCCGCATGTCCTCGGTGGCGTCCGGAGCCGTCGGTTGCGTGGCCCGCCCCTGGGCCCACGTGCCAGCGTCGAGCTTGGGACGGAGTGCCGTGGTCGACCTGTTGATCATCAGCCCGGAAGTGGTCGGAACACACATGGCAGGGCCCGGGATCCGCTACTACCAGCTGGCGCGCGTGCTGTCAGCCGAGTGTGCGGTCTCCCTGGCTGTTCCTCGCGCTTCCACCGTCGAGAGTGCGCCGTTCGAGATCATGCGCTACGAGTCCCTCGCCGATCGGCGGATCGTCGCCGCGGTTCGGCAGACTGGGGCTGTGCTGGCGCCCGCCCTGACGGTGGGCGACAGCGACCTCTTGGCGAGCTGTCCCGCACCGCTGATCGTCGATGGATATGACCCGGTGCTGGCAGAAACGCTGTCCCTCGGCGGCGATGTGGTCCGGCAGCGCTGGGTCTTGGCGCGCGCGTACCGCGCGGGCGACTTTTTCATCTGCGCCAGCGAGCGGCAGCGCGACTGGTGGTTGGGGACGCTGGAGGCGTTCGGAAGGGTGAACGCGCACACCCACGCGGCGTCGGCATCGCTCCGTGCGTTGGTCGACGTGGTGCCCTTTGGCTTGCCCGATCGCGCCCTCTGCCCGACCGGTCGCGCACTCAAGGGGGTCGTGGCGGGCATCGGCGCGGGCGACAAGGTGGTGCTGTGGGGCGGGGGGCTGTGGCCCTGGCTCGATCCACTGACGGCGATCCGGGCGGTCGCGCGCCTGCGTTCGGTGCGTCCCGACGTCCGGCTCGTCTTCCCCGGCACGCGGCACCCGAACCCCGCCATGGCACACGTCGCCTCACAGGTCGAGCTGGCGAAGGCGCTGGCGCACGAGCTGGGGCTCGTGGACAGCGCCGTGTTCTTTGGCGACTGGGTGCCGTACAGCGAGTGGCAGAACGTGCTCGCCGAAGCGGACGCCGCGCTGACGCTGCACGCAGATACGGTCGAGGCGCGCCTCGCGTTCCGGACGCGCCTGCTCGACTGCTTCTGGGCGGGCGTGCCGATCGTCGCCACACAGGGCGATGCATTGAGCGACTTGGCGGAACGCGCTGGGGTCGGGATCGCCGTCACCGCCGGAGATGCGGATGCCGTCGCGAACGCCTTGGACGCGGCGCTCGGGTGGGACCGGCGTGTTATGGAGGGCAGGTTCGAGCGCGCCCGGGCGGGCCTGACGTGGGAGGAGGCTGCCCAGCCCTTGGCGCGCTTCTGCCGGGCGCCGCAGCGGGCGCCAGACAAGCCGTACCTGGTTGGGAGCTGGATGGACCCCGGCGCAGAGACCGAGATCGCTCGCCTGCGCGCAACTGTCGCCGCATACGAGCGTGGCAAGTTCATCCGCCTGATGGCGTGGCTGCGCCGGCTTGGGCGGCGCGCAGCGCCGTGGAGATGAGATCCGTGACGACCTACGAAGCCTCTGTGATCATCCCGGTGTGGAACGGGATACGGTACCTGGCGCCCTGTCTGGATGCCCTGTTGGCCCAGCAGGGGGTGCGGTTTGAGGTGATCGCCGTGGACAACGGGTCAACCGACGGGTCCGCGGACATGCTCGACGAGCGGTACCCAGGGATCACGGTAGTGCGCAACCCGGCGAACCTGGGATTCTCGGGCGCGTGCAACGCTGGAATTCGTGTAGCAAATGGGCGCATCCTGCTGCTGCTCAACCAGGACACGGAGGTGCGACCAGGATGGCTGTCTGCCTTGGTCGCGGCGCTGAGCGATCCGGTCGTGGGGGTAGCGGGGTGCAAGGCGCACTACCCAGATGGTCGGACGATCCAGCACGCCGGCGCGCGGGTGGCGTGGCCCCTTGCGCTGCCGTCGCACGATGGGCAGGGAGAGCGCGACACGGGGCAGTGGGACGAGGCACGAGAGGTCGACTATGTGACGGGCGCTGCGCTCGCCGTGCGCAGGGACGTCATGGAGCGGGTCGGGCTGCTGGACGAGGGGTTCTGGCCCGGGTATTTCGAGGATGCCGACCTGTGCTACCGGGCGCGTGAGGCGGGATATGGGGTGCGGTACGTGCCGCAGGCGTCGCTGGTTCACCACGAGACCACGTCGCTCACCGATGTCGCCTCCATTTCGCGCGCTTACCACCGCGGACGCCTGCGCTTCGTGCTCAAGCACGTGCCGCCAGAGCGCTTCCTGGACGAGTTTGTGCCCGCCGAGCACGCCTACCAGTGTGAGCGCGCGCGGCGACTTGCCGCAGACGTGCTTCGTCCCACCTACCTGGAGGCGATGATCGCGGCGTGTGAGGTGATCCCGGCGCGCTGGTCCGATCAGGTGCGCCTGCTAGAGCCCGTCCTGGATGGCCTGCAAGTGCTGTTCCAGTCCTCGTTGGGCGACGCTGTATCGGTGGTACCTCCGCTGCGCGAATTCCAGTTCCGCTCCTCAACGCCAGTCGTCGGACCGCTGATTGGACGCGTGCGCGCGCTGTGGTACAGCGTTGCCGCCCGCTGGGCTATGCGTTACCTGATGCAACAGCAGGAGGCGATCAACCAGCAGCAAGAGGTGTACGTTCGCGCCGTGATCGCGATGGCTCGTCAGATGGCGCGCCTCGCCACGCAGAGCGCGCGATCGGAGCAGGAGAGGACGCTGTGAGCGATAGTTGGTTCGAGATCGGCGATGCTGACACGGATGCGGGCGAGATCGCGCGCGCCATCCGGGCGCGGATCGCTGCGCGCCGGGGCGAGATGCCGGCGGACGACGTTGACCCCGCCGAGGTCGCGCGTCAGCTGCGTCAGGAGATGATCGGAGGGCCCGCGGACGATTCTCTAGCGGGGCGGATGGCGGCGCTGCGACCGCGGGACTGCGACATCGTGCCTCGCCAGTACACGATCGACTGGCGCACGCCGATCCTGGGTCCGATCCACGCCCTGGTGCGCCGTATCATCAACGACGAGGTGCGCCGGTACTTGGAGGCGTCGCTGGAGAAGCAGTCATCGCTCAACCGCGCTTTGCTGCGCGCAGTGGCGGAACTCGTGGCGGAGAACGAGCAACTGCGCCAGCGGATCGACGAGCTCGAGAGCGAGCCATAGGCGGGCGCGATCTCGGGTCGGGGCGTGACGTGGGCCTGCCGCTGTCCCCACTGCAAGAACGGAGCCAACGTGATACAAGTCCACCAGTTTCACCCCAGGCCGGCCTTTGGGGATGCCGCCAGCAACCACGTGCTGAGCCTGCAGGCGCTGCTTCGTGCGCAGGGCTACCGAAGCGACATCTACTGCGAGGAGCAGCCCCTGCACTTCGAAGGGCAGACACGCCCGATCGCCGCGTACAGCAGTGTCTCAGCGCCAGAGAACGTCCTTTTGCTACACTATACGATGATCTACTCCCAGGATGTGCTTGCGTGGCTGCGGGGTCTACCAGACCGCAAGGTGCTGGTGTATCACAACATCACGCCACACACGTACTTTGCCCGGATCAACCAGAGCTATTACGAAACGGCACGCCAGGGACGCGAGCAACTGCGCCAGATCAGGGAGATGTTTGATGCGGGCTGGGGCGTGTCCACGTACAACTGCGACGACCTCGCGCAGATGGGATGGACGAGGCTGGACGTCCTGCCGATCGTGGTGGAACCGCGACGCTATGCGATCCGCCCCGCGCGGGGCGTGATGCGGCAGTGGGCAGGCAAGGCCAATGTGCTCTTTGTGGGGCGCGTGTCGCCGAACAAGTGCTTCGAGGACCTGATCGTGACCTTTGCCCACCTCAAGCGCCACGTGCGGCCCGACGCCAACCTACTCCTGGTGGGATCCACCGCCAAGATGGGGCCCTATCTTGACTACCTGCGTGCGCTGATCGGACAGCTCGGGCTCGCAGACGTGGCGTTCACAGGCCACGTGAGCTCTGC
>JAFGIE010000066.1 GCA_016929775.1 Anaerolineae bacterium
GCTGGAAGCAATCTGCAAGGCTGCGGGGAGTACCTTGGGGTGAGGACCGGGATGCCCTTGTCGACGGGACCCCGTAGGGGCACGGCGCGCCGTGCTCCTACGGGCGACACGTCGCTCGCGAAACAGGCTGTCCTCCCCGTACACGTTCGGGGGGAAGGCGCCGATCGCGCAGCAGGGACGCTGAGCGCTAGTTGTCGCGCATCACGGAGGGCAGGTAGGCCCCAGAGAAATGGCCGATCCGCACCCCGTGGACATAGATGCTCGGGCGAGCGCAGGTCGCGACATAGTAGGCATAGGCATCCGAGACCTCAGGGTGGGCGACCGTGTCGTCCACGAGCTTGACCACGCTGCCCGTCGTGCCAATGGGGCTCGAGACAGTCGCCAAGGTGGCTGTCGATCCCGTGGCGAGCTCGACACGGTACAAGTCGAACCACTCCTGGTTGGAGTTGTTGGAGTCGAGCAGGAAGACCTCGAGCGAGACGACGGTCGTTCCGGCGGGCAGGCGCACAGGGGCTGCGAGGCAGGCGCCGCTTTCCGCCGTTCCCACCAGGTAGCCGCCGCCAAAGCTAAAGAAGAACCCGTCGGGGTCGACGCCGTCGGAACTGAACGCGGCGGCGGGCAGGACCAGGTACGAGGTGCCCGGCGGCGCCGCGCCCCCTGCTTGGTCCCCAACCCCCGGGGCGGTATCCCGTTCATTGGGATTGGGGCCCTCCGTCTGCGGGGATTCGGGCGGCGCCAAAGGTGGTTCGTTCCACTGGTCCGGCGGATCGGCTTGGACGCGCACGAGATGCGCCAGGAGGCCGATCGCGACGGCGAGCGCCAGGACGGCGAGGGCGATGCCGATAGACCGTACTTGCTTGTTCATTGCGACAGTCCTTTCTGCGCGCCACACAGGGCGCGCGCTAGGGCTCACGTGCGCCCGCAGGCAGCCAGCAGGCTGTGGCTACGCGTGTGCGTTGGCGAGCTGAGGCGAGGACGAGATGGGAGGAGAAAGTTCCCCACGCGATCATTGTACCATGTCCCAGGAGGGACTGTCAATGAGCAGTGGGCTGCAAGCCCAGCTCCTCGAGCGCTTCGTAGAGCGAGAGCTCGCGGGAGGACAGGCGCGCCACGACGCCGTCGATCGCACCACTCGGCAGGTCCGCCAGGAACCGTTCGAGCAGCGTCTGCGCCAGCAGGTCTTCCAGACGCGCACGGGCGCGCGCACGGGCGCGCTCCTCGTCCGGAGCCTGCCCCAGGAAGCGGCGGTGTGCGTCGATCGCGGCGATCACGTCGTCGATCCCGGTGCCGTCGAGGGCGATCGTCTCGCAGATCGGGGGCCTCCACGCCCTTTCGCCGAGGGCGACCGCCATCTGCAGGGCGCGAACCGCCTGGTCGGCGCCCTGGCGATCGGCCTTGTTGACCACCAGCACGTCGGCGACCTCGATCAGGCCCGCCTTGATCGCCTGGATCTCGTCCCCCAGCCCGGGAGCTTCGAGGACGACCGTGGTATCGGCGACCTGCGCGATCGCGACCTCGTCCTGTCCTGCGCCGACCGTCTCGACCACGATCACGTCGTACCCGGCGGCGTCGAGCACGGCGACCGCACCGGATGTGGCTTGCGCGAGCCCGCCCGCTGCGCCGCGGGTCGCCATGCTGCGTATGTAGACACCCGCGTCGCCTACCAGGTCACGCATGCGGATGCGGTCTCCGAGCAGCGCCCCGCCGCTAAGCGGGCTGGTCGGGTCGACCCCGATGATGCCGACCCGTTCGCCGCGCTGGCGGAAAGCGCGCGCCAGGCGGGCGATCAGGGTGCTCTTGCCCGTGCCCGGCGCGCCGCTCACGCCGACCACGTGTGCGCGTCCGGTATGTGGGTGGAGGGCGTCGAGCAGTGCGCGCGCTTGCGGCGCGCCCGACTCGATCAGCGTGATGGCGCGTGCGACCGATCGCCCGTCGCCGGACAGCACGCCGCGCGCAAGCGTGTCCACGGGTTAGGCGCGCTCCCGCGCGGCGACGGCGGCGCTGATCGATCGCACGATCTCGTCGAGGGGTGTACCCGGGCCAAAGACCGCATCGACGCCGGCATCGCGCAGCGGCGCGACGTCCTGCTGCGGGATGATCCCGCCGACGACGACGAGCACGTCGTCCAGCCCGTGCGCGTGCAGCAGCTCCACGACCCTGGGGACGAGCGTCATGTGCGCTCCGGAGAGGACGCTCATGCCTACCACGTCGACATCCTCCTGGAGCGCGGCGTCGGCGATCATCTGCGGGGTCTGGCGCAACCCGGTATAGATCACTTCCATCCCCGCGTCGCGCAGCGCGTGAGCGACGACCTTGGCGCCGCGGTCGTGCCCGTCGAGCCCGGGTTTGGCGATCAGCACGCGGATCACACGTTCAGGCACGTCTACCTCCTACAGCACGAACGAAGGCCTATACTCGCCGAACACAGCGCGCATGGCGTCGCAGATCTCGCCCAACGTGGAGTACGCGACGACGCAGTCCAGGATCGGCGGCATCAGGTTCGCGTCCCCGCGCGCCGCCTGGCGCAGCGCGCCCAGCGTCTCCCGCACGCGCACGTCGTCGCGCCGGGCACGCATCTCTGCCACGCGCTCGCGCTGTTCGGCGCCAACTGCGGGATCGACGCGTAGGGTATCCAGAGAGTGCGCTTCTTCGACTGCATAGGCGTTCACGCCGACCACGACCTGCGCGCCGTTCTCGATCGCGCGCTGGTAGGCGTAGGCGCTGTTGTGGATCTCGCGCTGGACATAGCCGCTCTCGATCGCGGCGCGCATGCCGCCCAGGGCCTCGATCTGCTCCAGGTAGGCCCACACGCGCTCCTCGATCTCGTCCGTCAGGTGCTCGACGACATAGCTGCCCGCCAGGGGATCGATCGTGCCCGCGATGCCGCTTTCGTGCGCCAGGATCTGCTGCGTGCGCAGCGCGATCTGGACCGACTCGGCGGTCGGTAGGCTCAACGCCTCATCGCGCGAGTTCGTGTGCAGGCTCTGTGTCCCGCCGAGGACCGCCGCCAGGGCCTGCAAGGTGACCCGGACGACGTTGTTGTCGGGCTGTTGGGCGGTGAGCGTGGAGCCGGCGGTCTGGGTGTGAAAGCGCAGCTGCGCCGACCGGGGCTCGCGCGCGCCGTAGCGTTCTCGCATGAGCCGCGCCCACAGGCGGCGTGCGGCGCGGAACTTGGCGACCTCTTCCAGCAGCTCGTTGTGCGCGCTAAAGAAAAAGCTCAACTGGGGTGCGAACTCGTCGATCTGCAAGCCGCTGGCGAGCGCTGCCTCGACGTAGGCGATCGCGTTGCCCAGCGTAAAGGCGACTTCTTGGACTGCCGTCGCGCCCGCTTCGCGAATGTGGTAGCCGCTGATCGAGATCGTGTTCCAGCGCGGCAGGTGTTCGTGGCAGTAAGCAAAGATGTCCGTGATCAGCCGCATGCTGGGGCCCGGGGGATAGATGTAGGTCCCGCGTGCGATGTACTCTTTTAGGATGTCGTTCTGTATGGTCCCACGCAGGACGCGGGACGGTATGCCCCGGCGCTGCGCGACGGCGATGTACATTGCCAGAAGGACGGGCGCCGAGGCGTTGATCGTCATGCTCGTCGAGACCTGATCGAGCGGGATCCCGTCGAACAGCTGCTCCATGTCCGCCAGCGAGCAGATCGAGACGCCGACCTTGCCCACTTCGCCCTGGGCCAGTGGATGATCGGCGTCGTACCCGATCTGGGTCGGCAGGTCAAAGGCGACCGACAGCCCGGTCTGTCCCTGCGAGAGCAGATACCTGTAGCGCTGGTTGCTCTCCGCCGCTGAGGCATACCCGGCGTACTGGCGCATCGTCCACACCCGCCCGCGGTACATCGTCGCGTACACGCCGCGGGTGTAGGGATACGCACCTGGGACGCCCAGATCGCGCTGGTAGTCGTGCCCGGCGAGGTGATCCGGGGTGTAGAATGGCTCTAGGGGAATGCCAGAGGAGGTGCAGTAGGCCTCACTGCGCTCGCGCGTGGCATCCTGCCCTTCGGACTCGTCCTTGCCGACTCGGTCTGTCATCGACCAGCGCCTCCCCGCTGTCCAGGTCCCTGTGTGCCCCCGGTCAGAGGGCTGTGGTCGCCCGGTTCTTGCCCACCGTCTGGTACCACAGGAGCCCACCCAACGCACCCAGCCCGGCGGCGATCGCAATGTTGGTCAGCCCGCAGGTCGTGTTGACGACGATCTGGGTGAGCCAGTACATCCTCGGCGTCAGCGATGCCGTGTCCAGTCCCAGCTGGTTGAGCGTCTCCGCCGCCTTTTCGGGACCGACGACGAGTGCGTTGATCAGCATGCCCAGGATCTGCCCAGCTAGGTGCCCCACGCCGGCGATCGCCCCGCCTTTGGCGCCCAGCGCGGCGCTGCTGCTCCCGTCGGGTGGCTTATCCCAGAGCGAAGCCAAGAAGCCCACCCCAAGTCCGATCACGACGGCTGCACAAGGGGTGCAGTAGGGCAAGAAGAGGGTGATGCCGATCCCCAGAACGCCGCCTGCGAGCAGCCCGATCAGCCCAGCCTTGATCATCCCGTTCACGGTGACCTCCTTTTCCCCCGCGCGCGGCAGGCCACGGTTCCGACCCGCCGCGCGCGATCTAGCCTACTTGGTCTCCCATTCGGTCTCGTATAGCTTGCCGCCGACGATGGCAAAGCCGGTGGACAACCGGGCGACCAGGGCCTGACCATCTACGGTCACGCCGTTGCCCGTCCGCTCGATGTCGAACACGTTGCCATCGACCGAGATCACACCCGGACGGATCACCTCGACCTGGTAGGTCTTGCCGTCGACGGTCAGTGCGAACGACTTGCTCACCATTTTGGGTAGCCTCCAATCTGGCGGATGCGCGGGCGCCCTGCGACGCGCCACGACGAGGGCGTCACCGCCAGCTGCAGCTGCGGTCGGCCTTCCTCGGCGGGCGCCGTCTCGAGCATGCCTTCGCGCTCTGCGACGAGGCCCGCGATTGCGGCGACGGTGGGGTCGGTCGCCAGCATGCCGCCGTGCTTGCGTATCTCGAGGAACTCGCGCGCCACAGGGCCAAAGATCGCGTACGAGATCACGTCCTCCTCGCTCTCAGCCAGGTCGCCGAGCTCGTCCTTGGCCTTCTCCATCTCAGGCTCGAGCAGGTCGGCGGGGCGGACCTCGATCGGCTTCTCATCGCCGATCGCCTGCCTGCGCAGCTCCTCGTTCACCTCGCCCGGTGGGCGACCGTACATGTTGCGGAGGTAGTCCTTGACCTCGTTGATGATCACGCCGTAGCGTTGACCGGTCAGGACGTTAAAGGTCGCCTGTGTGCCGACGATCTGGCTCGAGGGGGTCACGAGGGGCGGGTAGCCGAGGTCAGCGCGGACGCGCTGGATCTCGTCTGTCACGTCGCGATACCGGTCGAGGGCGTTCTGTTCGCGCAGCTGGTTGACCAGGTTGGACAGCATCCCGCCCGGCACCTGGTAGCGGAGCACGGCGACGTCGGGCCCGTGCATCCCGCGCTCGAACGCCGCGTACTTTTCGCGCGCCTCCTTGTAATAGTCGGCGATCACGATCAGCTGGTCCATGTCCAGCTCGGTGTCGCGATCGGTCCCGTGCAGCATGCCGACGATCGTCTCGACCGCAGGCTGCCCGGTGCCGGTCGACAGGGACGAGATCGAGCAGTCGACGACGTCGACGCCTGCCTGGGCGGCGGCATAGCACGACCCGGCGCCCATGCCTGCCGTGTCGTGGGTGTGGAACTGGATCGGGACCTCGACCGCTTCCTTGAGGCGCGAGACCAGCTCAAACGTGATCGGCGGCGTCGCCAGTCCAGCCATGTCCTTGATGCAGATCGAGTCGGCGCCCATGTCCTGCATGCGCTGGGCCATGTCGACAAAGGTCTGCATGGTGTGGACCGGGCTCGTCGTGTAGCTAAAGCAGGCTTGTAGGTGCGCGCCCTCGCGCTTGATCACCTGGAACGAGAACTCCATGTTCCGCAGGTCGTTCAGTGCGTCAAAGACGCGAAGGACGTCGATCCCGTTCTCGTGCGCCTTGACGATAAAGCGCTCCACGACGTCATCCGCATAGTGCCGGTAGCCGACGACGTTCTGCCCGCGCAGCAGCATCTGGAACGGCGTCTTGGGCATTGCCTCCTTGAGCCTGCGCAGCCGCTCCCACGGGTCCTCGCCCAGGAAGCGCATGCACGAGTCAAAGGTCGCGCCGCCCCACATCTCCACCGAGCTGTAGCCAACCTTGTCGATCTCGGCGGCGATGGGAAGCATATCCTCGATCCGCCAACGGGTCGCCAGCAGCGACTGGTGTGCGTCGCGCAGCGTGGTATCGCAGATCCGGAGTGGGTTCTTGGTCATTTCGGTCTACTCCTTGGTGTGCCGTGCGGCGCCACCGCCGCACGATGCGTGGGCTAGAGTGGGATGTTGCCGTGCTTCTTGGGCGGCAGCCCATCCCGCTTGCGCTCGAGCATGGCCAACGCCTCGATGATCCGGGGTCGCGTCTCGCGTGGCACGATCACGGCGTCCAGGTACCCCTTGCCCGCGGCGACGTAGGGGTTGGCGAATTTGCGGCGGTACTCGTCTACCAGCTCGGCGCGCTTGGCCTCCGGGTCATCCGCAGCCTCGATCTCGCGGCGGTTGATCACGTTGACCGCCCCCTCGGGGCCCATGACGGCGATCTCGGCGTTGGGCCACGCATAGTTGACGTCGCTGCGCAGGTGCTTGGAGCTCATGGCGATGTAGGCCCCGCCGTAGGCCTTGCGCGTGATCACGGCGATCTTGGGGACGGTGGCTTCGGCGTAGGCATACAGCATCTTGGCGCCGTGGCGGATGATGCCGCCATGTTCCTGGTTCAAGCCTGGCAGGAACCCCGAGGTGTCGCAGAACGTGATCAGCGGGATGTTGAACGCGTCGCAGAAGCGGATGAACCGGGCGCCCTTGTCCGCCGAGTTGATGTCGAGCGCGCCGGCAAGCACGCGCGGCTGTTGCGCCACGATGCCCACCGACTGCCCGTTCATGCGCGCGAACCCGACGAGCAGGTTGGGCGCAAAGTAGCGCGCCACCTCCAGGAACTCGCCCCCGTCGACGATCGGCTGGATCACGTCGCGCATGTTGTACGGGGTTTGGGTGTCCGCCGGGATCACGCTGTCCAGCTCGGGATCGCTGCGCCCCGGCTCGTCGCCCGTGTCCAGGATCGGCGGGTCGTCCATGTTGTTGGAGGGCAGATAGGAGAGCAGGGTCCGCACGTCTTGCAGGCAGGTCTCCTCATCTGGCGCCAAAAAGTGGGCGACGCCGCTGCGCTGGTTGTGGACCTTGGCGCCTCCCAGGTCTTCAAAGGTGACTTCTTCGCCCGTCACTGCCTTGATCACCTGTGGACCGGTGATGAACATGTGGCTGAGCTCGTCGACCATGAACACAAAGTCGGTGATGGCGGGCGAGTAGACGGCGCCGCCGGCGCACGGACCGAGGATCACCGAGATCTGCGGGATGACGCCCGAGGCGAGCGTGTTGCGCGTAAAGATCTCGCCATACGCCCACATCGAGTCCACGCCCTCCTGGATGCGCGCGCCGCCCGAGTCGTTGATCCCAATCACGGGTGCGCCGTTCTTTATCGCCATGTCGAGCACTTTGCAGACCTTGGCCCCGTGGACGAGGCCCACTGACCCGCCTTGAACGGTAAAGTCCTGCGAGAAGACAAAGACGGTCCGTCCGTCGACGGTGCCCCACCCAGTCACGACGCTCTCTGGCTGGAAGTCCCCCTCGGCATTGGTCGCAAAGGCGTCGACCTCGTGAAAGGAACCCGGGTCGAGCAGCACGTCGATCCGTTCGCGCGCCGTGAGCTTGCCCTTGGCGTGCTGGCGCTCGATGCGCGCCACGCCGCCGCCCAAGCTTGCGGTTCGCTCCATCTCTAACAGTTCGTCGAATGCCATGAATGTCCTCCTCGAAAGGGCTGAACCAGGTCACACGCTGGTTGCCTGCTCTGGTGGCTCGGAAACGAGGCCGATGTTCTTGGGCCCGCGAAAAGCCCACGTGACCCGCTCGAAACGTACGCCGTGCTCGCTGTAGTACTGGGCGATGGCGTCGACCAGGGCATCACGACCGAGCTTGTCGTCGGACCAGAAATTGCAGCACGGGATCAGGATCGCCGGTCGGAGCAGTGCGGCTTGCGCAACGGCGCGCGTCGCCTGATCGGGGTGTAGGCCGACGACCAGGTCATAGTAGGACGCAAACGTGGCAGAGAACGCCTCTTCACGATGCGGCACACCTTTGAGCACCCAGCCGCGCGGGTCCACGACCTCGGACTGGTAGTTGTAGTGCTTGTTCAGGATACGGGTGAGCATGCCCTGCCCCCCGGCGACGTCCGCGATGTACTCGATGCGCTGCCCGTATCGGTCATAGATGTAACGCGCCAGAACCTCGAACCGCTGCGGGGCGCCGTGGAAGCGGTGTCGCGTGCGCGCTGCCATAGGCGTCTACCCCAGTCCGAGCCAGGCCCTGGGCCTGGAGCAGGTCATGGCGACGACGCTGACCGCCAGGGCGAGCACAGCCCCGGTCAGCGCCACCCAGCGGCGCTCCCAGGTCAGCCCCGAACGGACATAGAGCCAGGTGTAGGACTGCGATGCTGCCAGATAGCCCGCCAGGCACGCCCACGCGACGTGGCGCGACCAGTCGCGCCGGAACCAGAGTCCTGCTGCAGCGACGACGAGCCCCAGGCCACACCCCACAAAGATGGCGGCATAGACCGTCAGCGCGAGGGGCGAGAGCGAACTGCCCAGCTCGTACAGCAGGGCACGCTCACCCCACAGCGCCAAACCGCGCCACGCCGCACTTACGCCCAGGATGGCAAACCACCCGACGGCGATCCACAGCCACTGCGAGCGGCGGCGTCTCATTGTCCCGCCGCCGCCGGGCTGCGCCGGCGCCGCCAAGCCATCGCGCCGTACAGCGCGGTCAGGAGCACGGTCATCGCGATCGTGTGTCCCCGCACGATCGCGTACGGGATGATCGACGGAAAGTGCGGATAGGTCTCAAAGGGGCCATAGTCCATCCAGTCGCTGAGCCCAAACCAGATCGCACTTGCAGCCAGCGTGGGCCAATCCAGCTTGAGGTAGCGGAGCAAAAAGAGTCCCTCCAAGACCATGCCGGTGTGTGCGAGTGTCATGACCACGCTCTCGGTCGTGAGCGGGCCTCCGTTGGCCCAGAACAGGATCCACACCGTTACGGTCCATACGCCGTACTTGATCAGGCCAAAGGCGACGATCGCGTTGTATGGCGCCCAGTTGCGGCCGATCAACAACAGCCCAAGCGACAGGGTAAAGAGCAAGGCAAAGAGCGGGCAGTCTGGCACAAAGGGCCACTGCCACACCGGGTAGCGCGCAAAGGTGGGCCCGTACCAGTCGATGAACCCCCATACGCCGCCGATCAGGCCGATGGCAATGATCGTGATCGCGACGGGACGCAGCAACACGAGTCTCTCGAGTTGGTTGTACAGGCGCATTACGGGCGTTCCTCTGGCGCCGTTTGGGTCGCGGACGGCGCGCGACGGGTCGCGGACGCACGCCGTTCCGACTCGGGGACCATCCCCAATGCGCGGATCGGGACCCCGCCCACGATGTGGTAGGGGGGAACGTCCTTGTTGACCAGGCTCATTGCCGATATGACGGCGCCATCGCCGATCACGACGCCCGGCAGGACCGTGGACTTGGTCCCGACCGTCACGTCATTGCCGATCACCACCGGCCCAGTACGCAGCCCTCCTTGTAGGAACTCGTGGGCCAGCAACACCGAATCGTACCCGAACAGGCAGTTCTCGCCGACAGTGATCAGGTGAGGGAAGAAGGCGTCGACCATGGCACATAGGCCAAAGGAGCAATGACGACCGACCTTCATCCCCGTCCACCGGTAGAGCACGTTCTTGAGACCCTCTGAGGGCAGGTACCGGTTCAGGTAGACGATCAAGAAGTTCCGGACCACGCGGAGTGGACGTATGAACTGGCCCCAGTACTGCAGCGAGTTCAACGGGCCTGGAGATGGATGGAACGTTATGCGCTCCATGCGCCGGTTCTCGAGCACGCTGTCGATGGTCATGTCTTGGTATACGGCATCCCTGTTGTGCGGCGAGTGGCCCCTACGCCGAGGCGCTGGGCTCGCCTGCTGCGATCACGTCAACACCGCAGGCGCCGGAAGGGCACGGGCTGCAGTGCTCACGTGCAGGTATCCCACGCTGCCCGGAGCTTATCGTACGACTCGCTGAGGCTCTCGGGGATGCAGCGCACTTGGCCTACGGTAGTGATAAAGTTGGTGTCGCCGGTCCAGCGCGGCACGACGTGCATGTGGACGTGGTCGCTGATCCCGGCGCCTGCGATCGTCCCGATGTTGACGCCGAGGTTGAAGCCCTGGGCCTGCATGGTCTCGCGCAGGACCGCCATGCTGTGGTTTGCGAGCGCCATCACCTCTCCCAGCGCTTCCGCGGGCAGTCCCTCGAAGGTGGGTTGGTGCGCTCGGGGCACGACCATCAGATGCCCGTTGTTGTACGGGTAAAGGTTCATGATCACACAGCTGTACGTTCCCCTGTGCAGCACCAGGTACTCCCGATCGTGGCTCGGATCGGCTGCGCACGCGGTGCAAAAGACGCACGCGTGATCCTTGTCGCCAAGGATGTATGCCATCCTCCACGGAGACCACAGTTGTTCCAAGGTTTGCTCCTCATTCCAGTTACATGGTGGCCTAGCCTGTCCATTGTACCGCAAATCGGGCGCATTGGCAAAGCAGACCGGGTGGGCGGCGCACTTGCGCGCGGCGGCGTTTTGTGCTACCTTTGGATGCTATGTCCACCTCGGAGCTTACACAGATCTACGACCTGCTGACCACGACCTGGCTGGGGCGCTCAGCCCGCATCCTGGCTTCGGTGGGATCGACCATGGACGTGGCACGTGCGTGGGCGGAGCAGGGCGCGCCGGCGGGCGCGATGGTGCTCGCCGACGAGCAGACAGCGGGCAAGGGACGCTTGGCGCGCAGCTGGTGGGCGCCTGCCGGGACGGGCCTCCTGCTGACCTTGGTGTTGCGCCCGCGCCTGGTGCCGCGCCAGGCACAACGCCTGACGATGATCTGCTCTCTCGCCGTGTGCGACGCAATCGGGTCGGTTGGGGACCTGTGCCCGCGCGTCAAGTGGCCGAACGACGTCCTGATCGGCGGGCGCAAGGTGTGCGGCATCCTGACCGAACTCGGGCTGACCGGCGACCAGCTCGACTATGCGCTGGTGGGGATTGGCGTCAACGTCAACCTCGACCTGGGTCAGGCGCCGCCCCTCATGGCGCCGGCGACGAGCCTCAGCGCGGAGACGGGGAGGCGCGTGTCGCGCGTGGACTTGCTCGCGGCGCTGCTAGGGGGCCTGGAGAGGCGACACGACGCCCTGGAGGCGGGACATTCGTTCCACGCAGAGTGGGCGCGCCGCCTGGCGACGATCGGGCAGCGGGTGTGCGTCACGAGCGGGACAGACCAGTGGCTTGGCGATGCGATCGGCGTAGACGAGGATGGCGCGCTGCTCCTGCGCACCGAAGGTGCAGTGCAGCGCGTCCTTGCCGGGGACGTGACCCTGCGCACGCCGGAGGAGGCGGGCGCCATGGCTGGGGGCCAATAGAGATGCACCTGCTCAAGCGCTACCACATCCTGGATTACCCCAGGTTGGCGCCCTTGTGGATCGCCGTCTTTGTCGATATCCTTGGCTTTTCGATCCTGATCCCGTTCCTGCCCTTCTACGGGCAGGAGTATGGCGCCGAGCCGTGGCTGATCGGCGTCCTCATGTCGACCAATGCCCTGTTCAGCTTTTTCTCGGGCCCGATCTGGGGTACGTTGAGCGACCGGTACGGGCGCAGACCGATGCTGCTCCTCTCGCAGCTGGGCACCCTTGCCGGGTTCCTGATGCTCGCGTTTTCGAACAACCTGGTCATGCTCTTCTTGTCGCGGATCGTGGACGGCGTCTTTGGGGGCAATTTTCCGATCGCCAAGGCGATCATCGGCGACGTCGTCCCTCCCGAAAAGCGCAGCGTGCAAATGAGCAACATCGGCGTTGCGCACGTGCTCTCGTCTCTGCTCGGCCCGGGCCTCGGGGGATGGCTCTCACGCTGGGGGATCATGGCGCCAGGCCTGTTCGCGGCAAGCCTGACCTGCATTACGCTGGCGATGACGATCATGTTCCTGCGTGAGTCGAACCCGGCGGTCGCCGGGCAGTCACGCGCTGCGCGGCGCGCGGCTCCGGCGCGCACGGTGCAGCGGCGCGAGGTGTGGCGGAATCCGGTGGCGCGCTATCTGCTGATCCAATGGGGCTTTCACACGCTGTCGTTCTCGGTCTACATGTCGTCGGTCGCACTGTTTGCCAACCTCAAGCTGGGCCTCGATGCGCCCCAGGTTGGGTCGATGCTCATGATCGCAGGCGTGGTCCGGGTCTTTATCCGGTTTGTGATCTTTATCCCCCTGCGGCAGCGGATCGGGGACCGCCGGACGTCGCTGCTTGGCCTCTCGATCTATGTCGTCGTCTTTGTGCTGCTTGGGTGGGTGCGCACTCCGGCCCAGTTTGTCGGGATCCTGTGCGCGGTCAGCTTTGCTGCAGCCTGCACGCGAGGCATCCTCACCGGCTTCCTGAGCAGATCGGTCCGCCCTTGGGAGCAGGGGCAGGCGATGGGCCTCTCGGCGTCGCTGGACAGCCTGGCGCAGATCATCGGCCCCTTGGCGGGCGGCTACTTGCTCGGGGCGCAGCCGCTGTGGACCTATGGCGCGCTGGCAGCCGCCTGCGCCGCCGTCGCCCTGGCGATGGCGTTCCGGCAGATCGAGTTCGACCAGGAACGGCAGGACCAGGGCGTGGCGGTGCCGACGGGGGAACGCGCGTGACCTGGGCCCTGGTTGCCGTGCCCCTGGTCGTCCTCCTCGGGCTTGCCGCGTACTGGGCCTTGGCGATCACGGAGGGGGTGTACCTTGGGCCCCGCGTCGTAGCCTGGCTGTACGATCGGACTCCGCGTTACTATGACCGGATCAAGGCGATCACGTGGGCGCGCGACGATCAGAATATCGTCACGCCGATGTTGGCCTGGTTGGGCGCCGTCCGGCAGCCGTTGATCCTGGACGTGGGTACGGGGACCGGGCGTTTTCCCGCCGCCATGCTCGCCGCGCCGCGCTTCGAAGGGCGGGTGTGGGGGCTCGACGCTTCGATCGGCATGCTGCGCCGGGCAGAGCGGCGCCTGCGCTCCTACGGCGAACGCTCGGTCCTGATCCGCGAGGATGCCAGCGTGTTGCCCTTTCCCGGCGAGACGTTCGACGCTGTGAGCTGCCTGGAGGTCCTCGAGTTCACGCCACAGCCAGTGCAGACCCTCGGCGAGCTGCTGCGCGTGCTTCGCCCGGGAGGGGTGCTGTTGCTGAGCAACCGCATCGGGCGCGCCAGGTGGTTCCCCGGTCGGGCGTACACGGACGACCAGATCATCGATCTGTTATGCTGGCACCCGCTGAGCAAGCTCGAGATCCATAGCTGGAATACGTTCTACGACCAAGTGTGGGTGCGCAAGGCGGGCGAGCCCGCGCCGGCGGGGCGGGGCAACGCAGCCTTCTGGGATGTGCTGGTGGGCGCGGAGCGGTATGTCGAGCGAGGGGGCATCGTCCAACGCAGATGAGCGCGCTATCGCGCCCATCTCGGTGTGAAGGGAAGGTGTGGTGAGAAGGCGGAGAGAAGAGACAGATCCACCGATACGCCCACAGCTCTACGTCTCGGTCATGTTGGTCATGTTGATCTTGATCCTGGGGTTCACCGGGCAGTGGGACTGGGCCTTTGCCGTGTTCATTGCGCTGCTCCTGGGCAATGGGCTGAGCGCGCTGATGTCCGGCAGGTAGCGATGCAGCGGGTCTCGTGGCGGGATACGCGATCGCTTCGGACCACGGTACCTGCGTGTGCATCGCCCGCTCGGACGTCGATCGCGCAAGGCGTGCGTCGAGGGATGGATGTCCCGCGATCGACGAGATCCACGGCTTGCAAGTGAGGGAGATCTGCATGGAGATCAGCCAGATCCGGCTGACTGCACTTAGCAGCGCCTCTGGTTGAGCGGCAAAGCTCGGGCCTGAGGCCCTGGCGCAGGTTCTGCGCCCGATTGCATCGCTCTTTGACCCCGCGGCGTACCCCGATCTGCTGGTCGGGCTTGCCGTGAGCGATGACGCGGCGGTCTATCGGATCAGCGACGACCTTGCCGTGATCCAGACGCTCGACTTTTTCCCGCCCGTGGTCGACGATCCGTACGACTATGGCGCAATCGCGGCGGCGAATGCCATGAGCGACATCTATGCCATGGGCGGGCGCGTGGTCCTGGCGCTCAACATCGCTGCGTTCCCCGCACAGCTCCCGAGCGAGGTCACTGCCGCGATCTTGCGCGGCGGCGCCGACAAGATCGCCGAGGCGGGCGGGGTGCTCGCCGGGGGGCACACCGTGATCGACGACGAACCCAAGTATGGGCTTTCGGTCATGGGGTTGATCCACCCGCAGCAGGTGCGGACCAAAGCCGCGGCGCAGGTGGGGGACGCGCTGGTCCTGACCAAGCCGCTGGGCGTCGGGCTGATCACGACCGCTCTCAAGGCGCAAGCTGCCGATCCATCACACGTCGAGCGGGCGGTCGAGAGCATGAAATTGCTGAACAAGCAGGCGGCGGAGTTGATCCAGGAGATCGGCGTGCACGCATGTACGGATATCACCGGTTTCGCGCTGCTGGGCCACAGCCACGAAGTGGCGGAAAAGAGCGGCGTGGCGCTCCGTTTCCGCTTGCAGGCGCTGCCCTTCCTCGACGGCGCGCTCAGGTATGCCGAGGAGGGACGCTTTCCGGGCGGCACGTGCCGCAACCAGGGCGCGTACGAGCGGAGCGTGACGTTCGCACCTGGCATCTCGCCCGCGATCCAGCAGGCGCTCTATACGCCGGAGACATCGGGCGGGCTGCTGGTCTCTCTCCCGCACGAGCGGCTCGACGCGCTGCTCGCCCGCTTTGCGCAGGCGGGGCATCGCTGCTGGGTGGTCGGTGAGGTCGTGCCGGGGGACGGGATCCGGGTCGTCGACTAGCCTGCCGGTGTGCTGTGCCGTCCGGTGGGCCCGCGGAACGCGAGTTCCATTGTCCGAGCGAGGTGGCTCGGCGTCAAAGGAGGCAGTATGGCAGGCTTTAGTGGGTTGGGGATGAGCATGGGTGTGCTCTCGCGCCTGTCCGGTGCGCAGACGCGGTCGATCTCACCCGAGAACTATACCGGGGAGAAGGGCAAGGGCGGCATGGCGGTCGAGGGTCGAGGGGCGCACTGTGCCCGTGACCTGGGGCGGGGGTGGAAGATCTCGCCCTGCGTGGGCATCGCCCCGGGCGAGACCTTCTCGATCGCCGACATTGCCGGTCCGGGGGCGATCCAGCAGATCTGGATGACGCCGACCGGCAACTGGCGCTTTAGCATCCTGCGCATCTACTGGGACGACCAGGAGGTCCCGTCGGTCGAGTGCCCGGTCGGCGACTTTTTCGGGATGGGATGGGGCGAGTTCGCGCCGCTCTCTTCGCTGGCGGTGTGCGTCAACCCGGGCAGCGCGTTCAACTGCTACTGGGAGATGCCCTTTCGCAAGCGGTGCCGGATCACCATGACCAACATCGCCGATGACCCGATGGTCCTCTACTACCAGGTCAACTATACCCTGACGGACGTGCCTGACGACGCCGCATACCTGCACGCCCAGTTCCGGCGCGTGAATCCCTTGCCCTACAAGGATGTCTACACGATCCTGGACGGGGTCGAGGGCCAAGGGCACTATGTGGGGACGTACATGGCGTGGGGTGTCAACAACTGCGGCTGGTGGGGGGAGGGCGAGATCAAGTTCTACATCGACGGGGACGATCCCTACCCCACCATCTGTGGTACGGGCACGGAGGACTATTTCTGCGGCTCGTACAACTTTGAGAACAAGGCGACCCGGCAGTACCAAGAGTTCACGACGCCCTATGCTGGGCTGCACCAGGTGATCCGGCCCGACGGTGTCTATCGCTCGCAGACGCGGTTCGGCCTCTACCGCTGGCACATCGCCGACCCGATCCGGTTCCAGCGCGACCTGCGGGTCACGATCCAGGCCCTCGGGTGGCGCAGCGGCGGACGCTACCTGCCGCTGCAGGACGACATCGCGTCCGTGGCATTCTGGTACCAGGCGCTGCCGACGGGGCCCTTTCCGGCGCTGCCCGACCGGGATGGGCTGGAGGTGATCTAGCGGGCGCTGCGTGCAGAGACCCGATGTCTCCAAGACATCGGGTCTCTTGATCGCTGTGCGCCGCGCCTACTGCGGTCCGGGCCAAGCGATCGCACCGAGTAGGAGTCGTGCGCCGGGCGCAGGCGTGCCCGACGCGTAGACGGCAGGGAGCCGGTCCCCGGTCGCCGCGTCATACAGCCCGATCCCCAGCCGGTACTCGCCGGGCGCGACCCCGCCCAGGTCCAGCGTCACGGTGTCGCTGACCACCTCGCGCGTGCGCCACCAGCTCGTCGGATACGCGCCGTGCAGCGGCTGCGCATCCCACTGGCTCGCGATCGCTTCGGTCGCCGGGTCGTAGAGGTGCACGAACAGGGTCCAGTCGGTTTCGATCCTGCCCACCGCTCGCCAGTACAGGGTCAGCGACTGCGCCGCGCCCTGCACAGGCAGCACGTCGTACCCGAGCAGGGCGATCTGCGACCCGAACACCGCGTCCACCGGATAGGCGATTGCCGGCGCTGCATAGCGGTGTTCGCGTTCGGCGAGCGGTACCGTGGTGGTGCCGAGGGCGGGCATGCCAGGCTGGGCCCGGTCATACAGGACCACGACGAGGGCAGCGGCGTCTGCCGGGCGCACGCCCGGTGGCGCGGCGATGCGCAGGCGGTCGGTTAGCCACTCACCGGCGGGCCACGCCGAGGTGGGCCAGAAACCGTACCCGGGGCCCCCCTCGATGTCGCGGCGCGCCAGTTCGACCCCGCTAACGCCCAGGACGCGCAGCGCGTACGAGTAGTTGCCGGCGATCGGGCCCATAGTGCGCCAGGTGAGGTGTACCTCCCACCCGTCGCCTGTGCTCGCCACCTGGACGTCGTCCCGCAGCGCGATCTGGTCCCCAAACGGGGCGCGCAGCGGTTCTTGCCCGCTCACCGGGCGATGGTTCTCGATCCAGATCGGGCGCAGGTAGATGGTCCCCAGCGTGCGCCTGCGTGCGTCCAGCGCTGGCAGCTCCTCTACGCCGGCATAGACGCGTACCGCCAGGTAGTAGGGGCCTGGCGCGGCATCCTCGGGCACGGGCAGCGCGTACGCGACGATGTTGGCATCGATCGCCCGCTCGACGGACGCGAGGGGCGAGGGTGCGGGCTGCAGCTCGTGGTGTGGCGTGGCGGGCGTGACCAGAGACACGCGCGCCGTCGTAGCCGCAGCCGGGCGCGCCCAGCGCAGGGCGACCTCGAGCGTGCTCCCCGCGTGGACCGTCTCCGGGTAGGTGTAGCCGTCGAGCTGCGCGCGGTCGCCCCAGTTGATGCCGTCGGGGTTGTGATGCAGGAGCGGCATGCGGTCAAAGTCCATGCTCAGGTCGTCGTCGGCGTACCGTACCGCGCCCTTTGCCGAGCCCCAGGCCCACAGCGCCGCGAGGAGCGCACAGCCGCCGCCGGCGACCAGCACAGCCCTCCGCCACCGCCGTACCCGCAGCCGCCTGGGCAGGGGCGCCAGGAGGACCACGATCGCCAGCAGCGCGGAGAGGGCGAGCAGGTCTGCAGCCCACTGCACCGGCGTCCGCCCCAGGCGCAGGGCGACGGTATGTGTGCCCTGCGGCGCGGACGCGGCGATCCGCCCGGAGCCGGCAAGGGGCGCGATCGCGATGGGGGCGCCGTCGATCGTCGCCGTCCAGCCGGGATAGTCGTGGGTGTGGAAGGCGATCTGCGCCTGCGCTGTCACGACCTCGATCTCCCACTCCTCGCCGCGCGCGTCGCGCCGGACGAGCGTGGCTCGCGCCAGCTCTCCCTCCAAGGCGACAGGCGCCGGTTGTTGGCCCCGGTTGAGCGTGACCGCCGAGGCGTAGGGGCGTGGCTCGACAGCGGCGGGCAGGTACTCGCCGCGGATCGTGGTCCCGATGTTGGTCGTGAACGACTCGAACAATGCCAAGCGTTGCGGGGTCAGGTCCCGGTTCTCGATCGCCACGTACTCGGGCCGCAGCCCGCCGACCGCGGCGGCGGCGAGGAGCACGGCGACCGGGGCGACCAGTTCCCAGCTCTGCTCCACGCCGTCGACGAGCGCGCCGACGACCAGTGCGCCAAAGAACGCCTGCACGGACAGGAACCGCCACGGGAATTGGACGAGCGACAGCACGGGCAAGTGCGCCCACAGGGGGCGCGACAGGGGCGTGATCAGCGCGGTGCTCAGGATCAGCCCCGCTGCCCACGCTGTGGACATGGGGCGCGCCCGGCCCCGCACCAGCCTGACGGTCCACGCCACGACGCCAGCGCCGATCGCGATCGCCTGGAACAAGCCCATGGCAAAGGGCGTCCCTCCGGGCGCCACGGCGTAGTCAAAGAGCGGGCTCCGTTGCACCAGGTCCAGCCCGCGCAGGTGCCCCTCGAAGTGAAAGAAACCGCTCGTCTGGATGTCTTTGCTGCCCATCCAGACCTGATCCATCTCTCCGAGGACGACGAGCCACAGCGTGGCAGAGAGAGCCAAGCCGAGCAGGCCTCCGCCCAGCATCCACGCTGCGCGGCGCCAGGGCAGACGCTCGATCCAGGCTGGAGGGAATGGGCGGCGAGTGCCCGGGAGGCGCGCAGCGTGTCCCGGCGCACGGACGTCCGCTCCATCCCTCGCGGACTGCGCGGGAGTGCTGCGCACTCTCGACCGAAGCAGCAGGTAGAGCGCATAGAGGATCACAAAGGGCGTGAACATCAGCGCCGACAGGTTGTGCGTCAGGATCAGGCCCCCATAGCTCAAGGCAACCCACGCTGCGTTGCGCGCCGATGGGGCGTCGCACAGGCGGAGGAGCGCCCAGCAGATCAGCGGGTAGAATACGAACGCGTAGAACTCGGAGAGCGAGTCGCCGCGCACGTAGACGTTGACCAGGTGAAAGGGGGCACAGGTGTAGGCTACGACTGCCAACGCCGCCGCTGCCGGCTTGCGGAACACGCGCCGTGCCAGGAGCGCCATGCTCCCGGCGGTGAGGAGAAAGCCCAGGGCCTGCGTTGCCTGGAGCGCCTGGATCGTGCCCCAGCCGAGCGTGCACAGGGCGGCGGCGACATAGTAGGGCAGGGCGGCGTAGTAGCTGTAGAAGGGATAGCCCAGCCCGTACGCGGCGTCCGGCATCCAGCGCACGGGGAAGGCGCCGGCGCGCAGCGCAGCGACGAGCTGCTGGAGGCGGACGAACAGAAAGGGACTGTCGCCGCCGCCGCGCGTGTGCACCGGTCCAGCTCCGGCAAAGAGC
The DNA here is from genome assembly GCA_016929775.1 of Anaerolineae bacterium. The sequence goes on from JAFGIE010000066.1 coordinate 19,427, forward strand.
GGGTAGATGACACACACGAGACAGAGAAGCGTCAGGGAAAAGCCCCTGACGCTCTCTGATCGCCAGATGCGCATGGTTCTGCCTGGGCGCAGGCTAGCTGCGTCGCGACGCGTTGTACGCGATCAAGACTCCCACAGCAAGCACGATCACGATGATCCCGGCATAGCTGTAGATGGCGTTGCCCACGACGGAGAGCAGCGCGACCCGCGTCGGGGTCGGCGTCGGCATCGGCGTGGGGGTCGGCGTGGGCTGCAGCTCGGTGCGGTCGCCGTACTCGAGGTTGACGGTCGCGCCGTTCTGCAGCGAGATGCCCCAGCTGTCGTGCGTCGTCGACTCGTAGCCGGGCGGGTTCATCTCTGAGACAAAGTAGACCTTGGGCTCGAGCCCGTCGAAGCAGTGGGGTTCGTTCAGCCCGTTGGTCGAGTAGGTCGCTTCTACGTGCTGGGCATCCGACAGGGTGAACACCGCATAGGGCAGCAGTGGTTCAGCTGGGTCGCGCAAGCCGTTCCCGTTGCGGTCGTCGTAGGCGAGCACGCAGATCGAGCCTGTGATCGGCGTCGGCGTGACCGTCGGCGTGCTGGTCGGCGTCGGGGTCGGGGTATTGACCGGCGTCGGCGTCGCCGTGTTGGTTGGCGTCGGCGTGATCGTCGGCGTATTCGTCGGCGTCGCCGGGACTTTCGTCGGCGGGACGTAGGGCCGCGGTGTGTTCGTCGGCGGCACCGGGAGGGCGACGATGGTCAGCGAAGCGTCATCCCAGTAGACGTCGTTGTGTTTGGTCGGATAGTCGGGGGCCGAGTAGGTGTAGACGGTGACCTTGTCGCTCCTGGCGATCGCCTCGATCGAGAGACTGACCCACGTGTCGAGCGGGTTCTGCTCGCCCGACCAGACGATATTGCCCGACCACGGGTTGGTGCCGCCTGTGGGATCGATGCCAATCCGCATGTGCATCGGCCCGCCTTCCTTGGACACGGCTGGATCGTCGCCGCTGCCCGCCCAGGCCTGGCCCCACACCGTGAACCGCACGCGGCTGCCGACGGGGATGCCGCCCCGGGTCTGGTAGACGCCGCCGACGTGCGTACCGTGATAGCTAAAGAGCTGCTGTGCGTTGCCGCCCGAGTGGATGCGGCTTTGGTAGGGCGCCGCCGGCTTGAACTCGGGCATGCGGTTCTCCCACGGTTCGTCGCCCGCCGCCTGGACCTGCCACCAGGGCAGCCACTTGTCGGCGACGATCGCCGTGGTATAGTGCGCAAACTGGACAAAGCTTCCCTCGAAACCTGGGTTCTGGAGCAGGTTCTCCTGCGCCGATGGCGCTGCAAACGTCGACCAGTCCGGTAGGGCAACTAGAACGATGCCCACGATCGCTAGCGCGCCCATGATGCGTAGAGCTCGCATGTTTCCTCCCTTGTCAAGTTCAGCCTGGACGGTGATCCGCACCTTCATCTGCCGGGAGAGGTGCGTCACTCCAGGATCAGTTGGTCTGGTCCAGGCTGTTGATCTCGATCCAGCACCCGCAGGCGCTGCATCGAGCCCAGTTCGTACCATCCCACCCACAGCGTCCGCGCCGCGGGATCGAACGGTACGTCAAGCACGTGCGTGTCCACGATCTCGTCGCCGGGTCGCCACCACGTGGTCGGGTAGTATCCGGCGCCGGGCGCTCGATCGTCTTGCGCGATCACGGCGCCGCCGCTGTCGAGATGGATGGTCACAGTATAGTCCGTGGACAGCGGCGCCGTCGTCCGCCATCGCAGCTGGACGTGCGTGCCTCCGTCCTCCGTGGGCGCCGCCCCCCAGCTTAGCAGCTCGATCCCGCCCTCAAAGCGCGCGATCGCGTCTGCTGGCTGCGTTAGCCGGTCTCCGCGGAAGGCGACATACAGCAACCTCGGTTCTGCGTCCAGGTCGCCGCGCTCCAGCGGGCCTGCCCAGACGGTGATCTCGCTCGGCCAAGGCAGCACCTGGCGCACGCCGCCCATGTCGCCGTGGGGCCACGCCAGCGCCAGCACCTGCTCTGCCTCGACCACCGGGTCGCGCCCCAAGATCGAGACCTGCTCCGGCGAGGCGACCAGCAGGTTGACGGCGATCCGGTTCTCCCACATACGGGGTCCCAGGTACACGTGCCGTCCGGGGATCAGCGCGCCCCGTGGCTCGCCCAGTCCCTCGGCCTGCCAGCCTGTGCCCAGGAAGCGGTTGATCTCGACCGCTTCCTGCAGCTGGTCGGCCTCGAAGGCATAGCCCAGTTCCTGGGCGTTTCCGGCGTGGCGCACGAAATAGTCGTACCCGCCCCACACTGCAGAACCCACCAGCACGATGGCGATCAGCGACCGTCCCAGCCCAGCGCGCCCGGCAGCTGCCAGGCGGGTGTGCGCCCACTCGAGCCCGACCGCCGGGAAGACGGCAGCAACCGGGAGCACGCCAACCGCGCGCAAAAAGTGCGGACAGTCCTCCGCCAGCACTGTCGGCGCCAGCATCACCGCTGTCCAGATCAGCGACAGCGCGCACGCGCTTTCGCGACGCGACTTTGCCACACAAAGCAGCACCCCCAACACGAAAAAGGCCGAGGCCAAGGGATCGAAGAGGGGGCGCAAGGGGACATTGTGGCGCGGAATCGCGTCGCCGCGCACGACGAACAGCCCCGCCGCGCGCAGCACGTTGCCGGCAAGCATGCCGAGTGGGTCGCCGTCGTTGATCGCGGGATTCAGGATCGATACCTGTCCCGTGCGCTCGGCAAAGAGCTCCCAGTGCGTGACTCCGTAGGCGAGCAGTGGCGCCGTTGCCAACACGGCTGGGAGCAGCAGGGACAGCCACTCAGAGCGGTCGAGCCGCTCGCGGGCGATCCAGATCTGGAAAAGAGCGAAACCAGCCAGCGCGACAAACACCAAGCGCGCCGCCGTATAGGTGTACCAGCTCAGGCCCATGAGCACGCCCGCGAGCACGATGCACACTGTGCGTGCTCTGCCCTGCCGTCCACGTCCGCTCCACCACAGCCAGAGGGAAAGGGCGACGACGAACGGCATGCTGACCGCGCGTAGCCCGATCCGGCTCAGGTTCACAGGCCACGGTGCGACGGCGATCAGCGCTGCGCTCCACAGGCCTGCGCGCTCGCCAAAGAGCGCCCGCGTCATCGCAAAGGTTGCTGGTACCGTGAGTGTCCCCAGGACCGCGGCGGCGACCCGCACCGCAAAGGGCGTGCGGCCCCACACTGCCATCGCCAGGGACATCGCGTACAGGAACAACGGCTCACGCCCGTTGTTGGCGGCAAAAAAGATGGGGCGGTTCCCCTGTAGGATGCGCCATGCATCCTGACCGTTGAAGGCTTCGTCGTGATACAGGCCCAAAGGCAGCGTACCCAGCCGGTAGGTGCGCATCATCGCGCCTACGAGCACGATCGCTGCTAGGATGGCCCACGTCACGGAGAAACGCCCTCTCCGGGGGGGTATCGGCCCCTCAATCTGCGCGCTCACGCCGCAGATTATAGCACAAGTCGGTCAATTGTCAAAGAAGCGGGCCACGGGACCAGGCTTTTCGGTCCCTATCCCTAGTCCAGTACGTCGCCGCGTGCCCAGACAGACATCTGCTGATGAGTGAGAAGCCACTGGTAGCCATAGGTTCCAAGCAGGTCGCCAGCATCTGTGCACGGTTGCCCCCACAGGAAGACGAGAGTGTAATGCTGCGACAGGGCATCCATCTCTTCCGCAATGAACTCCCGGCACGAAAAGTCAAACCGGTCTGCCTGGCCCAGCTCCCATCTACGCGAGACAACGGGGATGTCCCGGACCCTGATCGGGCCGACGTCAAAGACCGCGGGATAGACGCCTCCCTTCTGCAGAATGTAGTAACAGTCTAGAGCATAGGGCACCGGGTTGCGGGGCGTGAGCATTTCGAGGGTGGACCGGGGTGAGGATGGATAGTACTCGGTCAGCGACATCACCGTGCCCCCCTCTGGAAGCGCGGAGAGTTGGGCGGCATGTCCGCGGAATACCCAGTCCGCTCGCACAAAGACCAGTGTCGTCAGCGCCAGGCAAACGCCCGCGCTAACTGCGAGGGTGCTTCGGACAAACGGGCGCAATTGGGGGGAGAGCGGACCCAGCAGGCAGAGTCCCCAGAACAGGACGTAGGGAAAGAGCCGCTGGTCGAAGCGCAGGAAATCGGACACGCCAGTTGGGACCAGGAGCCAGAGCAGGAAAGAGAACCCAAACAGGACGAACCACTCTCCTCTTCTGTTGTGGACTGGCGAGGCAGGCTGGGAGGGTTCGCTTGCTTTCCTAGAGCGGAGCCAACTCCACACGCGGCTGCCGAGTGCCAAGCCCAGCATGGCGAGACGGATCCCGTTCTGCAGGACGGCGGGCGAGACAGTCTGTGGGATGGCTTCCACAGAGTAGATCAGCATCGTCTGGATGGAGACGAATACCCGCTCCGCCAGAGATGGGAAAGGCCCGACCTCGCCGGGTTCCGTGCGGCCAACCAGGTAGGCCAGAAGCAAGAGCACACCTGGCAAGAAGCACAGTGCAGCCTCCCACAGCAGCGGCGAAAGCAACCTCGTGCGGCGCTGGACGCTCCGCACGAGGATCGAGAGCAGCGTACACGCGAGTGCCATGAGAAAGGGTATGACGTGGGTCAGGTAGAGCAGCGTGCACAGCGCCAGCATACCCCACGACGCCCACCCAAAGCGGCCTTTCTGCCGGGCGTACCAGTATCCTATGACAAACATGGAGAGCCCAAGGGCCAGGTAGTAGTTCAGCACGCCGCTCATAAAGAAGCCATTGTAGGCAATGATGCCCAAAATCCAGGACCAGAGGCCCAATCGTGGATCGACCCGCGTAAGAAAGTAGTGACCTCCGGCGAGGAAGGCGAACACCGAGATCGAGAGCAGGACCTTGCCGGCAGCCAGCCAGGGCATGATTCTCGAGAGCGCATAAAGGATCAGGATGATGGTCCAGTAGGGGATCGGGCGCCATTTGACGACAAAGGCGTCCCCCGGATCGGACAAGTAGTACGCCTCGAGGAGATGTTTGGGAAAGTCCTGCGATGGCGGGAAGTGAATCACCCAGATCGGAATCAGGGCGATTAGGTACAGGAGCAGTGGAAGCCAGCACGTGCGTTTCCACAGATGCGAGAACCGACTGGCCTTGTGCCGCCTGGACCCGTTTGGCGTGGCCGAGACGCTGTGCTTTTGTTGATCGCTCACGGCCCACTCCTGCGGTGTTGAGCACGCTAGCCGTTCCGGGACGGGAGGTACTGCCTGGACGATGGTCTGCGTATGGCGCGAGCGCGTGTCTCCTGGCTCTGGTTGGCCCACCATAACGACCGCAGCGTGCGCGCCACGGGCCCCGCACACACCGGCAATCTCATTATACATCAGTGCTTTCAGAATCACCAACGATCGTGTCACACCCGCCACCCACTTGGGCAAATGCTCGACCTATGGTAGAATGATCATGTGATTCGATGATCAGCGCAGGGACAGGCATCCATGACCA
>JAFGIE010000067.1 GCA_016929775.1 Anaerolineae bacterium
GGTGAGCGCGAGCGTGTAGGTCAGCCGCTCGCCGGCGCGCACCGACGCGCGATCCGCCCACTTGTGCACCGCCAGGGCGGGGGCGCCGGTCACCTCGGTCGGTGCGGTTCCCGTCTCCGGCAGGTCCGCGGCGGCGCACGGGGACGCGGTCTCGGGGCAGTGTGCGAGGACGCCCAGGGCGCCCGCTGCGAGCCACAAAGAGCAGACGACCATCGCCAGGACGACCAAGAGGCGCGCGATACGACCGATCATGGCTCCCTCCTTCGCGTGGGGCCTGGGTGGAAATGGCGTGGATCACGGCTTGGGCGCGATGGGCGGAGCCAGGATCGCTCACAGCTCCGCTACGGGCAGTTCGCATCGCATCCTGTCGATCGGTGCACAAGGAGCAGCTGAGTCAGTACCATGATACTCCTGTCTGGAGCGCCGGGCAACTTGCGCTCAGGGCGATCAGCGTCTGACCGGCATAGTACAAGACCAGCAGGAGCGGATGGAGCCGGAAGGGCCGGCGGAAGCGGTTCACGGCGAGCATCAGGTCCGAGGCCCAGAACAGGAGAGCGCCCAGGGCGATCAACCACGCCTGGGTCGGGGTGAAGGCTTGGCCAAACATAGTCGAGATCGCGCGGTTCACCATCGTCGAGATCACGGCGATGTAGACGATCACCGGCCCTTTCATCCCGCCCAGGCCCGGCGCCAGCCAACGATAGACGGCTACCGCCAGGGCAAGCAGAACGCCTGCCACGACCAGGTCGGGCGGGTGGAAGCCGTTGTAGAGGGTAAAGGTGACCGCATACGCCACGTGCGCCAGCAAAAAGAGTGCGAGCCCCAACGTGAAGGCGCGCGGGGCGCGGAACATGAGCGCGACGTCGCCGCCCAGCGAGAAGGCAAGCGCGACCAGCACACCGGCGGCATAGCCCGGACGGAGAGCGGGGGAGCAGAAGGCGAGCGCGGCGACGGCGATCACGAGCAGGGTGGAAAGGGGCTTCCAGACGTAGACTGGTCGCCGCTGGTCGCGCAGCTGGGCTCGCACGAGGAGGGCAACCGTGAGGACGAGGAATGGGATCGGGATCAACGCCAACATAGGTCCTCCTCTTGCACGCGTGGTTTACGGCGCCCCGACCGGAAAGCGTGGCCTGTGTGGCCGATTGTACGCGTTCTGTCGCAAATGGCAAGTCGCGCGCCAGGCCCCATTCCGATCGCGGCTTGCGTTCCTCGGAGGGAGGGCTATAATAGCGATGTGCTCTGCTGTGCCTGCTCTGTGCCCGGCGGATCCGCGTCGTGGCCCTCTGCCGGCGCCCAACGGCATCGCTCTGGGAGCGCCTCCGTCCTGTCGCCTCCGTCCGGCTTGCCGAGCCGGCGGCGCCCGCCCTCTCTTCCCAGGTCTCGGCGCACTGCCAACAGCCGTGCATGTCCAAGGGTGAAGGAGGTGATGCGCTCAAGTGCGGCAACACAGGCGTGTGTTCGCTATGACCGGAGTTCAGCCCGAAAAACAGGAGGATGGGACATGAACGTGCGACGTTGCTGGACGCTGTTGGTCGTGATCGGCCTGGTCTTGGCTGCAGGACCGGGCCCACAGAGCGGAGCGGTATCCGTCATGACACGGCACCCGAGCATGGAGGCTGCCGGCACACTCTGGCCCGCTTTTGGCGCAGCGCCGGCGCCCGACTGGTGGGCGGAGGGAGATCAAGGCGGCGCGCGCTTTGGCGAGAACGCCGTCATCGCGGGCGATCTGGACGGCGATGGCTACGATGACGTGGTGGTCGGCGACTGGTACTATGACAGCGGCGCCACCGATTCAGGGCGTGTCTTTGTGTACTATGGCTCCGCCACCGGCGTGTCCGCCACCCCCCAGGTCATCGATCCCCCCCAGGTCGAGTCCTACGGCTACTTTGGCTCGCCGCTCTCCCCCGCCGGGGACGTCAACGGCGATGGGTATGACGACCTGATCGTCTCGATGACCAACTATAACAACACCTGGTCCGACGAAGGCGCCGTGTTTGCGTACTATGGCTCAGCCACTGGCCTCGGCAGCAGCTACAGCTGGATGGCCCGCGGGAACGCGCACTATGCCCACCTGGGGTGGGACCTGGCGTGGGCGGGGGACGTGAACGGCGACGGCTATGACGACATCATCGCGGGCGCGTACCGCTATGACTATAACGATGTCTCGCACGCCTACGTCTGGCATGGCTCGGCGACGGGCCTAGACAAGAACGGGACCCGACCTGTGGGGCTGCCGAGCAACGCCGACTGGTTCGCCGCAGCGCCCACCTATCTGTCGTGGAGCGGCGGCGCGGAGGTGGCGGCGGCGATCGGCTTTGGCCGGGTGGTGGGTGCAGCCGGCGACGTGAACGGCGACGGATATGACGACGTCTGGGTTGGCGCAGATCTCTATGACAACCCCGAACTGAACGAAGGCGGGGTCTTTGTCTGGCACGGTTCCGCCGCCGGGCTCGGCCCGACAGGGGACCTGAGCAACTATGACTGGAAGGCGGAGGGGGACCAGGTCGAGGCGCGCCTGGGCAGCGGGAACCGCGGGCTGTCGTTCCCTGGAGACTATAACGGGGACGGCTGCGACGATCTCGTGCTCGGGTCATGCCTGTATGACAACCCCGAGACGAACGAGGGCGCCCTCTTTGTGTGGTACGGCTCCGGCACCGGGCTGGGCGACTTGGGCACGCCCGCCAACGCCGACTGGCACGCCGAGGGGGACCAGGCGGGCGCGTACCTGGGCTTCGCCTATGGCTCGGCGCGCGACTGGACCGGCGATGGCGTCCCCGACCTCGTGGTCGGCGCGCCCTACTATGACGTGACCGGCGCCACGGGCACGATCGCCAACGCAGGCAGCGTGATGGTCTGGCCCAGTTCTGCGAGCGGTTTCGGGGCTCCCGGCACGCCTGCCAACGCCGCCTGGACCGCCCGCGGCGACCAGCAGAACGGCTACCTGGGCTGGGACCTGGGGACGCCCGGAGACGTGAATGGCGACGGCATGGCGGACCTGATCGCCAGCGCGCCGCTCTACGACCACGGACAGACCGACGAGGGCGTGGTCTTGGTGTTCCACGGCAAGCGGCTGGTCTTTTTGCCGCTCGTGCGCAGAGAGTAGGGCAGTCCGTAGGGATACGCCGGCGCCCCTGCCCGCCGCCCGCCCTCGATCTCGGCTCGCGGGTGGGGCAGGTCGGGGCGCCGTCGCGAGCCAGCGTTCCCGCGCTGCTCGGGCTGCCACAGCCGGGACCCCGCTGGCCCGCCCCGTTCTGCACGGCCGAAATCGCGCAGATCGATCCGACCAGCCCCGTAGAGGGAGGGCCAGACCATGGTCGACAGCGACCTTGTCGTGCGGGGCATGCTACCCCTGACGATCGTGCTGAGCGCCGTGCTCACGCTGCCCCTCTCGCTCTTTTTGCTGTGGCTCTACCGACGGGCGGTGGTGCGGGGCATGCAGGCCTCTGCGGGGCTGGACCAAGCGCCCCCGCAACCGCCCGGCGCGCGTGCCGCGACCGTCCCCCATGCGCCGCTGACCATCGCCGCCTGGGACGAACGGGCCATCCCTGCGCTGGCGCCTGCTGCAGA
>JAFGIE010000068.1 GCA_016929775.1 Anaerolineae bacterium
GAGGCCACAGATGGCCGTAGCCCGGTAACATTATCATCTGACGGAACGATCACGCTTCGGTAACATTATCATTTGAGTTGACACGGTCACCCCAATTCCTGCCCCACGCGCACCGACTCTAGCCGGGTGGCTTCAACGAGCAGCGTGCGCCCCCCGGTCCTAGGTGATCTGGCACTGGTCAAGCGCCCAAGAAGCGGATCAATCCGCTGCCACGAACGCCAAGTCGGTGCTCCTGACTCCCGTCCATGGGCGCCCCGGGGCAGGCGGCGTGACGGCGCGAGGGACATCGGATCTGCGAGCCTTCTTTCTGTTCCCGCTAGACCGGTACGGGCGGCAATTCGACCACGTACAGGGCGTTGGCGGCGAGGAAAAAGAGCTTGCCGCCCGGCTCGTCCACGAATATCCCGCTCAGCCCGCTGAACAGCATCTCTTGCTCTGCCGGGAGCCGGAACTGCCGGACAAAGCTGCCATCTCGCGCCAGCTGTACGATCCGCAGTTCGGTGGCATCGGCCACATAGATGTGCCGGGCGGTCTCCTCGACCTCCAAGTAGAGGGCGTTGGCGTTCAGCATGGGCTGGGGCACGCCGCTAACCTCAAAGGGCGTGGGTTCCCCGGCAAAGAGCTTGGTGATCGTGGCGCTTTCAGAGATGACATAGATGCTGCCGTCGATGCCGAGGTCGATCGCACCGGACGCGTCGAACTCGCCCTGGATCCAGCTCACCGGCGCGCCCTCGTACTGGCCTTCGTTGTAGCGAAAGATCTGGTTCGCGACGGTATCGAGCAGGTACAGGTTGCCGTCAAAGGTCTTGGCTGCCACTGGGGCGCGCCAGACATCCTTTCCGCCCAGCAGCACGGTGTTGCGCTGCTCCCATGCGGGGTCGAACTCGACGACCAGGGCGTTGCGGTCGATCAGCAGCAACGAGCCCGACTGCCGGTCGCCTCCCTCGGGCAGCCACGTCATGTCGATCAGCGGTCCCAGCGTCTGTCCGTTCACGGGCTGTGCTTCCTCGATCAGGACCCGGCTGCTGTCCTGGTCGCGCAGCGCTGTGCGCGTCTCGTTGAGCGCGTGATAGTACACCCGACCGAGGCCACGGTCGAGGACATAGACGTCCAGCCCCGAGGCGATCACGCGGCTGGGCGCGCTGCCGGCTAGGGTATAGTCGTAGATCTTGAACGGGGCATCCAGCCGCGTGATCTGGTCGATCTGGTCGATCGCGGTGGCTGCCTGCTGCAGCAATAGCTGGACTTCCTGGACGTCGGCTTGCAGCGCCCCAGCCTCTTTCGCGCGCTCGATCGTCTGCAGCCAGTACTCGCGCGCTAGCGACGGATCCGCCGTGCTTCGCAAGGCGAGGTCGCGCGTTTGGTTGGCCTCGTCGAGTGCCTTGGTGAACTGGGACCGCGTCGACCAGTCCTGATAGGTGCGGTACGCGCCGACGATGATCAGCGCCGTGACTGGGATCGCGATCGCAATGCCAATCGCGAGGTTCAGCCGCTGAATTGGGCGCCGTTTCCCCGTACCTCGCTTTGCGCGCCGCTGGGCGGGGGAGGGAGGCGGTCGATCGGGCAGCAGGCTTTTTCCTGCGATGCGCAGTGCGCCGAGCGCCGTCGTGAGGAAGGCGCGCGCGCGTTCTCCGACGGTCGGTCCTGCCCGCGTCACGGGGGACACGCCGGGCAGCGGCGCCGTAGAGCGGGGCTCTGGCGTCGGCGTCCGGTCCGGCGCCTCGGACTGCGCGCGCGCGGGGGCGCGTCCCGGTCTCCGGGGCTCCGTCACAGGTACGGCGCGTGCGAGTTGCTCCGCCGCCGGGACGGGCGTCTCTGCTTCGCGCGGTGCGGTCTCGTACGCAGCTGGCGCCGGCTCTGCTTGCTCCTCCGCACGTGGCGCTGGGGGTTCTACCGGCGTAAAGGTCCACTGCTGTTCGCGTGCGGCGGCTTGCTCTTCTGAGACGCCAACCTGGATCACCAGGGCGGTGCTGTCCTCGTGCGGCGCGAGGGCGTGGAGGTTGCGTATCGCCTGGGTCACGCCGCCGGCGACGATTTGGCCGATGCGCGTGCTGCCCAACTGGCGCGCCATGGGCCCGTCGACCGCCAGGACCGTGTCGCCGGGCTGGAGCGTTGCCTGGTGGAGACGCACATCCACAGTCTGTCGCTCGCCAAGGACGCCGGCTTCTTCGAGGGTGAGCTCATCGTCGGGATAGGCGAGGACGCGGTCGCCCTTGATCAGGTAGACCATCGGCCACCCAGCCTGGGCGATGAACACCTCACCGTCCCGTAGGACTATGCACGCCACGCCCCCATGGTGATGTCCTGAGATCAGGCGCTCGTTGATCTGCCGCAGCCGCATGTTGGCGAGCAGGATCGCCTGGCGCAGTCCATAGGTCACGGTGCCCCGTGTCTCAAAGTAGGCGTCGAGGATCGTCGCGACCAGTTCCGCACAGATCTCCTCTTGGTCAAAGGTCTCGCCTGTGAGTTCCACCAGGGTGAAGAGTTGGCCCTTGCTGCGCGATCGGGTCGACAAGATGGGTCGCCGCTCCATCATCCCCAGGTTGCGTGGTGGGTCCTGTGGCACGCCTCCGACGATGCGCAGCTGTCCGACGCTGGGTTCCCACTGTTCGGTCATGATGCACTCCCTCCCAATTCCTCGTGCGGCATATGCCGGCGGGGCGTCGTGCGTTTCGGCAGGCGCGGTGAGCCCAGGGGCGCTATCCGTCTGCCGGGTAGGTGTCTGTCAGCGACCTCGCATGCTCTTTTAGGATCTGGATCCGTTCGGGCGGCGTCTCCCTGACGCGCAAGTAGCGGTCCAGCGCCTCAAGCGGCGTCAGCCCGGCGATCTCTTCCTGGTCGCCGAGCCGGATCCGCTCCGGGCGCACGATGTCGCGCACGATCGCGGCGACATAGAACGCCCCTTTCAGCGCATTGCGCACCTCACTCTCGCGGATCAACACGTCGCGATCGGCGGTCGTGCGGACGATCAGGCGCACCACAGCATCGTCGACGTCGCACCTGCCGATCGCGTCGACGATCTGCGCCGTGGGGTCGTCTCCGTCGGCGGTGACGCGCACGGTGACAAAGCGGCGTACATCGAGCGGGTGGAATGCCCACGTACAGTGCCCGGGCTCCACTTCTGCCACGACGTATCCCTTGGGCTCGCGCTCTTCCCCAAAGTCGATCCGCTCGATGCTGCCCGCGTACACGACCGGCGGATCGCGCTCCGGCTCGAGCGCCTGGTGCTGGTGGATGTGCCCGAGGGCCACATAGTCCCATTCGGGGCGCTTGACCATCTGCAGGGGGAGGACCACGTCTTGTCCGAGCATCACGGTTCGTTCAGAGCCATAGACTGCGCCCTGGATCGAGCCGTGGATGACCAGGATGTGCGGTACGCCTGCCCGTAGGTGTGAGGTGAGCCCGTCTTCGCCGGTCAAGATCGCCTCGATCCGCTCGAGGACCAGCCCATTGATCTCTTCTAGGCTGCGGTTCTTGTATTCGTCTCGCGAGAGCAGGTTGCTGCGCACGATCCAGGGCAGGACGCCAACCTGGACTGGGCCATGCGCGGTCTCGATGTCGAGCACGGTGGGGCTACGCGCCACGGAGACGTGGGCTACGTCCAGTGTCGCAAAGATCTCGAGCGTGTGCGCGCGACCGGTAGCGTTGGGGATGTCGTGGTTTCCGGCGACGAGCACCGTCGGGATACCAGCCTCCGAGAGACGGCGCACGCGGCGTGCGAACGCGCGCTGGTACGTGGGGGAGGGGTCTCGGGTCTTGTAGGCGTCGCCGGCAAAGATCACGAGGTCGGCGGGTCGATCGATCGCCGCGTCCACGATCGTGTCCAGGCTGTGCAGGAAATCGCCGAGGCGCGTCGAGAGGCCCGTCTGTGGGTCGAGCCGTCCATAGTTCTCGACGCCGAGGTGTAGGTCTGCCAAGTGGATCACGTGCAGCGACATCGGTTCAGTCCTTCTTGGCGATCCGGTCGAGTACCTCCAGGACCTGGGGCTGTGTGACGAGCGAGCGCAGGAACTGCATCCTGCGCTCGTCGATCGATCCCAGCGTGGGCCAACCGCGATCGAGGTGGCGCACGATCTCGGCAAGCCAGGTCTGTACCTCCTCATCGTGACCGAGCAGGCTGTGCGCCGCGACCATCATGAGCGCGCTAGAGATGGCGAGGCTCGGTCCTCCCCTGGGAATCTCGCTCTCGTACTCGAGCACACGTTGGGGTTCGCCGACGCGCAGCGCGGCTTCCAACCAAGCCTCGACGTCAGCGCCCTCGGCGTGCACGTCCATGGTCAGCACGCGCTCCCACTGTGCCGTGGCGTCGTTTTCTCGACCTGCGGCCCAGTGCAGGACGCCGCGGTAAAAGGTCCGACGCAAGGTGTTCGGTTCGCGGCTCAGGTATCGTTCCGCCTGCGCCAGGTCGCCGCGCTCGATCAACCAGGCGTAGACGTCCGAGACCTCAGTTACGAGCTCTGGCTCGAGGACGATCGCCATGCTCCACGCATCCAGGGCTTCGCTCACCCGGTCGGTCTGCTTGTACAGGCCGAACAGGCTGAGGTTGGCTAGGACGGCTTCGTCGTTGCTCTGGGCGACCTCGAGGGCTGATTGGCAGCAGCGCTCGGCCTCTTTGTAGCGTTCCAGTTCCAAGTACGCCGTCGCCAGATCGATCCACGCGAAGGCGTTGGGCTGGGCGTCGACCGCCTCGCGCATCTGGGCTAGGCCTTCCTTGATCTCGCCGCGCTCGATGCGCAGGGCGGCGATCCGTCTCGACGCACGGAGGTCGGGGATATGCATGCGCACCATCTCGCAGGCGGCGATCGCCTCGTCGTAGCGCTTTTCCCACTCCAGGAATCGTACCAGCCTGAGCCACGCCGCCTCGAGCGTGTACTGCAGGGCTTCTCGGCGCTGCAGGGTCTCGGGACGGAGCTGGACCAGGCGGCGCACGATGCGCCACAGCGTCTCCAAGGCGTTTTCGATGTCGCCAATGCCGATGTAGGCCAGTGCGCGCCGGTATAGCGCGTCGTAGGTGTCGTTCAGGTCAACGGGCACGAGGTGTCCTCCACGGGAGTGGGTCCGAGCTTACCGCGCACGGCGTCAGCCGGATACTTGAGCGCGTTCGCTGCCATCTTGTCGCGGATCGCCTCGCTGAGGTCGATCGCGAGGGCATTTGCCAGGGACAAGCAGTAGATCAGCACGTCTGCCAATTCTTCGCGTGTGCGCTGCCTGATGCCGGGGTCACGTCCTGCGGCGCGCGCCTGCGCGTTGTCCAGCCACTGGTAGATCTCGACCAGTTCGGCGGCTTCGATGGCGATCGAGGCGCTGAGGTTCTTTGGGTCGTGGTATGGCTGCCACTGCCGTTCCGCAACGAATTGCTCGACGAATGCGCAGAGATCAGCCACACTGGTTTGGTCATCCAAGGTCACCCCCCACAGCAGGAATGTCCGTGTGTCGTGGCGCCACAGATTCTTATGTCACCTTTACTAGATTGTACTAGAAATCGCGTCCAAACGCAAGCCATACGTAGGACACGGGCTCGCGCGGGTGGCAGCTGTACGCTTCTGTGGTATAATCGCCCGGGGAGAGACGATGCACAGGCTGTACATAGTCACCGTGCCCTGTGGGCACGTCGACGATATGACGCTCCGGGCAGAGCGTGTGCTGCGCCAAGCCGCGCTGATCGTGGTCGGATGCCGCCGGGTGCTGGAGGAGGGCGTGTCCGAGCTGCCCCCAGCTACCCCGGTGCTCGTGCGCGAGGGCCAGGCGAGCGCGCACGTGGCGCGGACTGTGCTCGAGGCGCTGCGCATGGGCGATGTCGCCTGGGTGTCCACTGGCAACGCCCCGTCGACCGACGAGCAGGCCTTGCTCGGCGCGTTGCCGGCGCAGGGCGTCGAGATCCTGCCGGTGCCCGGTCCGTGGGATGCGGTCGCCTGTCTCGCCGTGTCTGGCCTCCCTGCGGACCGTTTTTCTTTCATGGGAGAGCTGGGCCCTGCGCCCAAGCAGCGCCGCGCGGCGCTCCAGGCTGCGGTCGACGAGCACCAGACGTTGATCTGGCGTCTCCCATCGGATAACGCGGACGCGGCGCTGCACGAGGCGGCAGCGATCTTGGGCGCACGGCGCTGCGCCCTCTGCTCTCTTGCCGGCGTGCACGAGGTCTGGCGGGGGCGCCTCGGGGAGGGGGCGGCGCCCGTGCCTGCCGGCGGGTATCTGGTCGTGGAGGGCAGCAGCGAGGCGCCGGCGTGGCCCGCCGAGCGGGTGCGGGAGCGCGTGCGGGCGCTGTTGGCGCGCGGCGTCTCGGTGCGCGACGCATCGCGGAGTGTGGCCCTCCAGTCGGGGTGGCGCAGAAAGCAGGTCTATCAGGTCGCCGTCGAGCTGAGCAGCAAGCCCGACGGCAGCTGAGTGGGACGACGGCGATCGTGGGCTTCCTGCCTGCCGGCTGTGGGCGGCGGGGAGAGCAGGCCCTCGGGAGGTGTGAGTGGATATCAACTGGTATGGACACGCTTGCTTCCGCATCCGCGAGGGGGGCGTGACGGTGGTCACGGACCCTCATCCGGACGATCTGGGCTACGAGCGCCCGCGCACGCGCGCCGACGTGGTGACGGTCAGCCACGCGCATGCGGGCCACAGCGACGTCAAGGGCTTTCGGGGGGCGCCGCACGTGTTCCGGTCGCCAGGCGAGTACGAGGTCGGCGGGGTGTTCATCACCGGTGTGCCCACGTTCCACGATGCGCACGAGGGCGCGGAGGAAGGGCGGAACGTGGCCTTCCTGTTTGACTTTGACGGGCTGACGGTCTGCCACCTGGGCGACCTGGGGCACTTGCTTGTCCAGGAGCAGGTCGAGGCCCTGGGCCAAGTCAACGTGCTCCTGATCCCCGTCGGGGGAGGTCACACCCTGACCGGACCGCAGGCTGCCGACGTGGTCAACCTGATCGAACCCAGCATCGTGATCCCGATGCACTACAAGACGCCCGCCACAGTGCGCGATCTGGCGCCGGTCAGCTCTTTCCTGCGTGCGATGGGCGTCTCCAAGATCGCGCCGCAGGAGGACCTGCGCGTCCGCGCGAGCGCGCTGCCGGAGGAGACCCAGGTGGTGCTGCTCGACTATGGGCGGTAGGGGCGCCGTCCGCTGTCGGCGGAGCGGAGCGCCGGAACTTGAGGAAATGGGGCCTTTGTGGTATAATCCGCGCTGCTCGGAGAGGTAGCATAGTCTGGCCGAATGCGCGCGCCTGGAGAGCGCGTGTGCCGTAAGGCACCGTGGGTTCAAATCCCACCCTCTCCGCCACACGCAAACGAGGGCCCCGCACGTGCGGGGCCCTCGTTTGCGTCCATCGCGCCTAGGCGAGGGTGGGCATTCCGGCTTCTGGTTCCGCCCCGCTCTCGACTCTGCCACCCGCCTCCGCTGCCTGTGCTTCGTAGGCCTCGACGGTCATGACGCTGTCTCCCTCGGCGATGTCCACGTACAGTACGCCGTTCAGGTGGTCGATCTCGTGCTGGAAGGCGCGCGCCAGGTACCCGTCTGCCTTGATGCGCACCTTGCGACCACGCAGGTCTTGTCCTCGGATCACGACCTCGCTCGCGCGCTCGACCATGCCGACGTACCCGGCAACGGACAGGCATCCCTCAAGATCGATCTCGGTCTCGCGGCTGGCCTTGACGATCTCGGGATTGCAGACCACCCAGCGCTCGCCCGGATAGGGATAGCTCTCGTCGTCTGGCATTTCGACCACGATCACCCGGTGGGAGACGCCGATCTGGGGCGCTGCTAGGCCTACGCCGTGTGCCTCGTGTATGGTCTCGATCATGTCCTCGACGAGGGCTGCGAGGCCATCGCCAAAGTGCGTGACCTTGTGGCTGCGCTCGCGCAGCGTCGGGTGCCCAATCTGTAGGATCTCTCGAATGGCCATACCTGCGTTCTCCAATTCTGCTCTCTCCCTATCATACTTGGACGGCGCCGCCATGTCAAGTCTTACGGTGCCGGGTGTTGCTGAGCATGGGTGGTGTCAGCAGCTTGACTAGACGTCTGTGCGCACCTATGTTAGAATGAAAGTAGCGTTACTTACAGGGTGGGCGGCGCGCGCGAGGCGGAATGGTTGCCTCCGACGCGCCTTCCACACGGGGCACACGCCAAATCGACCTGATGACGGCGCGCGCGGCACAGCGATCAGGCTGCCGCGTGAGGGCCCGACGACCGACCACGCCCGTCGGGCGGACCTGTCGATCAACAGGACTGTCATGTCACGAGTACAGGAGAGGATCGTATGTCGAATCGCACTGCGCGGATTGGGCTCTTTGTCTGCATCATCATCCTACAGCTGTCGGTCTCATTCCTCGTTCTGCAGGGCATGTCGGCTTCCGCCAGTGCAGCGCCGACGCTACCCGCCACGCTCGAGAGCCGAGACGCGGATGCCTCGACGCTCGCATCGTTGGAACTCGCGATGCCAACGCTGCTCCAGTCGGTCGAAGCGCCAGGCGGGGCGGATCTAGGGTCTTCCCCAGAGGTCTCTCCCACGACCACGCTCACGGTGAGCATCATCAACACCCAGCGTGCCCTGTACGGCGACAGCCCGACAAAGGAGACGCCGCAGGTCTTGTTGGTGCACGCCGTGGTCACCAACACCGGCACGACAACTGCGACTTGGCCCCAGCTCTCGCTCGACTTTGGGGACGATCCCACGACCGGCTGGGTCGTGATGCCGGGCGAGTATCCCACGCGCACGGCGCCCCATGATCTGGCGCGGGGGGAGACATTCCACGGCTACTGGTTCGCGCGCTATCCCACGACCACGCTCAGCGCCCACACCTTCACCGTGACCGCCGACGCGAGGAACGCTTCCCCCGTGTCGACCTCGGACAACTACTTTGGCAATCCCGGTGGCGGCGACGACACGATCGTCACTCAGGCAGCGCAGAACACGGGGAGCACGGGACAGATCCAGGCGAGCGCCGAGGTCGTGGTCGGCGTGGCGTTCACCGTCAGCGTCGACTATGCACTGGGCCAGACGCCAGAGTCCCTGGTCTTTAGCCCCGTCGGCAATCCGGCGTTCGACGCCAGCGCGTACCAGCTCTTGCACAGCCAGGTCCGGTTCTGGGATACCACGGGGACCCAAGAGATCACGTACACGGACCGGCTGTACTTTGTCGACCCGCCCGCGTTCATCGCCAACGCGCAGGTCATGTACACCTTTATCTCGGTCAAGCAGTCAGACACGTCTATCTGCCCCTACGCCGGCGTGCAGGATACGCCGAATACCTGGAAGTACGACAAGGACTTTTGCACGGGCGGCGCTGTCCTGCCCATCACCGGCACGATCTCGGTCTCTCTGACCAAGCAGGTGGACGTCCCGCCTGTGGAGACCGTCCAGCAGGGGCAACAGCTCACCTACACCGTCCGCATGACCAACACTGGCGACTATGACCTCCAGTATGGCTGGGTCTGGGATCAGGCCGATCCGAGCTTGGGGCGCATCCTGTCGGCGCCTGGGATCGACGCGAGCGCGTCGAGCACGAGCACGGGGCTGGCGGCGTGGTATCTGCCGTCGATAGAGTCCTACTATGCGCGTACCTTTACCCTCACCTACCTCCTCGACGGGCCCAACGGCGACATCCCAGACGGGACCGCGTTGGTCAACGCCGCGTACTTTGGGATTCGGCCCGGCGAGCTCCCGCCGGAGCCCGCGCTGATCAGTGCGGTGACCCGCACGGTCGCCGCGCCGTGGATCGAGGTCGACAAGGACGATGGCTGGGCAATCGCCAACCCGGGCGACGCACTCACCTACACGCTGCGCGTCACTAACAGCGGGTCGATTACCGCCTCCAATCTCGCGATCACGGATCGCCTGCCTACCGGGGTGACGTACGTTCCCGGATCTGCGTCGATCCCAGAGGACCCGGGGGGAGCAGAGGTGTTAGTCTGGTCGGGCGCGATCGGCGGTGCGTTGGGCCCCGGCGAGCAACTCGTGATCGACATCCCTGTGACTGTCGATCCGCAGGCCCAGGATGGCGACGTACTGACCAATAGCGTCCAGGTGCGCTACACCAACGATCTCGGTTGGCCTTTCGAGCGGTCGGATGAGGACGTCACCACCGTCATCGCGGAGGGCTTTATCGGCGGCTATGCCTTCGAGGACCTGGACGGCGACGGTCGGCGGGATGGCGGCGAGCCTGGCATCCCAGGAGTCACTGTCACGCTCGTGGGCCCGATCGATCGCACGCAGGTCACGACCACCCTCCCCGTGAGCGGCTACTACCGCTTCCGGATCACGGCGCAGCAGCCGGTCACGCTCTCCGCGGCGTTGCCCGCCGGCTACTTCCGCACCACCCCGGGCACGGTCTACACCGACACTGCCTTGTGGTCCACGCAGTCGATCGACTTTGGCTATGCGCCGATCAGCTCGACCTTTGGCGTCGTCTACGGCACGGTGTACGAGGACGCGGATCACGATCGCCAGCGCGAGAGCGGAGAACCGGTCCTCCCTGGGGTGACCATCACCTCCACGTGGGCGCAGACCTCGCCGCTCACGACCAATGCGCTGGGGCAGTACACGTTCCGTTACGACATCTCGGGCACGGTGGCTACGATCGTGGAGACCAACCCTCCGTTCTATGTGTCGACCACGCCCGACCTGATAGAAACCTATGTGATCACCGGTTCCAGCAACGGGTCGCCCTTTGACTTTGGCGACTTTGCCGGCATCGTCGTCGCGGGGCGCGTGTTCTCGGATACCAACGTCAGCGGCAGCGATGACGGCGAGCCGGGCATTCCCGGCGTGCAGATCGACGCTGCGGGCCAAGTAACGACGACGGATCATGCCGGATCGTACCTGTTCTACGTCGCGCTCTCGGCGAGCCGCACGATCACGATCGCCGAGACAGACCTGCCTGG
The DNA here is from genome assembly GCA_016929775.1 of Anaerolineae bacterium. The sequence continues at coordinate 10,865 of JAFGIE010000068.1, forward strand.
TTTCGTCTCGACCGCCGCCATCGGGCGACCATCCGATCTGGTGCGCCCCGTGGATGCCAATACGCTGCGCATCGCCGCACCTGTGTCGGGGACGATCTACCACGGCGACTTTGGCGACGTGTGGGCCTCCGGAGTCATTACGGTGTCGGGCTATGTGTGGGAGGATCAGAATGCGAATGGCGCGGATGACGATGGGCTGCGCCTCGCAGGCGCCGTCGTGGGCCTGTCCAGCGGCTTGACGCAGACCACCGGACACACGGGCGAGTTCATGCTTTACGCGCCCGCCGGCGGGCCGATCACGGTCACTGAGGTCAACCCGATCGATTATGTCTCGACCAACGCGATCCCGGGCAGCAATGCTGCCAAGATCGACAACGACACGCTGCTGATCGGCGCAATGAGCGCCGGGCAGACGTCCGCCCTGAACCGCTTTGGCGACGCGCGGAGCGAGGGGACAGCGGTGATCGCCGGCGTCGTCTTTGACGACGAGGACGAGAATGGGATGCGCGCCCCGGGCGAACCGGGCCTGCCCGGGATCACGGTGACGCTCGAGATCTCGGGCGTCGTGGGTCCGATCTTCGTGCAGACCGATGCGGCGGGGCGCTACGCGTTCGCGGTTGCTCCGGGCTCGGACGTGCGCATCACGTCCTCTCGGCCCGGCGGCTACTATCCGACCACGCTCGAGCGCCTGCTCCTCTCCGCGCCAGCGCCCGGCGTCTACCCGGACAACGACTTTGGGTACAGCGACGACATGGACGTCGCCGTGATCCAGGGCATCGTGTTCGACGACCGCAACGGCGATGGCGACCAGGACTTGGGTGAGCCGGGCCTTGCCGACGCCGTCGTCACCCTCAGCGACACGCTGTCGATCACGACGACGGGCAATGGCCTCATCACCGGGACCTTCCGGTTCACCGTGAGCCACACCGGGATTTACCCGGTCGCCGAGCGCAACCCGCCAGGCTACCGCTCTACGACGCCGGACCATCTGAACGTGGGTGTCTCTGCGTTGGGCTCGTCCTACTTGGTTGCGTTCGGGGACACGAACCGGTCCGATTTTGCATCGATATACGGGGTCGTCTTTGACGATCAGGATGGCGATGGGTACCAGGACGCCACCGAGGGTGGGTTGGATGGCGTCGCGATCAGCGTAACGGTGCAGCATGGCTCTGACGTGATGACCACTGCGACGGGCATGCATGGCGCCTACACGTTCGTGTTGGGTGCGGGGGAGCAGGGCTATCACACCGTGGAAGAGCAGGACCCAGCCCGGTATGGCTATCGCTCGACGACCCCCGACCGGGTCAACCTGCTGGTGGCGATGGGCAACTCGTACGAGGTCAGCTTTGGCGACACGATGAGCGGCGTCTTTTCGACCATCATGGGGACCGTCTACCAAGATGACGACATAGACGGCATCCAGGATGGAGACGAGCTCGGCATCGCAGGCGTCCAAGTTGCGCTCTCGAGTGGGGCGACGACTATGACGGACCAGCACGGGACGTATGTCCTTTTCGTGGCGGAGGTCGGAGCGCTGGACGTGATCGAGCACGATCCCGCCGGCTACCGTTCCACTACCCCGAACACCGTGACCGTGCAGGTCGACAGCCTGGGACGGACCTACGTCGTGGATTTCGGCGACACCCAGCGCACCGACGTGCTCCCGGTCTACGGCACCGTGTTCGATGACCGCAACGTCAACGCGGCGCGTGACGCCGCCGAACTCGGCTTGGCGGGCGTGACGGTGACCGTGAGCGGCACGTTTGACGCGCCTCCTCCGCCCTACGTCACGAACGGGTGGGGACAGTATACGTTTGCCATCACGCGTACAGGCACCTACACTGTGGCAGAGTACGACCTGCCTGGCTACGTATCGACCAATGCCATCCCGGGCAGCCCCAGCGTCGCCAAGGTGGACAACAACACGCTGAGCGTGCTGGCGGCAGACCTGGGCGCGAGCCTGGGCGACAATCTGTTCGCGGATGTCCGCGCCGGCGACGTGGTGACGATCAGCGGGGCAGTGTGGGACGACAACGGTGTGCCGGGCGGGACGGCGAACGATGGGCAGCGCACCGGTGGCGAGCTGCCTCTGCCCGGCGCAGTGGTGCGGGCAAGCACCGGCATGGCGCACACGACCCAGGCAGATGGGGGGTTCGTGCTCTATGCCCCGCCTGGACAGGACGTCATCGTAACAGAGACCAACCCGCCGGGCTATGTCTCGACGAATGCCCTCCCGGGCACCGGCGCCAGCAAGGTAGACGACGATAGTCTGCTGGTCAGCGCTCTGGTCGCTGGCGGCGTCTGCCCGGGCAACCTGTTCGGCGATGTGCTCCCTGCGGATCTGTCGATCGCCAAGTCGGCGAGCCCAGACACCGCTCTTGCGGGTGCGGTCCTGACCTACACGTTGAGCTATGCGAACGATGGTCCCTCGTACGCCCAGCAGGTCGTCCTGACCGACGTGCTGCCCAGCGCCGTGTCGTTTGGCGGCGTGGTCAGCCAGCCTCCGAGCTGGGGCAGCCCGCCGGCGTACAGTGCCGCGACGAATACGCTGACCTGGACGGCGCTCTCGCTGGACACAGGTTCCTGGGGCGTGATCGTGTTCACTGGCACGCTCGACGCCTCCGCCAGCGGCGCGATCGTCAACCGGGCTGCGATCGCGAGCAACATGCCGGACCTCGTTTCCGGCAATGACAGCGCTACAGCCGAGACGCAGATCGAGACCGAGGCGGACCTGATGCTGGAGAAGGGGGGTCCAGCCTCGGTGGTCGCAGGGACGCAGGTGACGTACACGCTGGCGGTGTGGAACGAGGGACCGTCGGACGCGCAGGGGGTGGTGCTGCGCGACACGCTGCCGGGC
>JAFGIE010000069.1 GCA_016929775.1 Anaerolineae bacterium
GTATAGCCCCATACCACCACTACGTTCTGGGTGTGCCCGCTCGGAAAGCCCCCGCCCGTCGCCTCGTCCAATGCAAGCACACGCGCATCGTACTCTGCCGGCCTCGGCTGGGCAGCGAGCACCTTGGCGACAGCGTTCAGGTACGTCGACAGCATCAGCCACACGGTCAGGCGCACCCCCATGCGGTAGTCCAGGCACAGGTACACGAACGGCAGGAGAAGCAGGTAGAACTCGGTGTCGCTGAACGTGGTCAGCGCCGTGAATACCCGATCGAGCGCAGGGCTGAACTGCTGTAGAGCCAGTATCGCGTCCACCCCCCACTCCAACAGCCTCTCCACGTCCAGGTCTCCTTCCACTCCGCGCCGATCGCGCCCAGAGACACGAGACGGCGCACGCTCGCCTGCTTCCCTGCCTAGCCCACGACGCGGAACGTCCCCTTGAGACCCCCTTCGGCGTGGGGCGCGACCCACACCTCAAAGAGCCCAGGCTCGACCTGATACGCGCAATCGCGCCCGTGAAACCCGAGCTGGTCGACCGGCACGCAAAAGCGTACCTCCGCCCCCTCGCCTGGGCCCAGTGAGACGCGCTGGAAGGCCTTCAACTCCCTCACCGGTCGCGTCACGCTGCCCACCAGGTCGCGCACGTACAGCTGTACCACTTGATCCCCGGCGCGATCGCCAGTGTTGGTGACCGTAGCCCGCACAACGAGCGTGTCTGCCCGTGCTACCTCGGGCGTCTCGACCACCAGGTCCGTATACTCGAAGGTCGTGTAGCTCAGCCCATACCCAAAGGGGTAGAGCGGGCGGTTGGACTCGTCGATATAGTTCGACCGGAAAGCTTGCTCGAACTGGAGCGTGCCCTCGCCCTGGAAGGGTCGCCCCGTGTTCTTGTGCGCATAGTAGACCGGGATCTGCCCAACTGCGCGTGGAAAGCTGATCGCCAGCCTGCCCGAGGGATTGACCTGGCCAAACAGCACCTCGGCGATCGCGCGCCCGCCCCGGATCCCGCCATGCCAAGCCTGCACGATCGCCGGCACACGGTCGGCAAAGGGGGCCAAAACCAGCGGGCGGCCCGTCATGAGCACGCATACGGTCGGCGTGCCCGTCGCCAGCACAGCTTCAAGCAGACGGCGCTGCGCGCCCGGCAGGCCAAGATGCGCACGGCAGCGCGCTTCCCCGCTCATGCGATCGCTCTCCCCCAGCGCCAGGACCGCCACTTCGGCCCGCCGCGCGGCATCCACGGCGTCTGCGATCTCGTCGAGGCTGTCGTCCGCGATCGTGCAGCCCCGCACCAACTCGATCTCGCAACTGGGTCGTACGGCGCGCATGCCCGCGGCGAGGCTCTCCACGTCGTCCTGCTGCCCCGCACAGTGCCAACATCCGAGCAGCGCCTGCCGCTCGTCCGCCAGAGGTCCAAGCAACGCGATCCGGTCGGCGCGGAGCGGCAGGAGCCCACCTTCGTTCCGCAAGAGCACGATCGACCGGCGGGCGACCTCCAATGCGATAGCCGCGTGGTTCTCGCGCCCCAAGACCGCGCTTTCGTGCCCCGGATCGGCGTAGGGTCGCTCGAACAACCCGAGCGCGACCTTCAGGCACAGGATCCGGCGCACCGCTTCGTCCACGACCTCGGTTGGGACCGTGCCGGCTCGGACCAGCGCCGCGAGGTAAACCTCGAACGCGTGCCCCATCATGTCCATGTCGACGCCCGCCAACACGCTTTCCCGCGCTGCATCCGCGAGGTCGGCGACAAAGCCGTGCGCGATCAGCTCTGCCAGTGCGTTATAGTCGCTCAGCACCACGCCTTCGAACCCCCACTCCTCGCGCAGGACCTGGCGCAGCGTGAAGCGGTTTGCCGAAGCCGGCACCCCGCTGAGCTCGTTGAAAGCGGACATCACGCTTCCGGCGCCTTCGCCGAGCGCTGCGTGGAAGGGCGGCAGGTACACGTCCCGCAGCGTGCGCTCCGAGATGTCCACCGTGTTATAGTCCTTGCCCGCCTCCGTTGCGCCATAGGCGACATAGTGCTTTGGGCAGGCGGCGAGCCTGCGCCCGCCCGCCAATCCCAGCCCCTGGAACCCGCGCACCTGAGCCCGCGCCATCGCCTGCCCCAGCACAGGGTCCTCGCCCGCACCTTCCGCCACGCGCCCCCATCTCGGGTCACGGCAGATGTCGACCATCGGCGCAAAGATCCAGTCCGTCCCACATGCTGCCGCCTCGTCCGCCGCCATGCGCGCCGCATCCTCGACCAACGCCGGGTCCCACGTGCACGCCGCAGCGAGCGGGATCGGATAGATCGTCCGGAACCCGTGGACCACGTCGTTGCCGACCAGGAGCGGGATCCCAAGCCGTGTCTCTTGCACTGCCACGCGCTGCAGGGCATTGATCCGCTGCACATCGTGTAGGCTCAGGATCGAGCCCACCGCGCCCTTCCGTATCTGTTCCTCGATGTCGCCCGTCCACCGCGGGTCGATCTGGTTCATCTGCCCGACCTTCTCGTCGAGCGTCATCTGGGCCAACAGCGCTTCCGCGCGCGCTACCGTCTCGCGATCGAACGTGTCCAGCCGCGTCCACTCGCCCATGTGCCTCACCACGCTTTCCCGGTCGCACTTGACCGATCTGCGAAGCGGCTCTAGCAGCCGCTCAGGAAACGCGCCCCCTGTAGGATCCCCACCTTCTCCGACCACTCCTCGCCGTTAAAGCTGGCGTCCTCCAGCTCGATCGACACACAACCCGCATAGCCGAGCTGCGCCAGGATCGCGAACGCCGCAGGCCACCGCATCACGCCATGCCCCGGGATCGTGTAGCGCCACGCCATGCCGCCGTAGGCAAAGCGTCTCGCAAATGTGGGCGGCTGCTCGTGCCCGTACTCGTACAGGTTCTCGGGGATCAGCTCGGTGTCCTTGCCGTGCACGTGATGCACCCGCTCGCCGAATTCGCGCAGAAACCGGATCGGGTCGATTCCCTGCCGGATCAGGTGCGAGGGGTCATAGTTGATGCCCATCGCCCCAGAGGGCAGCTCGCGGAACAGGGCGCGGTATCCCTCCGGCGTACAGCACAGCACCCCCGTCCCAGGCCAACCCTCCACCACCAGGTGGGCGCCCGCCTCCTCCAGCACCGGCACGAGCTGCGCATAGCTTTCGACCATGTACCCAAAGCTCTCGGCACGGGGCAGCGCGGAATCATCCGCTTGCATCGTCACAAAGTGGTTCATCGCCCCGTACGCAGCGCAGGCGCGGACGTACGCCGCGTTGCGCGCGACCGCATCCGCGCGGCGCCCGGCGTCTGGCGACAGCATACCTCTCTTTTCGGGCAGGTCGATCGATCCGAGCCGGATCCCTGCCTCCACGTAGGCGCCTCCGCTCACGTCCGCGTCGTCGCCCAGATCGATCACGCCGAGCTCGTTCTCGCGCATCCACGCGATCATGCCCTCGGCATCGCGCCGCCATCCCCCGCCCTGACGGAATCCGATCGGGAATCCCCCGGTCCGCGTCTTCATCCACCCCTCCTCAACATAGCACTCATCCGGCGCTGCCGCCGGTCGTCACGCTTCCAGCAGGCACCGTGCGGCGGGAATGCGCTCCTCCCTCGGGTGCCCGAACGGAGCCCATTATAGACCCACGCCTGGCAGCGGACAAATGCCCGCCCCTGGTTGACAGCCTCTCGGCTCTGCACTACAATACCCGCAACCCACCCCCGGAGGGATGTCTTGCACAAAAAGTGGCAGGTCAGGGCGCCTGTGCCCGCCGCACATCTGGACCAGTTTCCAACGCGCTCGCCCCTGCTCGTGCAGGTGCTGCACAACCGCCGACTGTGCGACGCGTCCGCGGCGGAACGCTTCCTGGCGCGCCGCTGGTCGGATGACGACCCCTACCTCCTGCCCGACATGGAGCGCGCCGTCGATGTCCTGATCCGCGCGATCCACCGCAAGGAGCGCATTGCCGTGTATGGCGACTTTGACGCCGACGGAGTGACGGCAACGGTACTGCTCGTGCAGACACTGGCAGGCCTCGGCGCAGACGTGATCCCTCACATCCCCAACCGCAGCGAGGGCTATGGCCTCAATCAGAGCGCGTTGCAGGAGCTCTTTGCACAGAGCGTACGCCTGGTTGTCACCGTCGACTGCGGCATCCGGGCAGTGGACGAGATCGCCAGGGCCAACCGGAGCCTCGAGTTCATCGTCACCGACCATCACTCCGTCGGCCCCCGGTTGCCGCCCGCCTCGGCGGTCATCAACCCCAAGCGCGCCGATTCGGCCTACCCGGGCAAGCCGCTATCCGGCGTCGGCGTGGCGTACAAGCTCGCCCAAGCTGTCATCCGCGCGGCGCCGCAGCGGCTGGTCAGGGCGGGACGCGTCGAGGAGCGCGACCTGCTTGACCTGGTCGCCCTCGGAACCGTCGCCGACCTGGTCCCGCTCATGGACGAGAACCGCGCCCTCGTGCATGCTGGTCTGGAGGTGATCAACGAGGCCAAGCGCCCGGGCTTGCGCGCCCTGCTGCAAGTCGCGGGCGTGCGCCCCGGTGAGGTAAACGCCGCCACGATCGGCTTCGCCCTCGGTCCACGAATCAACGCCGCGAGCCGGATGGAAGAAGCTGTGCTGGACGAGGACTCAGTCCGTACAGGCGAGGGCGACCAGGCCCCAGAAGGCGACGCAGCAGATCCTGCGAAAGGGGCGATGCTGAGCTACGAGCTGCTCTCAGGTGGGGCGGATGCCCCGGTCGGCGAGCGCGCACGGGAGCTCGACGAACTCAACCGCAGGCGGCGCGCGCTGACGGAACAGGCCTACGAGATCGCCCAGGAACGGGCTCTCGCGCGCGGCGATCGCCCGCTTCTCCTCTACGCCGCGCACGACTCCTTCCAAGCTGGCGTCGTCGGGCTCGTCGCCGGGCGCCTCGTCGAGGGGCACTATCGGCCCGCCATCGTCGTGTCGTACGGCGAGGGGCAGAGCAGAGGGTCGTGTCGCAGCATCCTCGAGTTCGACATCACTGCGGCGCTCGACGAATGCAAGGACCTACTCGTTCGGCATGGGGGGCACGCCGCAGCAGCCGGCTTTACGGTGCGCAACAGCGAACTCGACGCCCTGGTGGAGCGCCTCGACCAGATCGCAGAGCGGGAGTTGGGCGAGCTCGAACTCGCGCCTACCCTCGACATCGACGCCGAGGTCCCGCTCGCCGAGCTGGACTGGGCCACTGCCGAGTGGCTCGCCCAGCTTGAGCCCTGCGGCACCGACAACCCCACGCCGCTCTTTCTCAGCCGGGGCGTGCACATCCGAGAGGCGCACACGGTCGGTCGCGAGGGGCAGCACCTCAAGCTCACCTTGGATGAGCGCGCTCCCGTCCACGATGCTATCGCCTTCCGGATGGGCGACCGGTGCACGCAGCTGGGCAGGCGCGTCGACCTCGTCTACCACTTTGAGGTCAACCACTGGAACGGCGAGCGGCGCCTGCAGCTGAACGTGCAGGACCTGCGTCCGACACAGGACTGAGCGCAGCCATCTCCCGCAGTGAGGCTCGCCTAGAACTCGATCTCGGCGATCTGCTCCAGGTCCACGTCGAACACATCCTCGTCACGCGCCGGCTCTGGCGCATCTTCGCCCTGCGCCCCCTCGCGACCACACAGCGTCTGATAGGCGCAGTAGGCGCAGGCTGCCTCCTTGTCCGTCAGAGGCCACTCTGTCGGAGGCAGCGCCGCGATCTCGCGCACCAGCGCGGCGAGCCGCGCGCCGACTTCGGCATGCTCCGCTGCGCTGTAGGAAAACCGCTCCGGCTGCCTTCCGCCCGCAAACCAGTACAGCAACGAGACCTGCCGCGGAGCGATCGACTCGCCGCCGGTGACCGACGCCCCCGCCTCCGCCAGCACCCAGCGGTACACCAGGGTCTGCATGCGCCGTTCGAGCCACGCCCTGCTCTGCTTTGCTGAGCCAGTCTTCCAATCGACGATCGCGGCGCTTTGGCCCGCGTCCACCGCCAGCAGATCGTATCGTGCCGTGAGGCGATAGCCGGCAAGCGGCGCCGTCAGCGCGATCTCTACGCGCCGGATCTCGGTTGGCAGATCCTGCGGTGGAGCCCGCAGGTAGGTCTGCCACCAATCGACCACCCCCGCAGCCTCTGCAAAGGCGTCAAGCTGTGCGCGCGGGATCCCGGCTTCGTGCTGTTGGACCAAGCGATGAAAGGCCGCGCCCTGCCGCGCGCGCTGCTCCCACTCGCCCGCGGGCCCGCGTTCTACCACGGGCCACCGCACATTGCGCACGTATCGCAACTGGAAGCGACGCGCGCAGTCCACATAGTCCTGCAGCGAGGACTGGCTGAAAGTGAAGCGAGTCGGCAGCGTCATCCCTGGCTCCACATCCCGGCGGCAGCTTGCCCCGACCAAGCCGCGCCACTGCACGCACGCAATCCTATCCGCGCGCCCGTAGGCTCTGCTCCAGCAGGCGCACGTCCTCCGCCGCCATATCGGGCTTGTCCTTGGTATACATGCCCACGCACACGGCGTCATTCGACCGCAGGTGCTGGCTCACGAACGCCAGGGCCGAGGCGGGATCGTTGCGTCCCGCGGCGAAGACCTTATAGTGGACCACCGGCTTGCTCAACTGCGCGATCGTGCGCACCATGGCATCCCGGTCCTCCGCGCGAAAGCGTTCCTCGGACCCCGCGACGTGCTCGGCGTTCTGGGCGCGCGGGGTCGGGTTGTAGTAGGAGCACATGTGAAAGTCGATGTCCAGGTGCTCCGCCGCCCACTCGTGGACGCGCGGAGTGTGACCTGCCACTCCAGCTGCCAGGCCAGCGGCTTTGATCATCGCGATGTTCTCTCGGGCCTCGTCGGTCGCGCCCTGCGCAACCCAATAGTCCATCTGTCCGCCGTGAATATAGCTCCCTGCCGCCCCGCCGTGGATTGCGTTGGCGATCCCGCGCGCGTGAGGCGCGAACTCGGGACAAGTCTGGGCGAACCACTGGATCTTGCCCCCTTCGTCCCAGTACTCCATCAGCAAGCGCACGATGTGCCTGTCTGCGCGCCCAAAGAAGGTATTGATCCCTGCCGCCTCTGCTTCGCGGAAGGTCTGCTTGATCCGTGCTGTCGTATAGTACCGGCGCATCTCGTCATCGCGCTGCGGCGTCTGGTGCGAGAAACCGCTGAACGGATTCCCGCCCAGCACCATCCGGCTCACCGATACCCCGCCCAGCTCTACTCTGCCAAGTGCCATCTGTTGCGCTCCTCCATCGTGTCTGTGCAGCGAGTCAGCCCGTGCTCGGGCCGTTCTAGATACCTCGATTATACCGGGAAACGAGCCCGCTCACAACACCTCGCAGGCTCACGTAGGTCCGCCGTGTGGCGGCGCGGACCCACCATCGTACGTGTCCCTCTCGCTCGCCCACCACGTGCGCAAAGCGATAAAGGGCACAGCCATCTGCTTCGCCTCGCGGCTGCGGCCCGTGTTCCACGTCATCACCAGCTCGCGCCGCGCACGCGTGATGCCGACGTACAGCAGTCGCAGTCGCTCTGCCACATACTCCAATCGCGCCTCGCGCGTCGCCGGTCCCTCCGCGTAATCGGCGCCGTCCCTGAGAGCGCGCAGTTGGCCCAGCGCCTCCGCCTCTAGGTTGAGCCGGTCGCGCACGAACCATCGCTCGGCGATGTACTCGTCGTACGGTTCGGCGGACGGAAAGTTATAGTTGTTGACCGACATCACATAGACCCGATCCCACTCCAGTCCCTTCGCCTTGTGCAGCGTCGACACAGTCACCTTGCCGTCCTCCGCCGTGATCCCTTCGTCCTCCTCGGCGAAGCCCAGGAACCGCCTCTGGTTCTTGGCGATGACTGCCAGCTCTTGCGTCAGCTCCGGCAGCCGCCAGTCGGGGTTGTTGTCGCTCGCCGCGCGCAGCATGATTGCCAGCTTGTGACTGAGCGCCAGATCGCCCGCCTCCCTGAACAGGTCCTGGGCGATCGTCAGCACGAGCTGGTCGATCGGCAGCACGGTTGCCCCCTGCCATCGCCGTACCAGGTCGCGGAACGCCGCGAGCAGCGCTGCGTCCGCCTCGCCCGACAGCCCGTCGTCCACGCTGCCGCCCGGCTCGCCCGCCCCCGTCGGCAGTGGCTGCGTGTCCTCCAGTCCAGCTAACTCCGCCAGCCAGTCTTGCCCCGCTCTGGGCCACAGGAACGTCTCGACGTGACCGCACCTGCGGATCGCCGCCGCCAGGCGGCGCATCCGCAGCGCCCGCCCCGCATCCTCGCGATCCTCCCTGCGCCACACCTCGAACACCCGCGCCAACCCGGACGCAGAAGATGGATCCGCCAGGTACTGCAGTATGTTGCCCAGTGCGCCCGCCGTCTTCCTGGTCGACGTCGTGGACCGCAGCAGCTCGATGTACGGCACGCCCGCCCGTCGCAGCGCGTCGGTGACCTCGAACCCCCGCTGGTTGCGCGGGACCAGGATCGCTGCCTGCCCCTGCGGATGCTCGTCGAGCCAGCGCGCCACAGAGCCAACCACGACCTCGATCTCGCGTTCCGGCGAGTACCGCTCGGGGACCACGTGCACGACCGAGCTGTTGGTAGCCGGGTTCGGCTGGGGATCCCCGGGCGGCGTCGGCTCGATGTACGGTGGCGCACTGAGCGCCGTGCGCACGGCGCGCTCTGGGTGCGCGTCCATCGTCCAGCGCACGAGATAGTTCGCGAGGTCCAGGATGCACTGCTGGGAGCGCCCCGAGTGATGGAGCGGCAGCGAAGTGACCCCCTCCTCTTCAAGGAACGCGCGCAGAAGCCGGGGGTCAGCTGTGGTGAACGTGGTATTGATCGCCTGGTTCGGGTCGCCAACCCGGACCCAGTTGCCACCTCGACCGGCGAGCAGGCGCAGGATCTTTTCCTGCAACCGGCTCGAGTCCTGCGCCTCATCCTCCAGGATGTAGGGCCAACGCGCCCGCAGGCGGGTGAGCAGGTCCTGGTCCTGCTCGAGCGCCTGCAGCGCGAGCCGGATCAGGTCGTCAAAGTCTACGACGCCGCGCAGGTGCAGTGCGCGCTGGTACAGGGCATAGATCTCGCTCGCCGCCCGGGCCAAGGCAAGCATCCCTCCATCCGCCCGCTCCGAAAGCCGCACCTGTAGCACCTCGGGCGACAGGCTCCAGTCCTTTGCTCGCCTGACGTAGGCGCCTGCTAGGCTCAAGAGCGCTTCGGGCCACTGGGTGCTCTCTGCCCACTGCCGCTGTCCCTCGTTCAGGCTGGGCTCCAGGAATGGCTCTCCTGCGCCCGGATTGCTGCGCACCCACACGTCAACCGCTTCCTCAAGCGCGCGCTGCGCCTCGCGCTCGTCGATGATGCGAAAGTCGTCTGCCAGGCCAACCAGTCCAGGGTGCTCGTGCACGATGTCGTTCGCCAGCCCGTGCAGTGTACGCACCCGGTACCCGACACTTGCGAGCAAGCCCTCGCGACCGACAAAGCTGCCGATCCTGGCGCGCACGTTCTCGACCGCCGAGTTGACCAAGGTGACGACCAGCACCTCCTGCCCATCGCCGATCGCCGTCCTGACCAACTGGGCAGCCAACGCCGCCAGGGTTACCGTCTTGCCTGCACCTGGGACGGCGCTGATCCCCATGCGTCCGCCAGAGTAGGCAAGGATCTCTAGCTGGGTTGGTCGGGGCCGAAAGTCGTCCATGGCGCCCTCTCGGGCAGACGGGACGGTGAGTCCTGTCGTGCGCTGCGCTGTCCCTGCACGTCGTGCTCGAATCACCTCGCATCATAGCATACATACGCGCAGACGCAAAACGCCGTGCGCAGCCCAGCGCCGGATCCTCTGCGGATCGGGCAAGGTGAGCGCCCGCAGTACGAGTGCGAGCGTCTGCCTGGCAAGGTCGCGCACATATCCCTCGCCACGGTTCACGTTTTGAGGGGATGGCGTCCCGGTGTATAATGCGCGTTCAGCACATCTGGATCCGGAGGAACGGATGTACATCGGCCCACGAAAACCGAGGCGCACGGACTCGCCATGGCGGGTGCTGATTCTCGTGGTGCTGATCGTCGGTGCGCTGTATGTGCTCCGCGAGCAGCTCAGCGGCGCCAGCTGGACGCGCCCTTTCGACCCGACGCCATCTCCGACACGGTCGTCCGAGTCCTATTTCGACGAGGCAGAGGCTCTCTACCAGGAGGGGGTCCTCGATCGGGCGATCGACGCGTACCGCGGCGCCTTTCGTGCCGACCCACAGGACAACGTCGCGCTCTCGCGCCTGGCGCGTCTCCTGACCTACCGGCAGCGCACTGGCGAGGTGCTCGAGCTGTATGGTGCGCGGCTTCAGGACGAGAACCTCGGCGATGCGCGTACGCTCGCCGTTCTTGGGATGGCCCTCGACTGGCACGCGGTTCACAATAGCGAGGACATGCTCCCCGTGTACGTGGCGCTGGAGGTCATCGACGAGCAAGAGATCCAGGACGAGGAGTGGGTATACAGCGTCGAGCGGGTTACCGACCAGCTCTATCGCGCAGCGCAAAAGGTGTGCGAGCGCGCCCTCCGGCAGGATCCCAACCTGCCCGAGGCGTATGGCTATCTCGCCGAGGCCCTAGCCGATCGCGAGCGCTATGACGAGGCGCTTGTCGCCGCACAGACGGGGGTCGACCTGAACCCGAATGTGCCTGACACGCAGCGCGCCCTCGCTTTCGTGCACGAGAAGCAGGGCCACTATGAACAGGCGATCGAGGCCTATCAGGCGGCGACCGCAGCGCACCCCAGGCTCAGTTTCCTGCACATCGCCCTCGGCAAGAACTACCGCGCGATCGGGTACCGCCTCAACCTCGAGGGGCGCTGGGATGCCGCCACGCCCTACTTTGAGCAAGCGGTCCTCGCCTTCGAGCAGGCGATCGCCCTGGACCCCGGCAACCCCGAAAGCTATGACGAGATCGGATGGACCTACGGTCACTTTATGGGCGAGGAACGTGAGACCAAGCAGCGGGGCGTCGACTATCTCGAGGAGGCGATCGCCCAGAACCCCGAGTACGCCATGGCCCACCGGCACCTGGGTCAGGTCTACTATGACCTGCGGAACTATGAGGAAGCGATCCCGGCGCTCGAGCAGGGCCTCGCGCTGGGCGGGCTCCCTGCCGCCGACGTCGTCCTATCTCACATCATGGTCGGTTGGAGCTACTACGTCCTCGATCGGGCAGACAGTGACGTGGAGGACCCGTGCGCCAACGCGCTACCCCACTTCCAGGCGGCTGCCGACGTGCTGGTGCATCTCCCGCAGCGCGAATTGGGCCTGGAAGCGCTGGCAGAGCAGGGGTTGGACACCTGCCAGTAGCGGTGGGGAGGCGTTATCAGTCTCTCCCCGAGAGTGCTAATTGGGACTTGACGCGCCATCAAAAGTGTGGTAAAATCTGGGCTGTGTTAGCACTCTCTACAATCGAGTGCTAACACAGCCCAGTTTTTTGCAATTCGTACAAAACCACAACACTGTCGAGGAGGTATGCAAATGGTGAACCTCAAGCCATTGGGAGACCGTCTGGTCGTCGAGCCGATCGAGGGCGAAGAGACCACGGCTGGGGGCATCCTGCTGCCCGAAACGGCCAAGGAGAAGCCGCAAGAGGGCAAGGTGATCGCCGCAGGCCCAGGTCGCGTCGACGAGAATGGCAACCGGGTCAAGATGGAAGTCAAGGTTGGCGACCGCGTTCTCTATGCCAAGTACGCGGGCACAGAGATCAAGCTCGAAGGCGATCGCAAAGTGCTCATCCTCAAGGAAAGCGACATACTGGCGCTGGTTGAGGACTAGTCAGTCACACCTGTACACACTGTAACGGAGGATACGTTCAATGGCAAAGCAACTCGTCTTCTCTGAGGACGCACGACGTTCGCTCAAGCGCGGCATCGACACCCTAGCCAAGGCCGTAGCAACGACCCTTGGTCCCAAGGGCCGCAATGTGGCGCTCGACAAAAAGTTCGGCGCACCGACCATCACCCACGACGGCGTGACCGTCGCCAAGGAAATCGAGCTGGACGACCCCTACGAGAACATGGGCGCCCAGCTGCTCAAGGAAGCAGCCACCAAGACCAACGACATCGCCGGCGACGGCACCACCACCGCGACCGTCTTGGCCCACATGATCATCACCGAGGGCCTCAAGAACGTTGCCGCTGGCGCCAACCCCATGCTGATCAAGCGCGGGATCGAGGCTGCCACGGAAGCCATCTCCAACGCGATCCGCGACATGGCGATCGACATCAACACCAAGGAAGAGATCGCCAGCGTAGCCGCTATCTCGGCGCAGGACCGCGAGATCGGCGAGCTGATCGCCGAGGTGATGGACAAGGTCGGCAAGGACGGCGTGATCACCGTCGAGGAGAGCAAGGGCCTGGCCTTCGAGACCGAGTACGTCGAGGGCATGCAGATCGATCGCGGCTACATCAGCCCCTACTTTATCACCGATCCGGACCGCATGGAAGCCGTGCTCAATGAGCCCTATGTGCTCGTCACCGACAAAAAGATCTCGGCTGCGACGGACATCGTGCCCGTGCTCGAAAAACTTGTCCAGTCGGGCCGGCGCGAACTGCTGATCATCGCCGAGGACATCGACGGCGAGGCGTTGGCGACGCTCGTCCTCAACAAGCTCCGCGGCATGCTCAACTGCCTTTCCGTCAAGGCCCCCGGCTTTGGCGACCGGCGCAAGGCCATGCTGCAGGACATCGCCATCCTGACCGGCGCCACGGTGATCACCGAGGAAATGGGTCGCAAGCTCGACACCACCACCATTCAGGACCTCGGTCGCGCCGACAAGGTGATCTCCACCAAGGAAGATACCACCATCGTTGGCGGCATTGGCGAGGAAGCCCAGATCCAGGGCCGGATCAACCAGATCCGCGCCGAGATCGACGTCTCCACCTCGGACTATGACAAGGAAAAGCTGCAGGAGCGTTTGGCCAAGCTCGCCGGTGGCGTCGCCATCATCCGCGTCGGCGCGGCGACCGAGGTCGAGCTGAAGGAAAAGAAGCACCGCGTCGAGGACGCGCTGAGCGCCACCCGCGCTGCCGTGGAAGAAGGCATCGTCCCGGGCGGCGGTGTGGCCCTGATCAACGCCATGGCGTCCCTTGACGACGTCAAGATGGACCTCTTGGACGCGCAGACCGGTGTGACCATAGTCCGTCGCGCACTCGAAGAGCCGATGCGCGGCATCGTCCACAACGCCGGCATCGACGGCGCAGTCGTCATCGAGGCGGCTCGCCGCAAGCAGGTCGAGTCCGGCAACAAGTACCTGGGCTACGACGTGATCGAGAACGAGTACACGGACATGGTCGAGCGCGGCATCATCGACCCCGCCAAGGTCACCCGCAGCGCTGTCGAGAACGCCGCCAGCATCGCGGCGATGATCCTCACCACCGAGGCCCTGATCACCGACATCCCGGAGCCCGAGAAGGCGCCGGCGGGTGGTCCTCCCGGTGGCGGCATGCCCTACTAGGTCTACAGCCAAAGAGCCCCCTCTCCGAGGGGGCTCTTTTTCTTTCCAGCTCCGGGGCTCTGACGTCGATCGTTAGCGGCTTCCCGCCCGCTCGATCTGCACATCCGTCAGGATGGCGCGTCCATCGCTCGTCGCAGCGCCGCTGACAGGCCAATACGCGTCATCTGCCGCGCCCCGGACCCCGACGCGAATGTGATAGGCGCCGCTTGGTGTAGCCGGGTTCAGGTTGATGTCATAGTCATCCCGGATCAACGTGCCCGGGGTCCACTGCACGGGCGGGTAGAAGGCAAGCGTACCGCGCGGCTGATCTAGCTTGCCGCCCCACACCCCGCCCTGGTCATCCGTCATCTCGACCACGGTCTCGAAGGCGTCCACGAGCGGCTGGTCAACCTGCCAGTAGAGGGTGACATGGATCCAGTTGCTCGGTGGATGCAGCCGGTGTGAGTCGGGACGAAGCCGCGTCTGGTCGAGCGCATAGCCCACCAAACGCAGGCGGCTGCCGTATCCGATCCGCGCCGCGTGCGCCGCTGCGGGCAGGCTGTCCAGCCGGTAGCGCAGTGCAAAGGCCACGATCGACATCCCGACCGGATACTGCTCCGTCACCACGGGCCCTCGCGCGGCGAACCACGCCTCGACCACGTGTTGGGGGTCAGTGTTGTGCTCCTGCGACTGTACCAGCCACAGCACGTCGGCGCCCGCGTACGGCTGCAGCAGTACATCCAGATCCTCCGGCGCCGAGGGACGGCTCCCCAAGGGCGCCGCTACTGGGGCTGCCCCTCGGTAGTAGTACTCGAAGGGCGTGCGCGCATAGTGCAGGTGCACAAAGACCTGGTCCTGCTCCGTGGCTCGCTGTGCGACATACTGCGCCCCCGTTCGCCAGTCCTCGCGCAGCGCCTCGGTGCTCCACACATAGCGCCATCCCATCCCCGCCAGCACCAGCGCCGGCGCCACGAGCGGGGCAACCATCCACCGCCGCCCGCCCGCGACGCGCACGATGCCTGCCGCCACCGCGATCCAGAACGCAGGTACGACCGGCATCAGGTACTTGGCATTGAACGCCGGTCGCCGCGCGTTGATCCACAGGAAGGCGAGCACCGGGAGCACCAACCAAGCGAAGAGCAGGGACCCTGGCGCGCCTGCGCGCGCCCGTGCCTTGCCCCTGGGCCACAGGGCGACCGGGATCGCCAGCAGCACGAGCAGAAGCGGAACCCAGACCCAGCTTGGGGTCTGCTGCGGCATCGCTCGCAGCGTAAAGCTCTCTGCGAGCGCGTACAGCTGCTCGGGGAGGTCGAACCGCGGGTAGACGTTGATCTCGGGCGCGACCTTGCCTGCCTCCCACGCGTTCCGCGCGTAGGGCAGATAGCCAAGCGCCACGATCCCCACTGCGATGGCGCCCCACAGCCACAAGCGGCGCTGCTTCCAGCTGCGGACCACCAGGTACAGCGCGCCCACCGGCAAGAGCAGCGCCGCAAAGAGATGGCAGTACGCAGCTGACAGCGCCAGCGCGACATACCCCACCCACCAGCCCCATCGCCGGTCGTCCACAGCACGGAGCAGGCAGTAGATCGAAGCCAGGCCCAGCGCCGCAACCGCCGCATACATGCGCGTCTCCTGCGAGACCCAGACCATCAGCGGGTTGGCGGCGCTCAACCCCTCCGCGACGAGGCCCGTCCAAGGCCCGTACAGCCGGCGCCCGACCATGTAGATCAGCCCGACCGTCGCCGTGCCCAGTAGGGCAGACAGGAGACGCACAGAGCGCTCGCCGCTCCCCAGCAGCATCGTCCAGCCCTTCAGCAGGACATAGTAACCTGGTGGATGGGGATCCCATGACAAGTTGAGCGTGTTCCGGATCAGCTCCAGCAGCGGTTTCTTTGACAGCCATACGCTGTATGACTCGTCGAGGTCCAGGCTGTGGTAGTTAAGGTTCGCGAGCCGCAGGCCCGCCCCCAACGCGAGCACCGCCACTGCGGCTCCAAGTATCCATCCTTTGCGCGTCGCGTTGTCCATATGCCTCCAAGGGACCCGCCTGTACGCTCGGCGCGCGCCACGACACAGCCCGCGCGGCGCGTCTAGTCGATGATGATCTGTACTTCGGTGAACCCCATCGAATAGAACCAGCTGCTAAAGAACGCCTCGCCGTAGCGCCGCGCCTGGTAGAGCAAGTCGCTGTCCAGCGCTGCCTCGCGGATCGCTTCCTCCGCCTCGGCGCGCGCGCGCCCCTCCAGATCGAGGTCGCGCTCCACCAAGAACGAGCGGGCATAGTACACGATGTGTGTGCGCTCGTTGTCCAGCCGCGTGTACAGGATCTCAGGCGATGGCAAGTGCAGCTGTACGCGGGCGCCATCGGTCCACAGGTCATCCTCGCCTAGCTTGCTCAGGTCAAACCCCGCCGCGACTTCCCCGTACGCGATCAGCACGATCTCTTCGCGCACGCCCAGCAGCTGCCGCAGATCGTCGGGCACCCTCGTGCTGGTAATGTCGGTGCTCATCGTCGACTTGACCGTCGCCAGTTCCGCTGCCTGCCGGATCTGCTCGACGTGCACCACCGGCGGCGGCACAGGAGTCGGCGTCGGGGGAGTGAGCAGCTCTGTCACCCGGTACCCGAGCCAGCACGCCCCGCCGCCGATCGCCGCGACCGCGGCGACGAGGACGATCCCCAATGTCAGCAGCAGCCGCTTCATAGGCTGTCCGCTCTCACTCATCCGCGACCTCCACGACGACCTCGGTGAACCCCAGGGAGCGCAGGTACCCCTCGACCTGCATGCGTCCGCTCGCCTCTGCCTGCGTCAGGATCCCGCCCCGCAGTGCCCGGTCCCGCATCGCCTCCTCCGCGAGTTGGCGCGCCTCGCCCTCGAGCCGCACATCCGGGGATCGGAACAGGCCCGACGTTCGCTCATAGACGTACGTCCGCTCGTTGTCCACCCGGCTGTACAGGATCTCTGGACAGGGCAATACGACCCGTACCCAGTCACCGCGTACCTCAATGTCAGCCCTTTGCAGCTTGGACAGGTCAAAGCCCGCCACCACCTCTCCGCTCGCCACCAGCAGGAGCTGATCGGTGCCAAAGATCTGCTGCCAGACGTTCTCGGGGCGCTGCCCGACGTCGATCACCGTTTCCAGCAGGTACGTGCTCGTCTCGAGACGACCTAGGGACCGGATCTCGACGATCACCACCCGGGGTGTTGGCGTGGGCGTCGGAGTTGGCGTCGGCGTACGCGTGGGCGTCGCCGTGCGCGTGGGGGTGCGCGTCGGCGCGGACGTAGCCGTCTGTGATGGGCGCGGCGTCGCCGTCGCCGTGTTGCGCACCGGAAAGGGCAGCGTTGCCGTCACGACTGGCGTGGGCCTGGTCCGTGCGCCGATCTGGCGCCCGATCACAAAAGACGCTGTCCCGCCGGCGATCGTCAGCAGCACCACGACGACCGCCGCGACGATCAGCCAGAGGGTCGACCTAGGGGATGGATTTGGCATTTGCTTGCCTTTGCGCGCCTCCGCGCCACGCTCTCTCTTTGCCAGCAATGCAGTACTACGCTATACGTCGCCGTTCACCGCGTGGTTGCAGGCAGCCCGTAGGCGCGATTATACCCGGCGGTCTCTTGCGTGTCAACGACGACTTGGGCGTTGCGCTATCGCCGCGCGCATGGGCGTTGACGTCGCGTGGCGAACAGTGTATAATCGCAGCCGGTTCAGAGCGCCCACGTCACGCGTTCATCGCGCCGAGGAGCAGGGAGGTGGGACATGGGACACGCTACGCCGCACAGAGTCGTCACATGCCAGGGTGAGCCAGTACGCGTGCTCGGGCGCACGCTCACGCCGGTTGCCCGCGTGCTCTCCAGGGCACGGCATCACGGCACGGTGCGCGAGCATGCAGTAGACGGACATGGCTGGGTTACCGTGCATGCGCGTCCCATCCGGGTGATCGAGACGCACGAGGGACAGGAACGCGTGCTCGCCATCCCCGACGCTACGCGCGCCGCCATACTCCAGATGGCGCTGGTATCACTCGCCGTCTCGCTCGCATCCATTGCCCTGATCGCCCTTGCACAGTGGCTATGGCGGCGGGAGACCGGGTAGGAGACAGGAGGTACATCGTGGCTTTGGATAGGATGTTCGCAAGTATCGAGAACCTGCGAGGCACAGCCTCGGCAGGTGCCACCTTTGGCGATCCGGAAGAGGTAGAGGGCAGGGTCCTGATCCCGGTTGCCTCAGTCTCCACTGGCTTTGGCGTGGGCTTTGGTCAATCCCCCATACCCGATCTGGCAGAGGGCCAAGAGCAGGAGACACCGTCCAACGCAGGCGGCGGCGCCGGCGGCAGGGCAAAGGCGCGACCGGTCGCCGTGATCGAGGTATCCGCCGAGGGAACCACGATCAGACCGATCGTCGACGAGACCAGAGTAGCCCTCGCCGGGATCGGCATGGTTGCCTGGGTCATCTTTTGGATCGGCGCCACGCTGCGTGCCCTGTTTGGCAGACACTGAGTAGACCATCGGCATGTGCCGCGCGCATAGGAGGGACGCCGACGCCAAGCACGGTGTCCGGCGACAGCGCGTCTGCCCGGTGGATGGCCCTTGCCGCCAACCTATCCTGGCTCGTGCGTCAGCCCTGTCCCTAGAAAGGCATTCCGGTCACATGCACGTACACCTCGCCTACGGAAGGAATGGGCTGGACGTCGCCCTTCCCGACCACGCCGAGATCGTCGTCCTGGAACCGACCTACACACCCGGCTTGGCGGACGAGACCACGTCGCTGGCTAACGCCCTGCGCCACCCCACCGGGACTCCGCCGATCCGCGACCTCGTCCGTCGTGACAGCACGGTGGCGATCGTCTTCAGTGACTTGACCCGCCCCCAGCCGCGCGAGCGGATGCTTCCCGTGCTGCTCGACGAGATCGCGATCGTCCCGCCGGAGCAGATCACGCTGATCAATGGCCTCGGTACACATCGTCCCAACACAGATGCCGAGCTGCGGTCTATGCTCGGGGATCAGATCGTTGACCGCTATCGGCTCGTGCAGCACGATACGACCGACGCCGCGCAGATGGCGTGCGTTGGGCAGACGAGCCAAGGACACGACGCCTGGATCAACCGCGCGTACCTTGACGCGGACTGCAAGATACTGACTGGGTTCATCGAGCCGCACATCTTTGCCGGCTATAGCGGCGGACCCAAGGCGGTGCTGCCCGCCGTCGCCGGCGCCGAGATCATCCTCGATAACCACAGCGGTCGTCTCTTGTCCAGCCCGCAGGCCACCTGGGGTGTGACCTATGGCAATCCCGTCTGGGAAGAGATGCTCGAGGTGGCGCTCATGACAGCGCCCAACTTGCTCTTCAACGTCACCCTGAACCGCGCAAAAGAGATCACGGGCGTCTTTGCCGGGGACTTGGTCGAGGCCCACCGGGCGGGCACGGAGCACGTGCGTGGTTCTGCCATGGTCGCTGTCGACGCACCCTTTGACGTGGCGCTCACGACCAATGCCGGTTACCCGCTCGACCTAAACCTATACCAGACGGTCAAGGGCATCTCTGCCGCGGCGCAAGTCGTGCGCAAGGGCGGCGCTATCCTCGTCGCCAGCGAGTGCTGGGACGGCATCCCCGAGCACGGCAACTACCGCGATCTGCTGTACGCAGCCGAGTCGCCCCAGTCCCTGTGGGACCGAGTCACGGCGCCCGGTCTGCGCGTCCTGGACCAGTGGGAAGCCTTCCTGCACGCGCGCCTGTGCCTGCACGCCGACATCCACATCTATGCCGAAGGTCTGACAGACGAGCAGATCCGGCGTGCGATGCTCTCGCCGTGTCACGACATTGCCGCCCGCCTGCGCGAGTTGGTCGACCAGTACGGTCCGCGGCTCTGCGTCCTACCGCAGGGACCGATGACCATCCCCTACCTCGCGTGAGCCCCTCCTCCCCATCCATACAGGAGACGACGACATGACCACCCATCCCACCCCGACCCGCGACGAAGGCGCACTGCGCCGGTCGCTGGGCATCCCATCCGACGCAGACCGGGTCATGATCTTTGCCGAGTCGAGCCATTGGGATCCCAACTGGCTGATGACCTCCGAGGGATATTACGAGCGCTTTGTGCGCCGGAACCTCGATCTCGCGATCGCCGAGCTCGGGCAACAGCCGCGCCGCGTCTACTCGATCGAGTGTGTGTTCTTCCTGCGCATGTACTGGGATCGGCATCCCGAGCAGCAGGGCGCGGTGCGCGCCCTCGTGAACGAGCGCCGCCTGCGGCTCACCGGGAGCGGCGTGACGACCGCCGACACGCTTCTGCCCTCCCCCGAGGCCCTCCTTCGCGACTGGCTCGTCGGGCAGGAATGGCTGCGCGCGCAGGGCATGGAACAGGAACCCACGCTCGCCTACTTTGCCGACAGCTTTGGCGCTTCGCCTGCGATCCCATCGCTGCTCCGCGCCGCAGGCTTTGATCGCACCGCGATCACGCGCGTCGATGGGATGAGCTCCATGGGCGCCGACTATGAGACTCCGTCACACTTTCCAAGGCCCGGCTCGACAGCCGAGCGCCTGCTCGAACAGGAGCGGACGCTCGACTTTTACTGGCGCGACGCGGCAGGTGCGCAGGTCCTGTGTCATTGGAATGCCTTCACTTACGGTCAGGGCGATCTGCTCGCCTCGCGCGGCGTGAGTCGCCTCTACTTGGTACCGCTCTTTCTGCCTGACGCTTCCGAGCGGAACGTCGCGCGCCGGATCGCCAGCTATGTGCGCCAGCTCGAGCCCTACCGCCGCACCCCGTACATGCTCTGCCCGATCGGATACGACTTTGTGCCGCCCATCCCGGACCTCGTCGGGCTCCTCGACCGCTACAACCGCATCCGCTATCCTGAGACAGGCGTGTGGACGGTCAACGCCGGCATCGACGACTACCTGGACCTGATCGGCTTCTATCCGCACGCCCTCCCTGTCTTCGAGATCGATCCGAACCCATACTGGATGGGGTTCTACACTGCGCGCCCTGCCCTGAAGGAGCGCTGCTACGCCCTCGTCGATGCCCTCCTCCTGGCAGAGGGACTGGGACACCTCCCCGACAACGCGGACACGCGCGGCGCTCTGGCAGAAGAGCTCGCCGCGCCCTGGTGGGAGGCGGTGACGGCGAACCACCACGATCTGATCACGGGCACGTCGCCCGACCACGTCGTCGATGCCGAACAGATGCCGGCGCTGCAGCGCGCCCAGCGCGCTGTCGCAGCCAGCATAGAAGCGCGTGCCGCGCGCACCGGCAGCGCGCGTCCTGCCGCCCAACCGTCGGGCAAGCTGGCGTGGCGGCGCGAGGGAACCTTGCTCACCGCGCACACGCCGCACCTCGCCCTCGAACTCGACGCCCAGTCTGGCGGCGTCATCGCCCGCGCTTGGGAACCGGGAACCGGGCGACCGCTCCTCAATGCGCCCTCTGCGGACGTGGTACGCTACCGCGGATCGGGTGGTCCCTACCGGATGGGGCACGAGTTCCTCGGCGGATGGTACCGGCAGGAGGGGCGCGCGTCGACCGCGCCCGCCGAGCTCTCCGTGCGCGAGGTCGACGGTGGGCTCGAGATCGCCGCCCAGGTCGAGGTCGCTGGCGATCGCTGCCGGCGGATCCTGTGGCTCCCCCCCGATGCGCCCGCGATCCACGTCTGCCTAGAGGCGAGCGCCCCGGACCGCCGCACGATCGCGCTCCGCTTCGACCCGGTCGTTTGGACACAGGACCTGGTGATGGACGCGCCAGGAGGCATGGTCGTGCGTTCCCCCAAAAGGTGGTACGACCCGACATTCTGGCCGATCCAGCACCTGCTCTTCCTACGTGAGATGCCAGACGGCGCCGGACTGGCGTTCTGGCAGCGCCGCCCGGGCGCCGTCTCCTACGCGCCTGACGCGGGCCTCGAGGCGATCGCGGTCCGCAACGCGACGCGCGAGCGCGTCCTGGGCATCTTTCCGCTCCCGGCGAATCCGGCGACCGCACACGATCGAGGCGTACATGCCTTTCACTGCGCGCTCCTCTTTACGCCCCCCGGAGCGGGCCTGCCCGCCGACATCCAAGCCGCCCTCGGCAGCGCCAGCCCGCCCTGGCTCCGGGCTGCGCCGCAGACGCTGCGTGATATCGCACCCGCGCTGGTCAAGGTGGGAGAGCCTGCCGTACGCGTCCTGGCGATCAAGCCAGCCTCTCGGGGCGAGGGGACCATCGTCCGCCTCTACGCACCCCGACCGCCCTCAGACCCGGTCGCCCTCTCCTTCCCGTGCTGGTCCATCCGCGCGGCAGTGCGCTGCGACGCGCGCGAGCGCGACCTAGAGCCCCTAGCTGTCGAGGGCAAGATCGTCCGACTGTCGATGGAGGGCACGATCGCCACCCTGCGTCTGCTGACGCGCTGAGACTGGAAACCGGGTTGCGCGGTTTGACTTTTGCCCGGACCTCTGATATACTAGCGTTCGCGTCGGACGGAGACGGGGCCAGACCTGGAGGGATGGCCGAGTGGACGATGGCGACGGTCTTGAAAACCGTTGTAGCCGTAAGGTTACCGGGGGTTCGAATCCCTCTCCCTCCGCTGCATACACGCTAGGGGAGGTGCCAGAGTGGACGAATGGGGCCGCCTGCTAAGCGGTTAAGGGGTCAAAAGCTCCTTCCAGGGTTCGAATCCCTGCCTCCCCGCTCATCGGTACGTACGCGCCCGTAGCTCAATGGATAGAGCACCGCTCTACGAAAGCGAAGGTTGTGGGTTCGAGTCCCGCTGGGCGCGCCAAAGCTCCCGCCTAGGATCTCCTGGGCGGGAGCCGCCTTTTCCGGCGCACTTGAGGCGCGCGAGCCCACTCGCCCAGCCTACCGGGCGCTATCCGTACACGCGAGGCCCTCCGCCACGAGTCCGCCCAGTCGCACCGCACACTCCGGAACACACGTTTGCCGGGCGTGCGCCATGATGGTACAATGCGCGCACGGGAACGACGCAAGCCGCGGCGCATCCGGGCGCCACCGCCCCGTCGAACGCCAGACCAACCAAACCAGGAGGACCGACCACATGGCAGGAACCACGCAGAAGGCACCCATTGGACTCCAGCTCTACTCTGTCCGCGCCGAGTGCGGCGAAAAGCTGCCCGCCACGCTCGAGGCGATCGCCGAGATCGGGTACGTCGGCGTCGAACCGTGGGGCTACCAAGGCGACCAGCTCGCCTGGCAGGGGTGGTCCGCCCGCGACCTGCGCGCGATGCTCGACGACAACGCTCTCACCTGCTGCGGCATGCATCTCGCTACAGGCGCCCTGCTCGGCGACAACCTCTCGCGGACGATCGAGCTCAACCAGACACTCGGCAACACCTTCCTGATCATCGCCGCCGACAGCCAGCGGATGAAGGCACTCGACACGATCATGGAACTCGCCGGCATCCTCAACCACGCCGCCGAGGTGCTCAAGCCGCTCGGCATGTGGACCGGCTACCACGCCCACGGCTTTGACTTTGCCCGGGTCGGCGAGCAGACCGCTTGGGAGACCCTGTTCGAGAACACCGACGACGCAGTCGTGATGCAGCTCGACATCGGCAACTGCGTCAGCGGCGGCGGGGACCCGATCGCGATGCTGGAAAAGTTTCCCGGTCGCGCGCGATCGGTACATCTCAAGGACTATGGTGGCCCTCCAGGCTCCGTGATCGGCGAGGGCAAGGCCGACTGGACGCGCATCTTTCACCTCTGCGACACGCTGCACCAGCCTCAGTGGTACGTCGTCGAGGAAGGCAGCGCGGACGGGACCGGCTTGGAGATCCCCGCGCGCAGCCTGCAGGCCCTCAAGGCGATGGGCAGGTAAGGACTCCTTCAGCCAGGCGGCGCGGGGGCGCTAGGGCCCGCGCCGCCTGCTCGCGTTGCAGAGGCGGCGGGCGTCAGGGAGCAGCGCTTCCGTGTGCTGCATCCGCGTGCCGCAAGGAGGTCGCCGCAAATGGACGATTCGTTTCGTCGTGCGCTGCTGGAGCGGAAGGTTGTGCTCGGCACCTGGCTCCAGATCAACAACCCGACCGCAGCAGAAGTGCTTGCCAACACCGGCTACGACTGGATCGCGATCGACATCGAGCACACAGACATCGACGTCACTTC
This sequence comes from Anaerolineae bacterium, assembly GCA_016929775.1. The sequence continues at coordinate 23,483 of JAFGIE010000069.1, forward strand.
GCTGACTGCGCTCCTGCGCGGCATGCACGGACGAGGTCCCGCTCCCATCGCCCGGGTCGCGACCAACAACGTCATGGACATCCGCCGCGCACTGGACGTCGGCGCCGCCGGCGTCCTGGTCCCCTTTGTACACACCGCCGATCAGGCGCGCCATGCCGTCGCTGCCGCCAAGTACCCGCCAACCGGCGTGCGCGGCTTTTCCTTCTCTCGTGCCAACGACTGGGGCGTTGGGTTCGAGGCCGATGCCACACACGCCAACGACCAGACCGCCGTGATCGTCATGATCGAGAGCCGCCAAGGCGTCGAGAACGTCGAGCAGATCGTCGCTGTCCCGGGCGTGGATGCCCTCTTTATCGGGCCCTACGATCTCTCTGGTTCGTACGGCATCCCCGGGCAGACACAGGCGCCGGTCGTCCGCGATGCGTGCCAGCGCGTGGTCGACGCCTGCCGCCGCGCGAACCGATCCGTGGGCTTGCTGATCGTCCACCCCACGCAGGAGGCCCTGCGCCAAGCCGTAGGGGACGGCTACAACCTGCTCTGCCTGGGCATCGACACTGTGTTCCTCGACGAGGGGGCGCGCGCCGCGCGGCAGCGCGCCCTATCCGCCCTCGCGGAGCGCTGAGCCCAGCCATGGCGATCCGTGCATGGCGAGGGTCGCAGCCCGTGCCACGCTGGTTCGCGGCGTTGGTGCGCTGCGCGTCCGGACTCGCGGGCCTGCTCGTAGCCTGTGAGAGCGCCACGATCCCTCCTCCGTTGCCGGCGACGGAACCAGCTCCCATCGCCTCGCCTGTACCAGCGGCGACCGAACTGCCCGTCCTGCTTCCCGTTCCCTACCAGCGGCAGATGGGCTCCACGGTGGACCGCGACGCCATCCTGGTAGGCGCATACTGGTATCCCTGGTATGGCATTGAACGGCACTGGGACGAGGGCTACCTCGGTACGCCAACCCTGGGCGAATACGACATGACGCGCCCCGAGGTCATCGATCGTCACATCGACTGGGCGACCGGGTATGGCGTGGACTTTTTCATCGCCAGCTGGTGGGGCCCGGGGTCATTCGAGGACCAAGTGCTGCGTACCGCCCTCCCTGCGGCATCGCTGTGCGACGAGATGCGGTTTGCTGTGCTCTATGAGACGATGGGACAGCTCGAGATGCGCGGCGGCAGGGTCGATCTCACGGACCCGGCGAATCGAGACCAGCTGCTTGCCGACGTGCGCTATCTCGCCGAGACCTACTTTCGCCGCCCCACGTACTTGACGATCCAGGGGCGACCGGTCCTGTTCGTATACCTGACCCGCGTCTTCGCCGGTGACGTCGAGGGCGCCTTCCAGGACGTACGAAACGCCGTACGCGAGACGACGGGACAGGACGTCTTTATCGTCGGCGACCAGGTGTACTGGCATGCCCCTCGCGTCGCGGAGGTCCTGCCATATGACGCCGTGACCGCCTACAACATGCATACCTCCGTTCCTACCATCGCCGATGGCTTTGCGGGCTATGTCCTGGGCCAGTACGCACGCTGGGCGGACGTCTGTGCCGAGGCGGGGGTCGCGTTCATCCCCGGCGTGTTGCCCGGCTTTGACGACAGTGCGGTTCGGCCCCAAGCCCGGCACCCTCCGATCCCGCGCAGCCTGGAGCTGTTCGGCGAGCAGCTTGGCGGAGCGCTGGACATGGTCGACCCGCGCGTGCCCATCCTGACCATCACGTCCTGGAACGAGTGGCACGAGTACACGTCGATCGAGCCCGCGCACGAGTACGGCGAGGCCTACCTCCAGCTGCTGCGCCAGGCGCTCGACGAGCACGCATCGACCCCATAGCGCAAACCGCGCATTTGCATCCCCTCTCGTTACAAGTACAATACAGCGTGCACAGCGTCACGCGCCCTACTCGATGTGATACGAGACGCTGTCATGGACTCGGGAGCCTAGTGTGGGACCTGGGCAGGACCTCCGCCCTCGGTGAACCCAGTGGAGAAGAACACGATGGCCCGCTTCCGCTTCGCTACGCTGACTTGCCTTGCCCTTGCGACGCTCTTAATCGCGTGCCGGTCAGCGCCGGGACAGGATCGCCTGGTCTACGGCTTGACCCTCTCGCCCTCCAACATCGACCCACACGTGGGCGCATCTTCGGAACTGGGCATCCCGCTGACGAGCGTCTATGACCCGCTGGTCTGGCGCGCGCCCGACGGATCGTTTGTGCCAGGCCTCGCCGCGCGCTGGGAAGTGTCGGACGACGGCACGGCGTACACGTTCTTCCTGCGCGATGACGTCCAGTTCCACGACGGCACGCCCTTCAACGCCGAAGCCGTCTGCTTCAACCTGGAGCGCATCGCCGACCCCGAGACGCGCTCAGCCAAGGCTGCGAGCCTCCTTGGGCCATTCGAGGACTGCGAAGTCCGGGACACGTACACCGCCATCGTGCGCTTCCAGTCCCCACATGCCCCCTTCCTCGACGCTGCCAGCCAGGTGTACCTGGCGATGGCATCCCCTTCAGCGGTCAGACAGTGGGGAGAGGACTACCAGTTCCACCAGGTCGGCACGGGTCCCTTCACCTTTGTGGAATACGTGCCCAAGGATCATCTCACGCTGCAGCGCAACGCCGACTATGACTGGGCGCCCCCCTTCTTCGCACACCAGGGACCGGCGCACCTCCAAGAAGTCGTGTTCAGGTTCTATGTCGATCCTGCCACCCGCTCCCCAGCCCTCGAATCGGGCGAGGTGCAGGTCATGGGCGAGATCTCTCCCGCTGACGCGGCGCGCATTGACGCCGACCCGGAGCTGGAGCTGCTCGCGGTGCCGATCCCGGGCCAACCGCTCCAGATGTACGTCAACACCTCTCGCGCCCCGACGGACGACCTGCGCGTGCGCCAGGCCCTGCTCTACGCCGTGGATCGCCAGGCGATCATCGATGCGGTGTTTGCCGGTTTCTCCCCGCCTGCCTACGGGCCTTTGGCGCGAACGACGTGGGCCTACGACCCGCTGGTCGAGACGCTGTACCCCTACGACCCAGCCCAGGCGGGCCAGTTGCTCGAGGCTGCGGGCTGGCGCGACAGCGACGGCGACGGCATCCGTGACCGAGACGGACAGCCGCTCGCCCTCGAGACGGTGCTGACCAGCTGGGGCCTGCTCCCGGAGGTCGGCCAAGTACTCCAAGAGCAGTATCGCCAGGTGGGCGTACGGCTCGAGATGCAGACCATCGCTGCCTACCCGGCAGTGGTCCAGGCAGCCGCCGAGGGCAGCTACCATCTCATCCCCTTCAACCTGTCCGCCAGCGATCCGCACATCCTGCGCACTGCCTTCCACTCGTCCAACGTCGACGGAGGGTTCAACTGGTCCAAGGTCCGTGACCCAGAGCTGGACCGCCTGCTCGACCAGGGAACGCAGACGCTGGATGAGGAAACGCGCGCGGACATCTACCGTCAGGTCCAGCAGCGCGTGATGGCGCAGGCTCTCGTGATCCCGATCCGCGACTATGTGAACCTCAACGGCGCCTCCGGACAGGTCACGGGCCTGCGATACGATGCACAGGGTTGGTTCCCGTGGCTGTACGACGTCCGGATCCGGTGAGGGTCAGCCGATGACCCTGCGGCTGTTGGCGGTACCGGCGCGTATAGCACGAGACGGGCGGTAGCTCAGTGCGTCACTTTCTGGTCCAGCGCGTCCTGAGCGCCCTGCCCGCATTGCTCGGGATCGCAACGGTCGTGTTTGTCTTTGTGCGCATCCTCCCGGGCGACCCAACTGCCGTGCTCGCCGCACAGAGTGGCGGCTCGGCAGCCGACCTCGCGCAGCTGCGCGCCGCCTATGGCCTCGACCGGCCCCTCGGCATCCAGTACGTCTCCTATCTCGCGGGTCTGGTGCGGCTCGACTTGGGCAGATCGATCTTTACGGGCCAATCTGTCGTCGAGGTCATCTGGCAGCAGGCGCCGGAGACGATCGCGCTCGCTCTTGCCAGCATCGGCTTTGCCGTGCTGCTGGGCCTGCCGCTGGGCGTCGCCGCTGCTGCGCGCCAGGGCTCGTGGCTCGATCGCGTATGCATGGGCGCCTCGGTCCTCGGCGTCTCGATCCCGATCGCCATCTCGGGCCTGCTCCTCGTGCTCCTCTTCAGCCTGACCTTGCGCTGGCTCCCTGCCACGGGCCAGGGCACGCCGCTTCACTTGCTGATGCCCGCCGCAGCCACCGGCTTTGCCTCTGCCGGCAGCATCGCGCGCGTCGTTCGCACCCAGCTGGTCGAGGTGCTGGAGCGCGACTACATCCAGGTCGCCCGCGCCAAGGGACTCAGCGAGCGCCACGTCCTCTTCCGCCACGCCCTGCGCAGCACGTGGCCCGCTGTGCTCACCCTCGTCGGCTTGCAGTTCGGGTTCATGCTCAGCGGCGCGGTGGTCACCGAGAGCGTCTTTGCCCGCCAGGGCCTCGGTCGCACTCTGGTCGACGCCATTCTCTACCAGGACTACCCTGTCGTGCAGGGAGTAGTCCTCGTCACTGCCGCGCTGTACGTGTGCATCAACATCGTGGTTGACCTTGTCAACTGTTATGCAGACCCGAGGACCTGCCGGATCTAGCCATGGCAAAGCCACCGCCCGTTCGCGCTTATCCCATCCCGACTCGCAGGCATCCGCCCCATCGCGTCGTCCCTCTGCTGCCGCGGCGCCGCGCGTGGTACCAGGTGCCGAGCGTAGTGACTGGCGCCGCCCTGCTCGCCCTGATCGCACTGCTGTCGCTGGCGGTACCGGCTGTTGTAGGCTGCAGCGCGATCGACATGGACATCGCCTCTCGCCTCGAGGCTCCATCGCGCCAGCATTGGTTGGGCACGGACGCCTTTGGGCGGGACGTCCTATGTCGCACCCTGCAGGGTGGGCGTGTCTCTCTGCCCGTGGGCCTGCTCGCAGTCTGCACGTCCGTGGTACCAGGCTTGGCCCTCGGTCTCCTCGCCGGCTATTACCGGGGCTGGCTGGACACAAGCGTGTCTACGCTCACGGACCTCCTCCTCGCCTTCCCCAGCATCTTGATGGCCCTCCTGGTCATCGCCTGGTTGGGTGTCGGGGTGGGCAACGCCATGCTCGCCATCGGGTTGGCAGGGATTCCGCGCTACACGCGCCTCGTGCGCGCCAATGCCCTGCACCTGGAGCGGTCCTGGTTCGTGCGGGCTGCGCGTACCGTAGGCTGCACAGATGCGCGCATCCTGATCCGTCACATCCTGCCCAACGTCCTGCCTACCGTCTTGGCCCTCGCCGCAGTCGATGTCGCGTGGGCGATCCTGAACGCCGCAGCCCTCAGCTTCCTGGGCCTGGGCGCTCAGCCGCCGACGCCCGAGTGGGGCGCGATCATCAACGAGGGGCGCGGGTTCCTGCGCCAAGCCCCGTGGATCACGCTCGCTCCGGGGGCAATGTTGACGCTAACCGCACTGGCGATCAACCTGCTCGGCGATGGGCTGCGCGAGGGACTGGACCCAAAGTCGCGTTGACGACGCACACCTCAGGGAGGAGTCGATGATCGTTCTAGGAAGCACGACCGCAGAGCCCGGCATGGAAGCCGCGATCGACCTGATCCGCCATGGCGCACACGCGCTAGATGCCGTCGAGGCTGGTCTGCGCCTCGTCGAGCGTGCCCCCGACGTCCACAGCGTCGGTCAAGACGCGTGGCCCAACCTGCTGGGCGAACACGAGCTCGATGCCAGCATCATGGACGGGCGCACGATGGAAGCCGGTGCGGTCGCTGCGCTGCACGGGTACATCCATCCCATCTCCGTAGCGCGCAAGGTCATGGAAGAGCTCCCGCACGCCTTCCTGGTCGGCGAGGGCGCGGCGCGTTTCGCACGCGAGACAAGCGCCGAGGCAGGCGACCTGATGGGCGATCAGGTCCGCGCCGGATGGGCGCGCTGGGTCCAGGAGCACACCACCCCACAGCAGTGGGCCGAGTGGCCTCCTGCGGCTCTCGCCCCCTGGGCAAGGCTGACCGCCGACCCCGAGACCGCGCACGGCACGGTGACACTCATGGTACGGGACAGCTACGGCGACATCGCAAGCGGCGTAAGCACGAGCGGATGGGCGTGGAAGTATCCGGGGCGGGTCGGCGACTCGCCCGTCATTGGCGCCGGCAACTATGCCGACAATCGCTTCGGGGCGAGCTCGTGCACCGGCTTTGGTGAGATGACCATCCGCGCCAGCTCAGCGCGCAGCGTGCTCCTGTACGTCAAGCAGGGACTCGCCTTGCCCGCAGCCGTCCGCGCCGCCGTCGACGACCTACACGCCTTGACCTGGCGCTATCGCGGCGGGGTGACGCTGTATGCCTTTGACTGCGCTGAGCATCACTGTGTGGTCAGCTATGCACGCGGCACAGAGGGACGGTGTGCGTACCAGTTCTGGGTGGACGGCATGCCGGGACACGAGCGCAGGGAAGGCACAGTCATCACCCAGCAGGAGCTGGGATAGACGCACCCCCTGCCGAGCTACACGAAAAGCTCCTTGGGGACATCTCTGGGCAGGATCACGTTGAGCGCATGGGGCACCACGCGTATCGTCACCGGCGTGTGCGCAAACGGCTCATCGTCGACGTGCACGAGCAGCGGCTTTTCCGCTTGCACGACGATCTCTTGCCCCTGGTAGTACTCGATGTTGGGGTCATCGACGTGCTGGCGCGACGCGATCCGCAGCACGTGCTGTAGGTAGACCGCGATCCCCTCACCGTGGAACACGCACACGTCCAGCTTGCCATCGTTCACGGCGGCGCGTGCTCCGAGCGGCAGGATCCCGCCGTAGAGCTGGATGTTGCTCACGATGATCAACGCAGTGTTGACCCGTCGCGACTGTCCGTCGATCACCAGGGTCACGTCCACGCTCTTGTAGTCACGCAGCGTATCGAACGTCGTCCCGACAAAGGCGAGAGGCCCAAGCTGCCGTTTCTGCTCGGGCGTCACGTTCTCCGTCACCTCTGCGTCCAGTCCGATTCCCGACCACAGCAAAAAGTGCCGGTCATTGGTCTGTCCCACGTCGACCCGAACGGTCTGACCCTCAACCAGGACCTTGGCAGCATTCAGCAGTACCGACCGGTACTGCGTCTGGGCGACCCGCCGGTCGATCCGCTCTCCCAGGTCCGACAGCAGGCGCGCCAGTCGTGTGTTCACGCCGATCGGGTTCAGGGCGGGGATGTGCATCTGGATCGCCCACACGTTGGTCGTTCCCACCGGCAGGACGCCCAGGGCAGTCTCTGTGCCCACTAACCCGCACGCAACCTCGTTCACCGTACCATCGCCGCCCACTGCCACCGCCGCATCGAACCCCTGTGCAGCGGCATCCCGCGCCAGCTGGGTCGCCATACCGGACGCCGAGGTCTCTGCGAGTGCGACCTCGCACCCCTTGCCCTCCAGGTAGTCCTTGACCGACTCAATCTCAGGACGGACCTGCACTGGACCCGCATGGGCGTTGTAGATCAACTGCAGCCGCATCGCTTCTCCATACCTCGTGGTGTAGGCTACATACGCGGACCAGCGCCGGTTCGCGGCGACTCCCGTACCACCAGATGCGCCTATTGTAGCCTGTTTGCGCTCGCTCCGCAACCCGCGCCCACCTGGCGCACTGCACAACTCCACATAGGGCGTGATTGACGGTAGGCGCAATCTGGTGTAGAATCCCCTTATTCGGCCCCAACGGGTGACCATGTGGCCCCCAACACGCTACCCGTGATGCCTGGCGCGCGCAGCGCAGCCGCGCGCCACATACCAGGAGACAGACACATGAAGCGTCCCCGACACAGCGGTGTGCTCTTGCACCCTACCTCCTTCCCGGGCCCGTATGGCATCGGGGACCTCGGCGCAGAGGCTTACCGCTTTGTCGATTTCCTTGCCTCAGCCAAGCAGAGCTACTGGCAAGTCCTGCCTCTCGGCCCAACTGGCTACGCTGACTCGCCCTATGCCTCCTTTTCATCCCACGCCGGCAACCCGCTGCTGATCGATCTGTGGCAGGTGGTGCACGAGGGGGACCTCGCGTCCGAAGAGCTGGCGTCTGCGCCCGCCTTCCCCTCCGATTACGTGGACTATGGCGTCGTGATCGACTGGAAGACCCGCGTACTCCAAGAAGCTGCATCGCGCTTCCAGCAGGGCGCGTCGCCCGACCGACGGCGCGCGTTCGATCGCTTCTGTGCGGACAAGCAACACTGGCTCGATGACTTTGCGCTCTTTATGGCGCTCAAGGCGGCGCACGGTGGCGCCATGTGGAACACGTGGGAGCTGCCGCTTGTCCAGCGCGATCCCGCCGCACTCCAAAGCTGGGGCGCGCTCCTCTCCGACCAGGTGTACTTGCACAAGTACACGCAGTGGGTGTTCTACCGCCAGTGGACGGCCTTGCGCCGCTACGCAAATGAGCGAGGGATCCAGATCATCGGCGACATCCCGATCTTTGTCGCGCCAGACAGCGCCGATGCCTGGGCTGCCCCGGAGATCTTTTACATGGACGACCGGGGGCAGTTGACCGCAGTTGCCGGCGTCCCTCCCGACTACTTTAGCGCCACCGGGCAGCGCTGGGGCAACCCACTCTATCGCTGGGACGTGATCGCCGCCGATGGGTTCCGCTGGTGGATCCGGCGCTTGGAGTCGGCTTTGGCGCTGGTCGACGTCGTGCGCATCGACCATTTCCGGGGCCTAGAGGCATACTGGGAGATCCCGGCGGAAGAGCCGACGGCGGTCGTCGGGCGCTGGGTCCCAGGACCTGGCAACGCGTTCTTTGACGCCTTGCAGGACGCCCTCGGCGCCGAGCTGCCGATCATCGCCGAGGACTTGGGCCTGATCACCAAGCAGGTCCGCGCCCTTCGCAAGCGCGTCGGGCTGCCGGGGATGGTGGTTCTGCACTTTGCCTTCTCCGGCGACCCTGATCACGAGTACCTGCCGCACAACTACAGCCCCGACTGTGTCGTCTACCTGGGCACGCACGACAATGACACCACTGTCGGCTGGTTCGCCAGTCGCGGAGAAGAGGAGCGGAACGCCGTCCTGCGCTACCTGGGACGCGACGAGCGCGACATTGTCTGGTCGCTGATGCAAGTGGCCTTCATGTCCGTCGCCGAGACGGCGATCGTCACCGCTCAGGACCTGCTCAAGCTGGGAACAGAGGCGCGCATGAACACGCCGGGCGTGACGGGCGGCAATTGGCAGTGGCGCTACCAGGCAGGCGCCCTCCACGACGGGATCGCAGACTGGCTCCGTGCCCTGACCGAGACCTACGGTCGCGCGCCGCACGAGAAGGAGTGACCAGTGAGAGCCTACATCCTGACAGACCTAGAGGGCGTCGCGTGCGTCCAGTCCTGGCAGCAGACGCGTGAGGCGGGCCCTCTCTACGAGCAAGCCAAGCGCCTGCTCAGCGCCGAGGTTGGGGCTGCGGTTGACGGCATCCTCGACGTCGAACCGAGCGCCGAGATCGTCGTCTGGGATGGGCACGGCAGCGGTGGGCTCGATCTGGAGGCGCTCCATCCCTCGATCAGCCTCATCCCACGTGGCCCCATCGCCGCGCCCTACTACCTCGATGAGGGCGTCGACGCGCTCTACTTTGTGGGACAGCATGCCATGGCAGGCACCCCGGCAGCGCCGCTCAGCCATACCTACAGCTCGCGGACGATCGAGTACTACAAGCTCAACGGGATCGCTATGGGTGAGTTCGGCTGCCGCGCCGCCCTCGCCGGGAGCCTTGGCATTCCCACCCTGTTCATCTCGGGCGACGACAAAGCCGTTGCCGAGGCGCGGGCGCTCGTCCCCCAGATCTACGGCGCTGCAGTCAAGCAGGGACGAGGGATCGAGTCAGCGATCCACCTCTCCCCACAACGCGCCCGCCAGCTGATCCGGACGGTCGCCGCCGAGGCCACGCGCCACGTCGGGGACATCGATCCGTATGTGCTCGAGCCGCCCTACACACTCGAGATCCGCGTGCTCCGCAACGTCGACGTGACGCCCTACCTACAGAGGCCTGGCGCCGAGAGGATAGACGATCGTACTATTCTGCTGCGCAGCGACAACCTGATCGACCTCAGGCTGTGACGTGCATACCGCTACGCCCCTGACACGCCCCCGGTTGGCACGTTCGCGGCTTGTCGGCTATAATCGACAACTGTGGGAGCATTCGCTCGGTTAGCCCTGCACCGGATCTGGCAACACCACAAAGGAGGTGAAACGGGGCGCATACGCCAGGAGAACCGCACAGCACATAGCACCTTGGTCAACACACGCTAGGGAGGAAAAGATGCTTTCAAAGAGATTCGGCGTCATCGTTGCCGTCATCGCGCTGTTCTCGCTGCTGCTCAGCGCGTGCCAGGAAAAGCCGGAGGTCGTGGGCGGCTTTGAGATCCCCGTCACCCAGCGGAACAAGTTCAACGTCGCCATGGTGCTGATTGGCCCACACGACGATGGTGGCTGGAGCCAAGCACACTATGAGGGCCTGGAGTACGTCCAGGAGAACGTGGACGACGTACACATCGCCTACATCGAGAACGTGCCGGAGGGAGCGGACTCGGAACAGGTCTTCCGAAGCCTTTCGCGCAAGGGCTTTGACCTGATCTTTGGCACCTCCTTCGGCTACATGGACGCCATGGAGACCGTCGCCGCCGAGTTCCCCGACACAACCTACATCCATACCAGCGGCTACAAGTCGAACATGGAGAACTTTGGCAACCTCTTCGGCGCTATGGAGGACATGAAGTACCTGGCGGGCATGCTCGCGGGTTCGCGCGCCAAGCTCGACGGCAACCCCAGGCTGGGCTACATGGCGACGTTCCCGATCCCGGAGGAGATCCGGCTGGGCAACGCGATCGCCCTCGGCATGAAGGCCACTTGCCCCGAGTGCACGCTTGACGTGCGCTGGATCAACACCTGGCACGACCCGACCATCGAAAAGCAAGCCGCCGCCTCCCTCTTTGATGCCGGTGCGCAGGTCGTCTTTACCGGCGCTGATACCCCCGCTGTCGCCGACGTGGCCCAGGAAAAGGGCAAGTGGGGCGTGACCTATGACTGGGCTGGCTCGTGCAAGGTCGATGCCTGCCTGACCGCGCCCTACTGGATCTGGGGACCGGTCTACGTCGAGATCACCGAGGGCGTGCGCGACGGCACCTACCAAGTCGGTTGGCACTACTTTGACGCTGACACTGGCGGCATGGGGCTCTTTGGGTTCATGGAGGGCGAGTCCATGCAGCCCGGCGTCGCGGACCTCCCGGCTGAGGATGTCCAGCTGGTCAAGGACACCCTCGCCAGGATGCTCGCCGGTGAGTTCGACCGCTTCGACGTCTTTGCCGGCCCAATCGAGGACAACCAGGGCAACGTGATCGTGCCCGCCGGCGAGAAGATGGAGCAGAGCGACCTCGACCAGTTCCCGCCTGGTGCTCCAGGCCTCGAGTGCGAGTACTGCATGTACTGGTGGGCCGAGGGCATCACGGCAGAACTGCCAGAGCAGTAAGCACCCTCGGGCACACGACCCCGACTGGGGGGCTCGGCACAGCGCTCGCCTAGCCCCCCAGACATGCGCGCCGTGCCGCGCACAACGGGTCGACACGGCGCGCATCCGAAAGGCCACCCATGCAAGATGCATCCCAGCCGGCGCACGCTGTCCAGATGTACGGCATCGTCAAGCGGTTCCCGGGCGTCCTCGCCGTCGACCATGTCGACCTGGACCTGCGACAGGGCGAGATCCACGCGCTGCTCGGCGAGAACGGGGCGGGCAAGAGCACGCTCATGAACGTGCTCGCCGGTCTTTACCGGGCGGACGAGGGCCAGATCCTCGTCCACGACCAGAGCGCCGACCTCCGGTCGCCGCGCGACGCGATCGCGCTGGGGATTGGCATGGTGCACCAGCACTTTATGCTCGTCCCCTCCCAGTCGGTGACCGAGAACATCCTCCTCGGACTGGACGAGCCCCGGTTCTTCATGCGCCTCTCCCAGTACGACCAGCAGATCGCCGAGCTGGGAAGACGTTTCGGGCTCCGCGTCGACCCCAGGGCCAAGATCTGGCAGCTCTCCGTGGGCGAGCAGCAGCGTGTCGAGATCCTCAAGATGCTCTACCGGGGCACGGACGTCCTGATCATGGACGAGCCGACCGCTGTGCTGGCGCCCCAAGAGATCGAGGAGCTCTTTACGACCCTCCATGCCATGACCGAGCAAGGCAAGTCGATCATCTTTATCAGCCACAAGCTGCGCGAGGTCATGCAGGTCGCCGATCGCGTCACCGTCCTCCGTAAAGGATGCGTCACCGCTGCCGGCATCCCCGTCGATCAGACGACCACCGACGAGCTGGCTCGGCTGATGGTTGGTCGCGAGGTCCTGTTCCGCGTCGAAAAGACCGCGTGCGAACCGGGCGAGGTTGTCCTGTCCGTCGAGGGAGTCTATGCGGACAACGACAAGGGGCTGCCCGCGCTGCGCGACGTCTCCCTCCAAGTGCGTTCGGGCGAGATCGTGGGCCTAGCCGGGATCGCCGGGAACGGTCAGCGCGAGCTGGCTCAGGTCATCACGGGCCTGCGCTGCCCAACCGCCGGTCGCGTCCTTCTGTTCGACCGTGAGCTAGACCCCGGCTGCACCCTGACCGCCATCCGTCAGGGCGTGTCCCACGTCCCCGAGGACCGGACAGAGGTCGGCAGCGCGCCCAACCTCAGCCTGACCGACAACCTGATCATGAAGCACTACCGCAAGCCGCCCATCGCCCAAGGCTGGGCGATCAGCCAGACCGAGGCTCGCGCCTGGGCGACAGACCTCAAGGACGAATACGAGATCGTTGCGCCCTCGATCGAGACGCCCGCCCGGCTCCTGTCTGGCGGGAACCTGCAGCGCCTGATCCTGGCACGCGAGATCGCCGCCGGTCCTCGCCTCTTTGTTGCCGTACAGCCTACGCGCGGGCTTGACGTCGGCGCCATCGAGGGCGTGCAGCGCCTCCTCCTCGCCCAGCGGGATGCGGGCGCTGCGATCTTGCTCATCTCGGAGGAGCTCGACGAGCTGTTTGCGCTGAGTGACTGGATCGCCGTGATCTATGAGGGACGGATCGTCGGCGAACTGAGGGCTGAGGACCGGCGCACGGTGGGCCTGATGATGACCGGACAGTGGCGACCGGATCACATAGAGAGTGGAGCGTCATGAGCGGAGCCATCGGCAGCAAAGCGCGTCTCCGCATCCCCTACCGGATCGAGATGGTCCCCCGCCTGAGCGAGGTACCCCGCTGGATGCCGCTCCTGACGTCACTCGGGGCAGTCGTCGTCGCCCTCGTGATCGGCGGCATCATCCTGGCGGCGGTCGGCGGCAACCCATTCACCACCTACGCCCACATCGCCCGCGCCTCCTTTGGAAGCCTGGGCGTGTTCTCTGACACACTCGTCAAGGCTACGCCGCTCTTGCTGATCGGCTTGGCCTGTTCGATCGCCTTTCGCATGCGCCTCTGGAACATCGGCGCCGAAGGGCAGTTCATGATCGGCGCCTTTGGCGCCAGCGCCGTCGTCCTTGTCCCGCTCCTCTCTGAACACGCCCCGCGCCCGCTCATGCTCCTGGCGATGATGGTCGCCGGCATCGCCGCGGGCGCGCTGTGGGGCCTGATCCCGGGCTTTCTCAAGGCCAAACTCAACGTCAACGAGATCATCACCACGCTGATGCTCAACTATATCGCCATCTCGTGGAACCACTTTTTCATCTTTGCCATCTGGAGCGAGGGCGGCTTTGAGATGAGCAAGGTCTTCCCGCGCAATGCGTGGCTGCCTCGTCTGACGGACTATGCGGCGCAATTCCCCATCCTGCGGGGACTGACCACCCACTTTGGCCTGGTATTCGGCCTGCTGGCGGCGGGCCTGATCTGGTTCATCATGTACCGCAGCCGGTGGGGCTATGAGATCAGGCTGATCGGCGACAACGCGCGCGCTGCCAAGTACGCCGGGATCCCGATCGTGCGCAACACGATCCTGGTCATGATGCTCTCCGGCGGGCTGGCTGGCCTCGCAGGCATGTCCGAGATCTCGGGCGTGGTTCACCGCTTCCAGGGCACCATCTCACCCGGCTATGGGTTCACCGGCATCATCGTGGCTTGGCTTGCCAAGCTCAACCCGCTTGCCGTGATCCTCGTCTCCGTCCTCTTTGGATCGCTGATCCTCGCCGGACGCGAGATCCAGCCCTCTGGCATCCCCAAGCTGATCCAGGGCATCATTCTGTTTGCCATCATCGCGAGTGACGTGCTCTTGCGCTACCGCATCCGCATCGTCCGCGTGCAGGAGGCCTGAGATGGATCTGCTGACCGTCCTGCACTCCGGGATCGCCACCGGCACGGTCCTGCTCTTTGCCACCATCGGCGAGATCCTGTGCGAGCGTGCGGGCATCCTCAACCTTGGCGTCGAGGGCATGATGCTCATGGGCGCCATGAGTGGCTTTAGCACTGCGGTTGCCACGGGCAACCCGTGGCTTGGCTTGCTGGTCGCGATGTGCGTTGCCGGGTTGGTCAGCCTGCTCCACGCGTTCGTGTCCATCCACCTCCAAGCCGATCAGGTCGTAAGTGGCCTTTCGCTGACCTTTCTCGGCACGGGGCTGAGCCTGATCTTCGGGGAGGGCCTAAGCAAGGCGGGCACGATCTCGATGCTGCCCGTCTTTGGCATTCCCCTCCTGGAGCGCATCCCCTACCTGGGTGAGGTCATGTTCGCTGACCAGAGCATCCTGGTCTACCTGGGCTACCTGCTGATTCCGCTGGTGTGGTTCTATGTCAACCGCACTCGCCCAGGGTTGCACCTCCGCGCCGTGGGCGAGCATCCCGCCGCTGCCGACGCGCTCGGGATCCAGGTCTACAGGCTGCGCTATCTCTACGTCTTTGCTGGCGGCACGCTCGCCGGACTGGCGGGCGCGACGATCAGCCTTGCCGTCTCGCCAGGCTGGTTCAGCGAGATGACCACCTCCGGACAGGGCTGGATCGCCGTCGGTCTCGTCATCTTTGCCCAGTGGAACCCAGTCCGCGCTGCCGTGGGTTCCTACACCTTTGGGGCACTGCGGAGGCTGATCCTAGACCTCCAAGGACCAACGACTCTACTCGGGCTGCGCAACCCGTTCTTCTACAACCCCTATCTCGGGTTCTTTTTGCAGATGGTGCCCTATGCCTTTACCATCACGGTCCTGATCGTCGGCTCGCGCGAGGCCATGCGCCGCCGCATCGGCGCCCCAGCCGCGCTAGGCGTGCCCTTTGTGCGAGAGGAGCGGGGCTAGGCGCACCGGCGTCCGCGGCGTGCGGTCGCGAGGAGCGACAGGTCTTGCTCCGAGCAGTCCCCCCATCGCGGTGTCCCATGGAGGCAGACATGAAGATCACCATCCTCGGCGCCGGTCGTGTCGGCAGTGCCATCGCCCGGGACCTCGCTGCGGATCCCACATTCCAGGTCACCGTCGTGGACCGCGACGCAGGAGCCCTCGACCGTGCGTGCTCCCAGGCCCCGCTCCAGCCGCACGTGTGCGACCTCGCGTCTGGGTACGCCCTCCGCCAGGCCTTGGCGGAGGCGGATCTCGCCGTCTCGGCAGTGCCGGGACACATGGGCTTTGCCACGCTGGAACACGTCATCCGCGCGGGCGTCGACGTTGTCGACATCTCTTTCTTTGCCGAGGACCCCTTCCTGCTCGACGCACTGGCGCGCGAACGTGGCGTGACGGCGGTGGTCGACTGCGGGGTCGCGCCCGGGCTGTGCAACATCCTTGCCGGACACGTGGCCGCGTCGCTCGACACCCTCAGCAGCTACCTCTGCTACGTCGGGGGGCTGCCACAGGTCCGCCAGTGGCCCTTCGAGTACGCCGCGGTTTTCTCACCGCTTGACGTGATCGAGGAGTACACGCGCCCGGCACGGCTCGTCGAGAACGGGCAACTCGCCGTCCGCCCCGCGCTCTCGGACCTGGAGCTGATCGACATGCCGGAGATCGGCACACTGGAGGCATTCAACACCGACGGGCTGCGCACGCTTTTGCGGACGCTCGACTGCCCCTCCATGCGCGAGAAGACGCTGCGCTACCCGGGTCACGCCGAACGGATGCGCGTCTTTCGCGAGAGCGGCTTCTTCGATCGGGAGCCTGTCCAGATCGGCGAGCAGGCTGTCCGCCCGATCGACCTGACTGCCCATCTGCTCGCGCGCGCGTGGACGCTTGTCGATCCGCGCGACCTGACCGTGCTGCGGGTGGTGATCGGGGGGACACAGGGCGGGCAGCAGCGTACCTACACCTATGACCTCCTCGACCGCTACGATGCCGCCAGCGGCGCCAGCGCCATGGCGCGCACCACCGGCTACACCTGCGCGATCGTGGCGCGCCAGCTCGCACGTGGCTTGTTTCGGCCCGGCGGCGTCTGCGCGCCGGAAACCCTCGGGCGCCGGGCGGACTGCTACGAGGACCTGCTGGCAGGCCTTGCCGCGCGCGGCGTCACGCTGAGAGAGACCATCGACTAGCCATCGCGCGCCGCCGCGGACCCACCAGGTTGGCAATGGCCCTGGGAGCGCGTGCGCCTCCAGGGCCATGTGTGTCTATCGAGCGAGGGCGACTGGCTATCCGCCCAGTTCCTCGGCGAGACGGCGATAGGCCTCGATCATCCGGCGGTAGTGTCCGGCGCTCCCCTCTTCCAGCCCACCGATGCGGTTGCGCGCCATCCAAAGCGACTGGTGCTCCGCCAGGATGCACCGCATGTCTTCCGCCAGCGAAGCCGCCTGTGCTGCGAGCGACGCTCTCTGCGCCGCGCTAGCCGACGCCCGGCCCGCCAGGCCGATCTTGAACATCCCCAGATCGCAAGCGTGAAGCAACAAGCGCGCCGTCTGCTCGTACTCGCGCCGGATCAACGACGCGTCCGCCCCGGTCATACGGGCGCCGGGAAGGTGAGCCATCGCTGCCTCGATCGCCGCACGTCCTTCGCTGAACAGCTCCGGCGCGACCTCTGCCCAGTCGATCCCCCGGCTACGCGTTGCCTCGACGGGCGCATAGAGAACTCCCACCAGGTAGTTGGTGTTGTGGATCCGGTTGCCCGTCAGCCGCTCGTAGACCGTGTACACGTTGCCCAGGTCGTACGCCACCTGGCCCATCGTCCCGGTCCCGTCCTCGAACACCTGCAAGCTCAATGCGGGCGTCCACTCTGCCTCCGCGTTGGCCTCGTACGCCCACGAGACCGCTGCCCCGTATGCGTACCCGAGGTAGGACACGGGCAGGTACTGCCAGTGCCCATTGTCGCCCCAGTCCGTGTTCAGATAGCCGATCGCCCCGTGCTTGAGCCCATTCTCGGCGGCGTTCCGCATGTTGCCGATCGCATTGTCCGTCCGCCCGGAGAGCGAGTTCCAGCTTGACGTACCCGGGCACACGTAGAACGGCACGCCCGCCTTGGCAAACGCACGGCATCGCCCGTCAAAGTCGTGGTCGCGCTCGTAGCCCCATTCCAGCGCGATCGCGTCCTTGGGCAGCTCTGGGATCAGGTCAGGCTCGTGCAGGATGATGTCGCCCCAAAACTGCATGGTCCGCCCGCGTTCGCGCGCCAGCTCATAGATCTGCAGCAAAAAGTCGAGGTAGACGCGATGCACACCCCGCGCCTCACACACCTCCTTGCTCCGCCCCTGCCCTAGATCGTGCGTCTCATCGCACCCCACATTGAGCAACTTGCTGCTAAAGTGGGGCAGCAGGTCGTCGAACATGCTGCGTACCAGGTCGAGGCTAGCGGGATCGGTCGGGTTGAGCGAGAAGGGACCGTCGCTCCGCCCGCCCCACAGCCACTCAAAGCCATCCGGGCACTCTGCGAGGTGGCTGTACTTGGGATGCTCCAGCCACGGGCGCAGGTGTCCGAACGAGTTCTGGTTCGGGACGAGGTCGATGTGCCGTTCGCGGCAGTATGCGTCGAGGATCAGGATCTCTTGGCCCGTGATCGGCGACGCGTTGGCCCACACCTCTCGGTGCTCCCGGTAGGCAAACGTGTGCTCGGTGTACAGCTGCAGTTCGTTGATCTTGAGCCCCGCCAGCCGATCGGTCAGGGACAAGAGCGTCTCCAGCGTCGGCACCTTGGACCGGCTCACGTCGAGCATCACTCCGCGCGCGGGCAAGTCGGGATAGTCCGTGATGCGCAGGCACGGCATCCTGCCGCCGAACTGCCGCAGCAGCTGGATCAGCGTGCAGACCCCATAGAACGCGCCGGCGGGATCGTGTCCCACGATCGACACGCGCCCGTCCTCGACCTCGAGCACGTAGCCTTGCGCTTCCTCAGCCCGTTGCGGGTCGATCGAGAGGGTCACCGCGACCAACGCGGGGTCGCCTACCTCGCCGACCACGACGCTCAACGTGACCCCTGCCTGCGCAGCCGCATCGCGCAGACGAAACGCCGCGCCGCAAAGCGCGCCTACGTGCTGTGTGTCGATCGCCACCTCTCCCGCCGTCGGCAGCGCGAGCCATCCGGGCAGGTGCTCCACGCACCGGGGCATCGGAACCAACATCAGTCTTTGCTCATCCATCGTTTCCTCCCGTCATTGGGCATGTCGATCCCCTATCTTTCCTCACACCAGGCATTATACCCCAAACGCCCCCGCACGGAAATTGACAGCCCATGGTGGCTGTGGTACACTCGACTCCGTCTGTCACACCACCTCCAGGAGAGTGGCATGAACACACACGACCTGCTCCGTTTCGCCGTGGTTGGCGTCAAAGGGTACTCCCGTTCGCACCTCAGGTTCGTCCAGCACCTGGCGGACGTGGGTAGAGGGCGCCTGGGAGCCTCGATGATGATCGACATGGCCGATCACCCCGACGTCGTCGACGCGTTCACCGCTGCAAGAGTGCGCGTCTACGGCGACTACCAAGCAATGCTCGACGGGTGCCGTGGCGCGGTGGACGTTGTCACGCTGCCCGTGCCGATCTACCTGCACGCTCCCATGACGGTCGCAGCCCTCGAGGCGGGCTACCACGTCCTGGTCGAAAAGCCCGTCGCCGGCAGCCTCGACGAGGTCGATCGCATGATCCGCGCCCGGCAGGAGAGCGGACGGCAGTGCGCCGTGGGCTTTCAGCAGATCTACTCGCCCGTCTTCCAGGGCCTCAAGCAGCTGATCGTCGAGGGACGCCTCGGACCGGTCCACGAGATCCGGATCATCGCCCTCTGGCCCCGCGATCCCGCCTATTATGGGCGCAACGAGTGGGCGGGACGTCTCACGTGCGGGGGAAGGCCTGTCTTCGATTCCCCCTTCAACAACGCATTGGCGCACCAGATCATGAACATGCTCTACCTCGCCAGCCCTGAACGAGGACGGGCGGCACAGGTGGTGCACGTCGACGCAGAGCTCTATCGTGCGTACGACATCGAGAGCTTTGACACAGGCTGTATGCGCGCGCACACAGACAGCGGCGCCGACGTCCTGTTTGCCGCCACCCATGCCTGCGCGCAGACGCTCAACCCGATCATGCAGCTCGTCGCCCGCGACGCGCGCGTCGACTGGCAGATCGGGGGAAACGCCACCGTGCGCTATGCCGACGGTCGGTACGACGAGATCGAGGAGGGCGCGCCGCACACGCACATGATCGAGAACATCGCCGACGCTGTCACCGGCGCAGTTGACGCGCCGCACTGCACGCTCGAGGTCGGGCGCGCGCACGTGGCGTGCATCGATGCGCTGCACCGTGCAGCACAGATCCGGACCGTCCCCCCCGCACGCGTCTCCACGCTCGCCGGAGGGCAGCGCGTCATCGCCGGCGTCGAGGACGCGATCCGGCGCGTCTACGACACGGGTCAGCTCTTCTCGGAGCTTGGCGTCGAGTTGGCCTAGCGTTTGGGTTCTGTAGTGCGAGCGGTCTGGAACCACTATCCGGGAGACATGGACAGGACGGCGCGGCTGAACGCAAGCCCCCTCGCCTAGGCCTCCCAGGTCGTTCGCTCAGCGCTCGATCGTGCCCGCAGCGGGCACAGGTGGGCTCAGCTGGGCGTGCACGCCATCCTTGGCTTGCTTGAGATCCTCGATCAGCGGCTGCAGGTCAATGCTGTCCAGCGAGACCTGCACCGGCACCTTGACCTGTACGGGGACGTCGATCGCCACTTCCTGTGCCACGTCCATCTTGACCGTCACCGTGTTGCCCCCCGCGATCTGCATCGTGGCGCTCTCGCCGATCAGCTGCCCCGCGCCGTTGCGCAGGTAGATCGTGATCTGTCCCGTGTCGAGCTGGTTCGTCCCGACCAGGGCGAGGCTCGTGTCGCTGGGGTTCAGCCGCACGGTAAACGTGACCGGCACAGTGTGGTCGATCTCGACCTCTGTGACCAGCTTGGCGTCCTGGATGCGCTGCAGCGACGCGCTGGTCAAGTCAAAGAGCGGGTCGAGATGCTCGGGGCCCACCGTTCGTGGCGCCTCGATCTCGAGGTCCGTGATCGCATCGTAGATCAGCACCACGCCGACGATCAGCGTCAGCGTTGCCACGAACGAGAACAAGAGCGCGAACTTTTCAAAGGCGGTCCACAGGAGATCGAGTCTCTTCCACATTTCGCCCTCCATCTGGGGACGTCTGCATCTCGGCGGGCGCCAGGGGCACACGTCTCCCTCGATAACGTGCACGCTGCCATCATTATACCTGCCCAGGCGCACACGTGCAAGGCCTTCCACGCGCGAGATCCCCTGCCGCACGAGCGACAGGGGATCTCGTTACCTGCTACAGCGCCTCGAGGATCGCGCTCTCTTCCGCTGCACGCCACATCGCGGGTGGACCGTACTTGGCCCACAGCTGGTCCGTGAGCGAGATCGGGTCGCAGAGCGCGCCTTGCCGCTGGAAGTATGCGCACACGCGCGCGATGTCGCGCCCCAGCAGCGCGCGGGCCTCGCCGTTGCCATACACATCTACGACCTGGGGAAAGTCGATCAGGACGACCTGCCCCTCCCAGTAGAGGATGTTGTAGGCCGATAGGTCGCCGTGCACCATCTCGTGCTCCAGCATCAGCTCCACGTTGCGCATCACCTCCGCAAAGAGCGGCGCCGCCTCCTGTGGGTCGAGGCGTACGTCGTTCAGGATCGGCGCGGCGAGCTGGTCAGCCCCGCAGTACCCCATCAGGATCGCGTTCTCGCTGGACGCGATCGGGGCGGGGACAGCGCCTCCTGCCCGGTACAGCCGCTGTAGCGCGACGTACTCGTGCATGAGCCACGACGTGTGGCTCACCTGCACGCCAAAGTCGGTCTTTTTGCCGATCGCGCGCATGATCCGGTGGTCGCTCTTGTTGATGGGACGTCCGTCTCCTCCCAGGATCTGCCGTCCCTGGCGGTACAGCTTGTCATTGCTCAAGTTGCGGAACCGACGCGGGCGATAGACCTTGGCTGCCAGCAGCGCTACGCCGGTCGACGGATGGGCTTGGCAGAGATAGACGCTTGCCTCCTTGCCACCCTTGATCTGCGACAGCACGTCCACGATCAGTCCCTCGTTGTAGAAGGCCCGCAGCGAGTCGAGCAGCCATCCCTCTTCGTGGCGCCCTGGCACGTAGGTCGGCTTGAACCCACCCTCCAGTCCCGCCAGCTCGCCCAGCTCGGCGATCACCTCCTCTTCCGCGACCTTGGGAATGTGCCGTGTCACCGGCTTGCGCTTCCGGCGCGCGCGGCGATCGTGCTGCAGCGGATCGAACATCCGCTCATAGTACTCGTACTCGTCCTCGTGCCGTTCCTCTTGGCCCCAGCTGAGTGAATCTCGGTTCACCGTTGGCTGTCCTTTCACAGACACTCAAACCGGATACGCTGTTCCTCCGAACGTGGCACCTCACACCCGATTCCTCCACAGCGACCTCCTTTCCCTCACGGATCCGCAGCCTGCACTGCCCTCAGGCATGCAAAACGGCCACGGGCTGCGACCCCGTGGCCGTACTTCCGTCGTGCCATCGCCCATCGACCGGGAGGGACGGCACAACGAAAAACGGCCGCGGAGCTGAACGCACCCGCGGCCGTGTCTATGCAGACCTGATCTACTGGATCTAGCTACACACGCAACTCGGTAGGGCGCGTTCTATGCGGTTGATCACATGGATTGAGCAGGTGACCTGCGCCATATCGCACCCTCCTTTGGCCTACGCGTGCCCGGGTGGGTGGGGTCCTGCGCCCTCGCGCTTCCCCCGTCCTGCCTGGGTCGTCTGATCCGATAACCAGAGTGTATCACATCTTTGGCGAGGCGTCAAATGCCGCGTTCAGGATACGAGCCGCTCGCCGCCAGGAATGCCGCGACCTGCGCCGCACTGGGCAGCGCCGGGATCCCGCCCCGCGTCATCGACGTCAGTGCCCCGACCGCATTCGCATAGCGCAGCGCGTCGCGCAAGACAGGCGGCGAGGGCCTGGCGCCCGCTCCGCCCGCCACCAGCCGGCACAGCAGGCCCGCCACGAACGCATCCCCGCACCCGGTCGCGTCCACTGTCTCGACCTGGAACCCCGGCACGCATCCTCCCCCTGCAGCCGTCCGGAACGCGCACCCCGCCCGTCCCAGGGTAACCACGCACAGCCCCGGTCCCAGCTCCAGGATGTGCTCCGCCGCTGCCAGGATCGCGTCACTCCCCGCCCACGGATCGGCCAACCCTGTCGCGCCGCGCGTGAGCAGTGCGAGCTCGGTCTCATTCACCTTGACCACGTCGGCGAACGCGATCGCCTCGCGGATCCGATCGTATGCTGTCCGCGCGCTGGGCCACAGCGTGGGCCGATAGTTGACGTCGAGGGACACCATCGCCCCGCCCGCGTGCGCGGTTCGCACAGCCTCGACGGTCGCGCTGCGGACCGGCTCGTCGATCATGCTGATCGAGCCGAAATGAAACACCTTGGCCTCCGCGATCAACGCCTGGTCCAGCTCGTCTGCGCGCAGCATCATGTCTGCGCCCGGATTGCGGTAGAAGGCAAACTCGGAGGTGTTCTCGTCGGGCTGCGCGATGAAAGCCAGCGTCGTCCGGGCCTCGTGGTCCAGCCGCATGCCGCGCACGTCCACCCCCTCCCGCCGCAGGACCTCGATCAAGCGATGCCCGAACGCCTCGTCTCCCACCTTGCCGATGAACGCGCTCCTGGCGCCTAGGCGCGCCGCCGCCACCGCGACGTTTGCCGGCGCGCCACCCGGCTTTGGGTAAAAGGCCGAGACGTCTGCGAGCCGCCGGCCAAGCTCTGCCGGAAAGAGGTCGATCAGCACCTCGCCCATGCACACGATATCCATGCGCTCCCCTCCGATTGGCCGTCCATTCGAGCTGCGCCCCCTCCCCGTGGGGTCAGGCGTGTCCCGAGCACACGGCGCTCATCATAACACTGCCTCCTACCCCTGTCAAGCGTTCACTCTTGGATTCGGTCGTGAGTGGGTATCGTTTGCGCGCCCCAGCCCTTTCAGGTACAATCCACAGTCACGCTCAGCTGCCCGGCGCAGACGCCGCAGAGAGGAGACCACATCTTGAAAGCCATCCGCCTCGTGCAGATCGGCATGCCGCTGCAGGCGCAAGAGATCGCAGTACCCGCGATCGGCAGCACGGACGTACTGGTCCGCGTGCACGCCGCGGGCATCTGCCACTCGGATGCACACTACCGCGCCGGGACATCCCCTGTGGCCTACACGCCCCTCACGCTGGGCCACGAGGTCGCCGGCGTGATCGAGCAGGTTGGCGCCCAGGTCCAGCAGGTCAGCCCTGGCGACCGCGTCGGCGTGCACTATCTCATCACGTGCGGCGAGTGCACCTACTGCCGCCTCGGTCACGAGCAGTTCTGTCTCAACGGGCGCATGATCGGCAAGCACCGGGACGGTGGGTACGCAGAGTACATCGCCGTCCCCGCGCGCAGCGTCGTGCCGCTCCCGCCCGAGATCCCGTTTGCGGTGGGAGCGATCATGATGTGCTCCACCGCGACGTCGTTCCACGCCCTGCGCAAGGCCCGGCTGCAGCCGGGCGAGTCGGTCGCCGTCTACGGCGCCGGTGGGCTGGGCATGTCGGCCCTCCAGCTGGCACGCGCCTGCGGTGCGCTGCACGTCTATGCGGTCGACATCGACCTGCACAAGCTGGCGATGGCAGAGCGCTTGGGGGCGATTCCGATCGACGCGCGCTCGGTCGACCCGGTAGCCGAGATCGTGCGGCACACCGGCGGGCATGGCGTCGACGTGGCCCTCGACCTCGTAGGACTCCCCGAGGTCACGCAGCAAGCGGTCCGCTGCCTGAAGGTGATGGGGCGCGCCGTCCTCGTCGGGATCACCGACCGGTCCTTCTCGGTCCACGGCTACACCGAGGTCTTGGGGAAGGAGACCGAGATCATCGGCGCCTCCGACCACCTCCTGCTCGAACTGCCCATTCTCTTCGAACTCGTACGGCAGCGACGCATCGACCTGTCGCACGTCGTCGCCCGGCACGTGCCGCTCGAGCCCGACCCAGTCAACCATGTCCTGGACGACCTGGACGCGTTCGGCGCGGACGTGCGTACGGTGATCGTCCCATGACACAGCTCGTACGTGGAGAGAACGCGCCCCACACGCGCTCCACTGTGCTGGTGTTTCTGATCAACAACGCACTGATGACCCTGGGCTTTGGGCTCTGGCAGGCCATCTTTAACAACTTTGCCGTCGAGGAGCTCGGCGTACGCGCTGACCAGATCGGGCTGATCCAGTCCATCCGCGAGGTGCCGGGCTTGATCGGGTTTGTGGTCGGCCTGCTCGCCCTCGTCCTGGTCGAAGTGCGCATCGCGGGCCTCGCCGCGATGCTGATGGGGCTCGGCATCTACCTCACCGCCTACACGCACGACGTGTTCTGGCTGGTCGCCGCCACCCTGCTCATGAGCACGGGCTTTCACTTTTTCTACTCGAGCAACTCGTCTGCACTCCTGCTGACCGTCGACCGCAAGGACGGGCCCCAGGCCCTTGGACTCCTGAACAGCGTGGGCGCCATGGCAACCGTCGCCAGCACGGTGCTCATCTTTGCCACGCTCGACGCGTGGGGCTACCGCACCCTGTTCCGCGTTGCCGGGCTCATGGTCATCGTCGGCAACGTGATCCTGTGGCCCTTTGCGCGGCAGTCCAGGCACGGGCAGCAGCGCCGCCAGCGCACGCCGATCAGGCGCACCTACTGGCTCTACTACGCCCTGCAGTTCCTGAATGGAAGCCGGCGTCACATCGTCACCACGTTCGCCCTGTTTCTGCTCGTCCGCGAGTACAACGTCAGCGCCCAGATCGTGACCCTCCTCTTTCTGATCAACAGCCTGATCGGCACCTATCTCCACCGCGCCTTTGGCCGGATCGTCGCTCGTTTTGGCGAGCGACGGGTGCTGCTCGCCAACTATGCCATCGTCTTGGTCATCTTTGTCGCCTACGCCGTCATCCCCTCTGCTCGGGCCCTCAATGTGCGCGCGTTCCTCGTCCCCGCCTTTAGCATCGGCCCGTGGACCATCTTCCCGGCTTTCTCGGCGACGATCGGCCTGATCGCGTTGCTGGTCGTGTTTATCGTCGACCGCACCCTGATCGGGTTCTCGATCGCGGTCGAGTCATACATGCAAAAGATCGCCCTCTCGCCACAAGAGATCACTGGAAACGTGGCTCTGGGCCAGACGATCAACCACATTGCCGCCGTCATCGTGCCGATCGCCGGCGGCGTAGTCTGGGAGAGCATGGGGTCGCGGTTCACCTTCTTGGCGGGAATGGCGATCGTGCTGGTGGCGTTCGTCCTTGCCACGCGGATGCGCATAGAGACCCAGTCCGCGCCGCAGCCCATCCTCGCCGGCGCGCCGCTCGTCGCAGCGCCGACGCCCGCCGAGGGGACCGCGGCGCCCCCAGGCGCGCGAGACCCGCCGTGAGCGAGCTGCCGCCCTGCGCCATCTTGTCGTGGGACGAGGCAATCGTCGTGGTGGACAAGCCGGCGGGCCTGTTGGTGATCCGCGGCGGCTACGTCCAAGATCCCTACCTGACACAGCTCTTGGAACCGACCTTCGGCCGCCTATGGGTCGTCCACCGGCTGGACCGCGATACGAGCGGCGTGCTTGTCCTGGCGCGCAGCGCTGCGGCGCACCGCGCGCTGAACGCCCAGTTCGAGCAGCGTCGCGTGCACAAGGTTTACCACGCACTCGTGGTCGGTGCACCGACCTGGACCGAGCAGACGGTCGACCTGCCGCTGCGGCGCGATGGCGACCGGCGCCACCGCACCGTCGTGGACCTGCTGCGAGGCAAACACGCCGTGACGCGGTTCAGGGTCCTCGAGCGCTTTGGCTGCTGCGCGTTGGTCGAGGCCCTGCCCATGACCGGGCGCACCCACCAGATCCGGGCCCACCTTGCCGCCCTCGGGCTGCCCTTGGCAGGGGATCCGCTGTACCACGTGCCACGCGATCACCCAGCGGCGAGCGCCGCCGGAGGCGGTGCACAACCCCCCCTGATCGCACGTACAGCCCTGCACGCGCTGGCGCTCACCTTCTACCATCCCAGCAGCGGCGAGGAGACGACCTGCCGTGCTCCCTATCCCGCGGACCTGAGCGCCGCGATCGACCGGCTTTGCCAGTCTGGCTAGGGGTGAGCGTACTTGAGCGCGTACAGCTCGCTGTCGTACGGCGCCCGGCGCCCAGGGCAGTGCACGCGCGCACACAGCTGGCAGCTCTCAAAGCTCTCCACCGTCGGGAAACGGATCCCAGAGATCGATTTGGCGGGCGTCATCAGCATGCTGTCCGTGAGCGTCACGCCGATCGCCTCGCGCACGTTGCCCAAGCTCGCAAATAGGGCCCGCTGCTCGCTCAAAGGCCACTCACTCAACGACCCTGGCGCCATCGTCGCCGTCTTGCCAGGTTGGTGGCGCTCGACGAGCGCGCGGTGGAGCGCCCGAGACGCGGAGCGGAGCGCGCTCTCCTGGATTGCGTCCGCCCAGTACCGGTGCAGCAGGTCGTCGAGCCCCTGCGCCCAGCGCTCGATCTCGGCGCCACACGTCGCAACATAGAGAAAGACCCGATGCACTTCTGCCAGGTTCACGGTCAGGATACGGCTCCGGAAGGTCGTGCCATCGACCACGACATAGTCGTCTCCGCGCTCGTCGATGAACCCGAGCCTGTACAGCGCCTTGGGGCGCGCCACTGCCTCGGCGCCCGCGACCAGGCGATCGAACTCGTGCGCATGTTCGCTGTCTGCGGCGATGCGCAACCGCTGCGCAAGCGCCGCACGGTCCGCCCGGAATGGGATGTCGTCAATGATCACACTGTCCATGGTGCGTCCTTGGCCTACGTTTCGTGGGTATAGGGCGAGCAGTATAGCATATGTCACCGGGGCGCACAAGCTACGGATGCGCAGAGAGGGCAATCGCATTTAAATGCTGCAGAGGACCTGAGCGAGGTAGTCCTCGTCCCAACCTGCTTTGAGGCGCTTGCCCCGGATAC
>JAFGIE010000007.1 GCA_016929775.1 Anaerolineae bacterium
ACCGCCATGGTGATGTACTCCCGCTGCTCCTGCCACGAGGCCGCGAAGCGGCTGAAGGTATTGTCCGGCTTCGCCCAACGGCGGAAGTCCGCGAACTCGGACGGGATCGCGTCCTCCGCGACCCGGTCCCGATCGCGCGCCTTCGCCAGGTCAGCGGGCGCATAGGAGACGTAGTCCCCGAGGTAGACCTTTTCATCCAGACCCCAGGTGTGCTCGGGGATGAGCATCAGATGGCGGGTGAACGCGTCGAGCGCGTCGGGGTCGACGCCGCGAGCGAGCCACGTCTCCCGAAGCCGCAACAGCTCGCGGTACTGCGCCACCTTGATGGGGTCCGAGCCGAGGCCATAGATCCAGGAGTCCCCGACCTCGTTAGTTACGACGGGCAATGCCGCTCTCGCGGGCCACACCACGCGGGCAAAGGCGTCAAGCGTCGATGCGCGTACCTCGGCGCCGGGGAACTGCGCCGCGACCTGTTCAAAAATGGCAACTACGTTGTCGACTGGCGGCGGTCCAAGATTGTCGTTGGTATGGGCGATGAAGAGCGCGTCGTCGAGTCCCTCGATCACGTGGAGCGTGCCATAGCTCCCCGCTGAGTAGAGCACGACGACCTCCTCGCCCCCGGGCGCCCGCCAGACGAAGGCGGGCGGGACATCCGGCGCCGACGAGGCCGGGTTGACGCCGATATGTAGCATGCGCACGCCGGCCTCAGCGAGCAGCGGCACGATCGCGCGCGTATGCCCGGGAACGTCGGTCATCTTGGCTGCGATGGTCTGCCTGCCGTAGCGGGCGTCGAGCCGTTGGCTGAGCGACAGCCCGAAACGGAACAGGTCGGCGCTCATCGCCTCGGACGCTGCGGTGAAGGGCAACGCGTGCCAGGCGATGTCGCCGAGCGCGATCGCGGCCTCCATCCGGCGGCGTTCGGCAGTACTCGCCTGCTCCAGGTACTCGTAGATGAGCCACGAGCCCGTGGTCCACACGAACCGTTCGGGGCCCCCTCGCGCGCGCATCTCGTCTGCCAGCGCCAACGCGCCGGGGATGAAGCTGTCGAAGTACTGCCTGACAACCTGAGCTGCCAGGTCGGTAAACCCGACATCGAGGTGAGTCTTGAAGACAAGGTGCACGGTCTTGATCGTCATGGGTCCTCCGGAATCAGGTGTCTTGTGGTCCAACGAGCAGCGCGGCAAGAGCCTCGGCGTGGGTAAAATCGGTGATGATCAGATCGGCTCCCGAAGCCAGGAGACGCTCGCGCTTCCGGGGGTTCAGGCCCTGGCGGCGCTCTTCGTCGACGGCCACGCCCAGTGCCACGGCGCCGTGCTCCTTGGCGTGTTGGATCTCTACGGGGCCATCTCCCACAACGAGCAGCGCCTCACCTGCCAGCGCGTGATGGGAAAGGATGCGCTGGATGATGCGCTCCTTCGAATAGGCCTCGGTATCATCCATGGCTCCGTAGATGTGACCCTCAAAGAGGTCCGCGACCCCGATCGCCTCCGCCTCCTCGACGACATAGATGTGGTCGGTTCCGCTCGCCAGGTAAAGGGAGACACCGCGATCGTATAGGTCCTGCAAGAAGTTGCGTGCTCCCGCAACCGAAAGCGCGTCGCGCGCATCCTGGCTGCCGTCGAGCTGTGCGAGGCGGCGACGCACAGGCCCCAACAGCCGCTCGTTGTAGCTGTGTTTGTACGCTCTGGCGGTCTGGGGCTTCGCCGCCAGACCATAGCGCTGCACAGCTTCCTCGAGCCACGCCATCTGCCTGATGGTGAGGATGCCAGTGGAGCGGTCCACGTACGCTGCGACCTCGGCGTCAAGCCCATCTGGGATCGGGTGTCCGTCGCAGATGCTCTCAACCATCAGCGGGATCATCACGTTCTCCCAGCCTCGGCGAATGACCGAGAGCGTGCCGTCAAAGTCGAAGACTGCGTGGCGCACGTAGCCCAGGCGGACCTCGGGGTTCACAACCTCAAGCCAGTCCAGCCTCGCGATCGCCTCAGCGATCGGTGGGTTCATCGCGTCCCCTCGAGCAGCTGATAGCGAGCCGCGATTTCGACCGGTGTCGCGGTCCCGGTCTCTCCGATCTTCTCCACGGTTACCGCCGCGGCGAGGTTGGCAAGGGCCGCGGCCTCGGCGGGCGAGGCGCCGCAGGCAAGGCTTGTGGCCAGCGCAGCGACGAAGGTGTCGCCGGCGCCTACCGGGTCCAGGGGCGGGCGGACGGGTGCCGCGGGGACGTGGGCCGGCCCGCCGTCCCAGATCAGCGCGCCGGCAGCGCCGAGCGTCACGCAGACGGGGCGTCCGGCGCGCTTGGATAGGGTACGCGCTACCTCGGCAACCCTATCCAAGGTGGGCGCGCGGTCCTCAGGCGTGCCTTTCCAATCGATCGCACGTGTCGCCTCGGACCAGTTGGGCTTGAGCACCATGTGCGTATAGCGCCCGATGTGCTGTCTCGAATCGACGACGAAGACTACCGTGGGATGTACGGCGGCGAGGGCGATGAGCGCTTCGCGCACACGATCGGTGATGACGCCGTTAACCTCGAACTGATCAGCCACGATCAAGGCATCAAGATGCTCGATGGCAGACGTCACCTGCCCGATGAGTGCCTCCTCAAGAGCGGATGCCAGCGGGTCGCGGTTCTCGAAGTCGAGTCGCGCATCCTCCTGCTGCGACTCGTAGCCGGTGAGCAGGGGCTTGATGTAGGCGGAGGTGCTGCGCCGTGTGGATGCGATGAGGTTGTCGACGGTAATGGATCTCGCGGACAGCTCGCGCCGCAGGATGTCGCCGCGCCAATCCTGGCCCAGCACGGAGAACGTGGCGACCTGTGCAAGTCCCAGGGCGCTCAGATTCTGGGCGACGTTGCCCCCGGCACCGGGAGCGTAGCGCTCTCGCACGATGGGCCGCGGAAAGCGCGGTGTCTCCCGCGACAGCAACGAGCGCGTCATGTCCGCGGTCCAGTAGCCGTCCAGTGCAAGATCGCCGATCACGCCCACGCGGCAGGTCCGCGCGCGCTCGAGCAG
>JAFGIE010000070.1 GCA_016929775.1 Anaerolineae bacterium
CTACGCGGGTAGGTTTGCGCGGCGGGACAGTTATGCTATACTCGAACCGACGTGACCCGTCAGAAAGCGAGGCGTGACCGTGTCATTGCTCGATATCCTGCGATGCCCGGCATGTGCCGGAGGCAAAGGCGACGATCCCGGGCGGCTGGATCTGGTCGCGGACCGGTGGTACGTGTGCCGCGATTGCGACCGCAAGTATCCGATCCGGGACGGGATCCCGGTGCTCCTGATCGCCGAAGGCGACAAGTACCGCGCTATCCCGGTGAGTCAGCTGCCTACCGGCTAGCACGCGGAGGACGTTTGGTGTGAGAGCTCCGGACGTACGTCTTGAGGGAAGGCGCGTCACCATCCGCCCGCTGACGCGCACTGACCTGCATACCATGTCCAAGTGGCCTGCGTTCGAGGACCCGCTCGACCGGTTGTTCGACTGGCCCAAGCGCTCGCAGGCCTCGGACGATCTGTGGTTCTACCAGCTGGTGCACGACAGGTCACGCGTCTACTATGCCGTGGACGCAAAGGATGCGCAGCTGATCGGTCGCATCTCGCTCCGCGATATCTCGGGGAAAGAGTCGGCGCGCCTGGGCATCGGCTTCGGTCCCCAGTACGTCGGTCATGGATATGGCACCGAGGCTCTGCAGGTGTTCTTGCGGCACTTTTTCCTCGACCTGGGGTTCGAGCGCATGGTGCTGGATGTCGCAGCGGTGAACGTGCGCGCGGTGCGTTGTTACGAACGCTGTGGGTTCCGTCGCGTGGGAACA
Source organism: Anaerolineae bacterium (assembly GCA_016929775.1). Next base: position 759 of record JAFGIE010000070.1, read on the forward strand.
CACCACCAGTACGCCGGCGGCGACGAAGACCTGCGCTTCCTGAGCAAACCAGCATACACGCACCTGCGTCCCTTCTTCCAGCGTGACCGGTACCGGAATCTCGTGTTGGCCTATGACATGGAGCTCACGCGGGAGGAGTGGATGGCGGCGCAGGAGACCGCGTGAGCGCAGCGCTGTGTGATACACTGCCACCTCGCCGCCGAGAGGAGCCGCAGGACACGTCCCGGGACCGGCAGACTGCCGCGCGGAGGTCTGTATGCCCGTGAACGGTGGCGCGCTGTCCGGGGTAGCGATCCCGTTTCTCACGATCCTGTTCCTGCTGCTCCTGGGCGCCGCACTGCGTCGCTGGGGGCTGGTTACGCTGGACGGCGCGCGCCAGATGACGCGCCTGGTGCTGAACGTCACCCTGCCCCCGTTGATCCTGATCACGCTCGCGACCGAGATCACGCCGGCGGAGCTGGCGCGTGCGCCCCTGCTCGTCGTCATGGGCATCGTTGGGCCGCTGACCGGCTACCTGGTCGCGGCGGTCGTGGGCCGCATGCCCGCGCTCCCTGGATCCGTCCCGGCACTGACGCCCTCGCGCGCGGCGACGCTGCAGGCGGGCATCGCCATGCTCAACACCACCTTTATCGGCTACCCGGTGTGCAAAGCCCTGCTCGGGGATCGCGGGCTGCTCTATGCCGTGTTCTACGATGCGGGGTTCACGCTGGTGATGAGCACGCTCAGCATCTGGCTGATGAGCTGGCGCAGCCGACCGGATGGGCATGCGCTCACCGGCAGCCTGCGCGAGCTGGTGCGCAGCCCGATGCTGTGGTCCGTGGTGCTGGGGGCGGTGTGGGGGGCAGCTGGGTGGCCCATGCCCGACTGGTTCCGCGTGCCACTCTCTACGCTGGGGCAGGCGACGACGCCGCTCGCGCTGCTCAGCGTGGGCATGCTGGTCCGAAGCGAGGCGTGCCGTACGCCCTTGAGTGCGCGCCCGCCCGGGGAACGCTGGCACCTTGGCGCGCTGGTGGTCGCGCGCCTTCTGATCACGCCGCTCTTGATCTGGGGGCTGGTGGTCCTGCTCCGCGTGGACCGCGACGCCGCCGCCGTGATCGTGCTGCAGACGGCGATGCCGGCGGCAGTGGTCACGACGGCGTACGCCGAGCAGTACGGCGGAGACAGCGCCTTTGCCGCCGCGGGCGTGATCGCGACGACCTTTGCCTCGCTCCTCACCCTGCCCGCGTGGGCTCTCGTCCTGCTGGGCGGCGCCGTGGGTTAGGAGGTGTCTGCTGCGCCCGGCTCGACCTCGCCGATCATGGACCACGGACCGGTCCACGTGATGCGCACGTGCGCGCGCTTGCCGCGCCAGTCACAAGAGTCCTCAAAGTAGACCAGCTTGTTGGTCACCGTCCGCCCCTGCCAGCGTCCCTTGCGCATGCCCTCGACCAGTACCTCGACGCACGCGCCGAGCAGCTGCGCGTTGATCTCGCCCACGATGCGCGCCTGTAGCTCGTCGATTGCCTGCCGGCGCCGGTGCTTCTCCTCGGTCGGTATGTCGTCGGCGAGGAGCGCGGCAGCCGTGCCGGGCCTTTCCGAGTAGGCTGCTACGTGCACGGCGTCAAAGCGCAGCTCCTCGAGCAGACGGTAGGTAGCCTGGTACTGCGCCTCGGTCTCGCCCGGAAAGCCGACGATCACGTCGGTCGCGATGCTGCACCCGGGCACACGGGCGCGGATGCGCGCGATCAGGTCGCGGTACGCGTCCACCGTGTACCCCCGTCCCATGCGGTGTAGCACGTCGTCGTCTCCCGCCTGGACAGGCAGCTCAAAGTGCGGGCAGACGCGGGGCAGCGAGGCCACAGCCTCGATCGCGTCGGGGCGCAGGTCGGCGGGGTGCGAGGTCAAGAACCGGATCCGGTACAGCCCCTCGACCTCGTGCACGGCGCGGAGCAGGTCCGCCAGACTGGGCGGGCGATCCTGACCGGGCAGGGGCTCCAGGTCGTGCCCGTACGAGTCGACGTTCTGTCCCAGCAGCGTGACCTCGCGCACGCCCCGCGCCGCGAAAGCCCAGATCTCGTCGAGCACCTCGTCGACGGGACGGCTGCGCTCTGGCCCACGCCGCAGGCGCACGATGCAGTAGGTGCAGCGATGGTCACAGCCATAGCTGATCGGCACGTGCATCGAGACAGGCAGGGCCTCGCCGCTCAGCACATCGCCTGTGGGCGCCGCCGCGGCAGGGGCGCCCACGTGGGGGAGCAGGTCGTGATCGCAGAGGTAGTGCACGAGGCCCATGTAGTCAGAGGGACGCAAGAAGAGATCGACGTAGGGATATTCCTCGCGCAGGGCTGAAGGGTCGCCGACAAAGCAGCCGACGACGGCGAGCAACGCGTCGGGATGGCGGCGCCGCCATCCCTTGAGCGAGGTCAGCCTGCCCACGCACTTGTCCTCGGCGTGCTGCCGGACCACGCACGTGTTGAGGATCACCAAGTCAGCGTCGCGGGCGCGCGTCGCCTCGCGGAACCCGAGCCGGCGTAGCTCCTCGCCCAGGCGCCAGGAATCGGCAAAGTTCATCTGGCAGCCGATGGTCCAGATGGTATAGTGCTCCATGTTCACGTTCTCCAGAGGGCGCGAGTATAACCCGATCGAGGGGCAGTGTCAAACGTCACAGCTGCTCCAATGCCCGGCGCGCCCGATCGCCGAACGTCCCGTTCCAGTCCAGGTCGAGCGCTTGCTGGTAGGCGCCGCGCGCCAGGTCGACCTGTCCCAGCGCGCGATAGACCTCGCCCAACCGGTAGTGCAGGCGTGCGTGCTCTGGAGCGAGCGCGCGTGCGCGCAGCAGCGGTTCGACGGCGGCGCCTGACTGGCCCCCCAGGTGATACGCCCAGCCCAGGGTCTCCAGGGCCTCGGCGCTGCGAGGGGCGAGTTCGACCGCGACCTGGGCGACGGCGACGCCGCGCACGCCGGGGTCGACGTTCGCGTCGACGTAAAAGTGGGCGAGGAGCAGGTGAAAACGGGCGTCGTCCGGCGCGCGGTCCACCGCGGCGTGCAGCCACCGCTCGGCGAGGGCATAGTTGACGGGATCGTCGCGCAGGTAGGCGTCGGCGACGGCGGCACAGATCGCTGGGTCGGCTGGATCGAGGTCGTGTGCGTGCTCGAGGGTCGCCCGCCCTGCCACCACCGGACCGGCGCGCAGGTAGTGCATGCCCAGGAAATAGCTGGAGAGCGGGTAGTCAGGTTCGAGCGCGATCGCGCGGAGGAGATGCTCCAACGCCAGTCCGTGCTCGCCCAGGACGCTGAGCACGTGCCCCAAGTAGGCATGCCCGTCGACATAGTCGGGCGCCAGATCGACGGCGCGTTGTAGGTGCCGCCGGGCGAGCGTGAGCTCACCGCGGCGCAGCAGTGCGCCGCCGAGCTTGGCCTGACCCAACGCCGGCTGATCGCCCTCCGCCAAGGCGGTCAGCGCCTCGACGATCTGCGCCGCCTCGTCCGCCAGGGCCTCGTCGGGACCCCTTGCCGCGGCGCTCAGGTGCTCGAGGGCGCAGGGCGCCTCCTGCGCCACGCAGAGCATGCCTAGGCGATCGTGCGTTCGTTGGGCGCGCGCATCGTCGGTCTCCACTTCCAGCGCGCGTGCATAGGCAGCGCGCGCCGCATCGGGGGCGCCCAGTGCCTGGCGCGCCTCCGCCAGCAGCAGCCACAGGTCAGCCCGCTCGGAGGCGCCGCGCAGGAGGCGTTCGGTGACCTGCGCGGCGAGCGCCGGCGCGCCGTCCGCCGCGTACAGGCGCGCGATCGTCTCCTGCGCGGGCGCGCACAGCCCACCCAGGCGGATCGCGTCCAGGGCTGCCGCCCAGGCATCCTCGATCCGCCCCTGGCGTAGGTAGACATCTGCCTGCCGCAAGCGGGGCGCGGGACAGCCGGGGCAGCGCGTCGCGGCGCGGGCGTAGGCGTCGAGCGCAGCGCTGTAGCGTTGCTGCGCCGTCCACCCGTCGCCCTCTTGGATCGCCGTGCGGACGTGCGTATCGAACGGCAGGAGCCCCAACGCGAGCGCGCTGAGGGCGAGGAGGGCGATCCGGGCCCATGCGCGCGCGTGTGCGGTTCGCGTGACCATCGCTGTGCTGCACCCTTTCACGTGGAGTGGGGACGCGGGCATTATAGCATGGGCGTGGACGTTGCCCCAAACCGAAAGCGGTGTACAATGTCCTTACCCCAACCAAGGAGGGAGCGATGAACGCAAACGACATCCGTGAGCATCTGCTGGCGCGCGCGCCATGGGTCGATCGCGAGCGGACGGTGGACACGATCAAGGCGGGCGACGCGACGCAGCCGGTGGGCACCGTCGGCGTGGGCTGGGTGGCGAGCATCGAGAACCTGCGTGCGGCGCACAAGCTGGGCTGTGAGCTGTTCATCACTCACGAGCCGACCTTCTGGCAACACGCAGCGCCAGAGGCGCGGCGTGACTTTGCCCCCGCCATCGCCAAACAGCGCTTCCTGGAGGAGACGGGCATGGTCGTGCTGCGCGTGCACGACATCTGGGACCGTTGGCCCGAGGTCGGGATCCGCGACGCCTGGGCGCGTGGGCTGGGCCTCGACGAGCTGGTTGCGGGCTCGGAAAGCCGCCTATGGGGTGTGTACGCGATCCCCAAGGCGACGCTCGCTGCCTTTGCGCAGCGCGTCGCCGACCGGGTAGCAGTCCTGGGGCAGGATGGCGTGCAGGCGATGGGCGATCCCGAGATGCGGGTCTCGCGCCCGGCGCTGGGCGTGGGTTGCATCGGGCCCGACAGCGACGCGATCGCCGCCGGCGCCGACGTCATGATCGTGTGCTACGATGGTGCGTCCTACTGGCAGACGCGGCAGCGCTTTGCCGAGCTGGACCTGGGCGTGATCGCCGTCGAGCATGGGACGAGCGAGATGTGGGGGATCGAGGGCCTGGCGGAGTACCTGCGCGAGACCTTTCCGCCGCTAAAAGTGCACTATCTCGCCCTACACCCCCGACCGTGGACCGTGATGGCGAGACAGTAATGCGTGCATGTCCTGCAAGGTCACCGGCAGGACCTCTTGCGCGCGCGCCAGCTGGTCCAGGTGGTCGAGCACCTGCGCCAGGGTGACGCTGTTGTGGTCCTCGGGATCGTCATAGAGGAAGGTGTTGTGCGTAAAGAGGCACAGCGCGCGGATCGGCGGCGCGCCGCTGCTTTCCGCGACTGTGTCGAGGCGCTGCAGGTGCCGCGCGATGATCGGCTGGTGCCACGCCGCAAAGGACCCACTCTCGATGCGCAGCTCTTAGGGAAAGCCGTTCGGGCGGCGCCGCGCGGGGTCGGTCGTGACCGGCACCTCTAGAAAGGGCAGGTTGCCCGCACGCAGCCGGTCTGTGGGATCGACATAGTGGGGATCGGGCGGCGCGCCCACCCACTCTGCCGCGTACTGCGGCGAGCATCGCCCTGGGTCGGACACAGATCCCTGCCGGAAGCCGAGGTGGTAGAGCAGGGGGTAGGTCGCGTCGCTGGCGGAAAAGTTGCCGGGGCGGAAGGAGCGCGGGCGGGCGCCGGTCGCCTGTGCCAACGGGTCCGCGGCGCTGTCCAGGATCTCGCGCTGCCCGCCGGGGTCGTACTCGCCCAAGTAGCGCTCGTAGCGCCCGTCGCCCAGACTCTGCGGGTGGACGTGCAGTCCCAGCTCGACGCCGCGCGCCGCCAGGCCCTCCAGCAGGGCGGCGTGCCGGGCAGCGCACTCGGGGGTGAGAAAAAGCGTCGGCGGGCAGCCGTGGGCGAGCAGCGCCTCGCAGTAACCGCGGATGGCGCGCTCGCTCAGCTCCCATGAGACCGGTCCGCCGGGCGGAGACTCGGCGGCGATCCGCTCGCAGTCCATGGTGAAAGCGACGTACAGCGGTGCTCCCATCTGTGTGCCCTCACTCCTCTAGCGGCTCGAGCCCCAGGGCCATCAGGTAGCCGCGTGCGCGCTCGGCGCGGGGGTAGCGGTTCACGAGCGCCCAGAAGGTCGCGCCGTGATGGGGTTCCTGCAGATGCGCCAGCTCGTGGACGATCACATAGTCGCGTACAAAAGCCGGCATCTCGGCGACGCGATGTGAGATGCGGATCGTGCCCCGGTCGGTGGTGCAGCTCCCGTAGCGCTTGCCCTGGTTCGTCACCCAGCGGATCGACCTCCATTCGAGCGCGCCGTCAAAGCAGGCGCGGTTGAGCGCCTGGGCCCGGCGTTCGAGCGCGGCGTCGTCCAGCTTGGCCTTGGCGGCGCGGCGCTCAAGCTTGGCCTTGAGCTGCTCGATCATGGGCGCCAGCTCGGCGTCGCTGAGGTGTGCGGGCGCGCGCACCTGGATCACGCCGTCCACGACGCGGGCGCTGAGGGTCTTGACGCGGCGCTGACTGCGGATCACCTCGACCTTCACGCGCTTCTCCTGAGGTAGGTTTGTCCTCGCGCACGCCATGGTACACGATTCCTCGGCGAGGTCAAGCGGGGCGGGCGCAATACGGGCGGCGATCGCCTGGTCTCCGCGCGCCAGCGTGCCGACCAAGAAGGGAGCGCCCCTTGCTATGCGCCAGTGTAGGTGAATGCCGCCCAGTGGAAGGGGTGAGCAAAGTCCCGCTCCTCCGGGCGTCGGGTCCAGCGGTGCAGGTAGTGCCTGCGGTAGTGGTCGAGGGCGCGCGCAGAAGCGGCGTCGCCACCCGGCTCTCGCACAAGGGCTTCCAGATAGGCGTTCTTTTCGCCGTTGGTCGTGTCGCGCACCCATCGTTCAGCCTGGCGCAGCGCCAGGGGGACGCGGGCCCTACCCGATCGTCGCCTCCAGCCCGGCAGCGCGCGCCATGTCCAGCATGTGCGCCAACTGGACTTCGGACTGCGGCTCACCCTCGATCGTGTAGGGCCGGTCGAGCCACTCGTACTTGGCCCCCGCCGAGGGGTTGTAGGGTAGGAGGGCGACGCGCCCCAGTCCCGCCTCGCGCATAAAGGCGTAGACCTGGCGCAGGTTCTCGTCCGTGTCGGTGATCCCCGGGATCAGGGGCACGCGCACCTGCACGTTGTGGCCCGCCAGGCGCCGAGCGTTCTCCAGGATCGGGCGGTTGGAAGCGCCCACCCAGCGGCGGTGCGCGGCGTTGTCGATCAGCTTGAGGTCGTACAGCACCAGGTCGCTGTGCGCGACCAGCGCCGCCAGGTCCTCCCAAGCTGCCGCGCCGCAGGTCTCGATCGCGGTGTGGATCCCGCGCGCCTGGCACGCCGCCAGCACCGCTGCCGCAAAGCGCGCCTGGAGGGTCACCTCGCCGCCGCTGAGCGTGATCCCGCCGCCCGAGTGGGCAAAAAAGGGCGCCATGCGCACCGCGCGCGCCACCACCTCTTCCGCGGAGACCAGATGCCCCTTGACCGACAGGGCGCGCTGCGGGCAGATGGCAGCGCAGGTCCCGCACGCTACACAGCGGCTGCGATCGATCGCGTGCCGCCCGTCCTGCAGCGCGTGCGCGCCGTGGGGGCAGGCGGCGGCGCAGCGCCCACACAGGATGCACCGGTCGCGCGCCAGGGCGATCTCGGGGACCGCCGCCTGCGATTCGGGGCTGTGGCACCAACGGCAGGCGAGAGGACAGCCTTTCAGGTAGACCGCCAAGCGGATCCCGGGACCGTCGTGGACGGCAAAGGTGTCGATGTCAAAGACCAGGCCCTGGATGGCGGACAGCGACTGTGACGGCGTCACGAGCGCGTCTCCTGGCGGCGGATGTGGTGGTCCTGCTGTTCGCGGCTCAGCATGGTGAAATAGGCGCACCAGCCGCCCATGCGGACGCGCAGCGACTCGTAGCGGTCGGGGTCGCGCTGCGCGGCATACAGTTCTTCCGTGTCGGCGACGGTGAGGGTCATCATCGACCCGCCGGTGTCGACAAAGCCGCGGATCAGGCCCACCATGCGCGCCGTGCCCTCGGTGCCCTCGACCAGGCGCTTGGCGAGGCGCAGGTCGAGCGGCGAGCCGGCGGGCAGGACCGGATGGTGCATCTTGGAATAGGACAGGATCGTGCCGGGGATGCCGGCGAGGTCGCGCCCCAGCGCCGGCGCAAAGTTGGAAGAGACGGGCGTCCAAGCGTGGCGCCCGTCGGGCGAGGCGCCCAGCCCCTCGCCGATCCCGACGTACCATGAAAAGGTGCCCACGCCGCACGGAAACTTGACCCGTTCGCGGTGCGCCTCGGCGTGGCGCGCGACGATCGAGGTAAAGGCTTCGATCAACGCCTGCCCGACGGCGTCCGCGCGATCGTCGTCGTTGCCATACTTGGGCGCTGCCAAGAGCCGCGCGCGCAGCGACTCGTAGCCCACGAAATCGGCGTCGAGCGCGTCGCACAGCGCCGCCATGCTCGCCTGTCCCTCCTCAAAGACGACGGTCTTGATCGCGGTCAGCGAGTCGATGGCGTGCGCGGCGCTCTCGGCGAGGAGGGCATAGGTGCGGAACTTGGCCCCGCCGGCGCTCATGTCCCGCCGCGAGGCGATCGCGCCCTGGATCAGCGCGCTGAGCAGTGGCACCGGCGCGATCGTGCTCCGGTCGTCGAGCGCGTCGACCACGCGGCGCACCAGGCGCCCGATCGCGGCGTCGAGCTGTGCGCAGTAGGCAGCCCAGACCTGGTCGTAGGAGGAAAAGGCGCGCGGGTCGCCGGTATCGATCCCGTCCTCCCGCCCGTCCAGACGCGAGCGCCCCCGCGTCAAGACCCACTCGAGCGGCAGCATCACGCTCAGCCGCTGGAAGCCAAAGTCGGTCCGCCCCGGGATGATGACCTCCCAGCAGCCATCGTTGGTATAGTCGCGCGCGTCGGGGGTGGGGATGCCGATCCGCTCCAGGGCGTGCGGGATCGCCTCGTCGTTGAACATCGCCGGCATGCCGCCCCCTGCCTTGAGCACCTCGGAGACGCGCGCCAGGAGGGCGTGGGGTGAGCCGCGATGGACGCGCGCGGTGAGCAGGGGGTTAGTCATCTGGTTGCGGCGGTAGCTGTCGAGCAGCAAGAAGGAGAGCGGGTTGGTGCCGTCTGCGCCATCTGGGCGCAGCCCGCCGATCACGATGTTCTGTAGCCAGTGGTTGGTCGCGTCGATGCGATCGCGATCCGCATGCGCCAGGAACCAGTGATCGCTGCCCGAGACGCACTCCTGCACCACGCTGACCTGCGAGGAGGAGGTATGGCGCCCGCGCCGGCGCACCTCGATCGACGCGCCGCGCGCCTCGGGGCGCTGTTCCTCGATCGTGTGCGCGCGCTCGTTGAACTTGAGACAGAAGCAGTCGGTCAGCTCGGCGGCGCGCGCCAGGTCGATTCGGCCCGCCGCCAGGTCCGCCTCGAGATAGGGCCACACGTACTGGTCGACGCGTCCCATGGCGTTGCCGTTCATGGTCGAGTGGTAGACCATGTGCAGCAGCCACACCGACTGCAGGGCCTGCCAAAAGCTCTGCGCCGGACCGGCGGGCACCTGTCGCAGGTTCTCCGCCATCTGGAACAGCTCCTCGGCGCGCTGTTCGTTCGCCTCGGCTCGTCCCTCCGCCCGGCAGCGATCGGAAAGGCGCTGGGCATAGTGCATCACCCCGTCGACGGCTACGCACACGCTGTCGAGGAAGGCGATCTCGTCGGCGTTCTGTGCCCGGGCGCGCTGCGCTTCGGCCTCGGCGCGAATGCCGCGCAGGCCCTTGCCCAGCAGGGCGGGATAGTCGGGGACGATGTGTCCAAAGACGGCGTGCGGGCTCAGGTTGCGCGCTGCCGCCGCGGCGCGCTCGGCCTCGGTCGTGTAGACCGGGAAGCCCTTTTCGGCGTGCACGCGCGGCGACTCGAGCGTCATCGAGCCCGCGTAGAGCTGGTCTGCCCACAGCTCGGTGGGCATGTGCGCCAGCTTGAGGGCGATCGCGCGCGCCTTGCGCACTGCCAGCGGCTCCGACATGTGCGCCGCGTCGATCTCGGGCGGGCATGCCCAGGCGACGGGCGTCTGTTTCATTGCTTCGCGCACACGGCGCCGCAGCGATGCGACGCGCGCGCTGTCCTCGAATACGGTCTGCCAGGTTGAGCTGTCCATCGCGACCTTTCCCGGGCCTCGTGTGCTATCGATCTCGGCGTGCGCGATATAGGACACGCGTCCGAATGCCATTGTACTCGAGAATGACGGCTAGGCAAGAAAGGTCGATGGCCTCCGGGCGGGCGCGGCTACCCGAGCGCGAGGCTCTCTCGCGGGTCAACCGCCCAGGAAGCGGACGGGTCCGCCACAATGGTCGCAGAACCGGTGCTCCTGAGCGGCGCACGGGGCATGTTGACCGGAGCGCCGGTCCATGTTACCATCCATCGGCGAGGCGATCAGTGCAGCCGTGCGGATCGGCCCGCGCCGATGGGGCTGGGGAGGCAGCATGGAACCGATCAAGACGACCTACCTGCTCGAGATGCTCGACCCGGGCGACCTGCGCGCCAAGCGGGTCGACCTGCCGGGCCTGCGCGTCGAACGGGTGGCGATCCCGTTTCCCGAGTACAACAAGTTCCTCCACACGGTGGTTGGGCAGGCCTACCGTTGGGGCGGACGCCAGGCGTGGACCGAGGAGGACTGGGTCTCGTATGCGCGCCGCGACAACCTGGAGACGTGGGTCGCCACGCTGGACGGCACGCCCGCCGGCTACTTTGAGATCGAGAAGGAGCCCGGGGGCGCCGTCCACATCCACAACTTTGGCCTGTTGCCGCAGTTCATCGGTCGCGGGCTGGGCGGGCACCTGCTGACCGTGGCGGTAGAGCGCGCGTGGGCGTGGGGAGCGACGCGCATCTGGCTGAGTACCTGCTCCCACGATCACCCCCACGCGCTCGACAACTATCTGGCGCGCGGCTTTCAGATCGCAGAGACGCGCACCGGTCCAGCCAACCCGCCGCTGCCCTCCTTCTGGGAACGGATGGGGGGCGGCGATGGCACGCGCGCGTGAGTGGGGCGCCATAGCAGAGGAGGCGATCGTGCAGATCCCGCGGTTTGGACAGCTAGGGCACGTGTACCAACATACCGGGCAGTACGCCAATCCGTACGTGGCGATCGACGCCGCTGCGGAGCTTGTCGCGCCGGGCGGCGGGCGGCGCCGCATCCCGCTCTTTTGGGATGGCGAGGACACGTGGCGGTTGCGCTTTTCGCCGGATCAGGTTGGGGTGTGGCGCTGGACCACGCACAGCGAGGACGCCGGGCTGGACGGGCAGAGCGGGGCGTGCGTGGTCGTCCCCTCTGGGCTCCAGGGCAGTATCGGTCCTATGGCGGGCTATCCGCATCACCTGCAGCGCGCGGACGGGTCGCCCTTTTGGTTCCTGGGCGAGACGGCGTGGTCCCTGTACGTCGACAGCGTGGAGCAGGGGCACGATCGCGCCGCAGCCGAGCGCCACATCGCCGCGCGCGCGGCGCAGCAGTTCAACGTCTTTCACAGCATGCTGTTGAGCGAGTTGGGCTGGGGCAACTGCGGCGGCGATCCGTTCGTGGGCGGAGACCTGGCAGCACAGCAGATCAACCCCGCCTACTGGCAGGAGGTCGACCGTCGCCTGGCGACCTTGAACGACAGCGGGATCGTCGGTGGGCTGGTCCTCGCCTGGGGGCGCAAGCGGGGCGACGACCGGGAGCCTTTTGCATGGGATCGGTTCACGAACCAGGCAGCCAAGGAACGATATGCGCGCTACGTTGCGGCACGGTACAGCGCGTACGACGTCTATTTCGTTGTCGCCGGCGAATGGAATGCCAGCACGCGGGATCGCGATCACGACGTGGTCCGTGGCGAGTACGTCGCGATCGGCGAGGCGCTCCGCAAAGCCGACCCGCACGGGCGCATGATCGGGATCCATCCCGGGACCGGCGGCGTGCACGATGTCCGCGAGTTCAACCACGCAGCGGGCTGGATGTCCTTTGGCGACTACCAACAGAACTATGTAGCCCTGAATGCCGAGGTTATCGCCTCGCGCCGCTGCGGCAAGCCGGTGATCAACGCCGAGTACGCCTACTATTTGCGCGACGCCGACGAGGATGGCGTCGTGGACAAGCCCAACAGCCAGACCCTGGACGCGATCCGGCACGCGACGTGGGACATTGTGATGGGCGGCGGCTATGCGGTGAGCGGGTTCGGTTCGACCTACCTGGGCGGCGCGCGCAACGCGGGCCCCTTTGACGTCGATGCGCCCCGTAACGACGACTGGGAAGCGCAGGTCCAGCACGCACCGGCGCTCTTTCGGTCGCTGGATTGGTGGCGGCTCTCTCCGCGGAACGACCTGCTGCGCGCCGCAGTGGCGCGCAGCGATGAGCGCCAGATCGCCGGGCGCCCGGCGCCGCCGGTACGGACGTACTGGTGCCTGGCTGAACCGGGAAAGGCGTACGTGCTCTATGTACGAGGCATGGAAACGCCCGTCGTGCTCTCCCTGGATGCCCCGCCCGGGCGCTATGCGCTCCGGCAGTTCGACCCGCGTTCGGGCGCGTGGTCCGATCTGGGCGCGCTAGCGGGGCGGTCTGCCTATGCCTATCGCCCGCCCGACGCGGCGGACTGGGTCGTCGTGCTGCGTGCGGCTGCCTTGGCTGCGAGGGGCCCGTGACGCCGCGGACCGTCCGACAATGCGTGGCGGCTTGCAACGCTCCTTGACGTCACCAGACGTATGAGTGGACGTCCAGAACAGGGCTCAAGGGACCCCTGGATAGAGGACACACTACCGCGGCGGGCTGATTGCCGCCTCCGGCGCCCACTTGTGGTATACTAGGTGTGTTCGCTATCTGGGCGATGCGCCGGGCGAGGCTGCGTGGGGGATGACGCACGATGACGATGACTGATCCGGGGTCAGAGACCCCTCTACCGATCTCGCTACAAGGTGTGGCGGGCGACGAAACCCCGCCGGGACCGCGATCCGAGCTCCCGCCCACCTTGCTCGACGGCTACCGGGCTGAGATGGAGCGGCGGCAGACGGGGCGCGCGCTGGGCGAGGACAGGGCGCGTGCGCGCGCTTTCTGGGTCGCGTTCTCCTTGCTGGCGGCGGTGACCGTGTGGCGCCTGGTCGTCTATGCCGTCGATTTGACCGCCTATCTGCGTCTCTCTATCGCCGGGACCTCGACCCAAGCCACGGTGCTGCGCAAGCAGACCGAGGGGGCATCGGTAGAGGACCCCGATCGGTTCATCGTGACCTATGGGTTCTGGGCAGCGGGCAGCGGGTACATCCGGCGCGACGACGTGAGCAGCGCCACCTTTGATGCGCTGGGGATAGAGGGCACGACGCAAGTCGTGTACCTGCCCACACAGCCCGAGCAGGCACGGCTCGCGCGCGAACTGGTGTTCCCCTGGCGCCCAGACGCGGTTGCGCTGCTCCTGGTCTGTGGCCTCTTGGCGACCGTCGGACGCCGGGCGATCCTGGGTCGGGGGCGGACGGGCCCGCCGGTCGAGGCCGATCGTCTCGCGCAAGCGGATGTCTGACCGTCCTCCCGGGCGTGTCTAGTCCCTCCCAAAGCGGATGCGGGGGTCGAACGTCGCGAGGAGGATGTCCGAGCACACCGCGCTGACCGGCGTGAGCGCGCCGATGATCAGGATATAGCTCCCCGCCAGGTAGATGTCCTGGGTAAAGCACGCGACCCCCATGGCGTGGCTTGCCGTCGGCAGGCTGAGGATTATGTCGACCAGGAACCCGGCGGAAAAGAGCCAGGGCAGCAGGCGATTGAGCGAGCTGATGATCGGCGAGAGGGCCAGGCGCAGCGGATAGCGCAGGAGGACCAAGCGTTCCGGCAGCCCCTTGGCGCGGGCGACGGTGACGTAGGGTTGGTGCAGCTCGTCGAGCATGGTCGCACGCATCACGCGCACGGTTCCCGCCACCCCACTGGTGCCGACGAGCACGATCGGCAGCAGGAGGTGCCCCAGCAGATCCACGAACTTGGCCCAGCTCCACGGCTGCGTCCGCATAGCTGGAGAGAACAGCCCGTCCGCGCTGATGTGGGCCTTGGTGGCGAGCAGGTACATCACCAGCAGGCCGAGCAGGAAGGGCGGGATGGACATGGCGACAAAGCTCAGCATGGTCAGGACATAGTCGGCGAGCGTTCCCTGCCGCGAGGCGACGAACACACCCAGCGGGATGCCCACGCCCCAGGTAAAGGCGAGCGAGCCGAGGGCGATGGCAAACGTGAGCGGGATGCGACCGAGGATCACGTCGCCGACCGGTCTGTCATAGTACAGCGAGTGGCCGAAATCCAGGTGGAGCAGGATGTCGCGCATCCAGGCCACGTACTGCACAACCATGGGCCGGTCCAAGCCGTGCTGGCGGCGGAACGCCTCGACTGCCTCGTCGGGGATCGATGCACCGAGATTCCGCAGCCCGTCAAAGTACAGGTCGGCAAAGTCCCCCGGAGGCAGCTGGATGACGATAAAGGCGACGATCGAGATCAGCAGGAGCTGGGGGATCGATCGCAGGATGCGCTTGACGACATAGCTCAACATGCGCTCCATCTCCTATGCGTCGCTTCCGCCGCAGTGCGCCATTCAGATTCAGGTTCGTATGGCGGGGAGCTGTCTGGGTAGGGTCATTGTACCACCATCGCGACCCCGCTGGCAAGCATGACCTGGGTGCGCTTGTCGCTCGGGAGGTCGGGGTAGCCAGCACGGCGACGTGCTCCGCCGGAAGGGTGCGGTCCTGGCGCAGCCCGGACCGCCGTGATCCGTATGCGTCGCGCAACGTGCATTCGAGTGACCCACCAGTCTGTCGCGAAGGCCGCATCCGCGCAGCGGCCCAAGTCGCCGTTGTACCACAACCTTGACAGTCCGCCGGGGCGTGTGCTAGAATCGCCAGCAGAGCGGGAGCGGCGCAGTACGCCATAGGAGGATGAGACCATGAGTGCGTGTACGGTGTGTGATGCTGCGGAGGCGGGCGGCGCGTGTGCGCGCTGTGGAGCGGCGATCTGTGAGGCGTGCGCCCAGATCGCGCGCCAAGCGGATGGCAGCACGCGCTGGCTTTGCCCGACGTGTGCCAAGGTCGAGGTTGCCGTCGAGCTGCACGACGAATTGCTCGATGCGGTCGAGCGCACCGAAAAGCTGCTCTCCCGGATCATCCTCATCCTCAAGGGACACGCCCTGTACACGCGGAGCCGGGCTGAGGAGATCGGCCAACTGCATCAGGACCTGACCGACCTGATCGCACGCGCGCACGGCGAAGGCACGTCCTGAGCGGCACGGTACAGAAAGCGATCCTGTGCGCCGCAGCGTCCAGGATCGCCTTTCCGCGCTCGCGCAGGGCGCGATCGATCCGGTCGCCCAGATCGGGTGCGCTTGGCTTCCGCTTCCCAAGCTGCGCTAAGC
>JAFGIE010000008.1 GCA_016929775.1 Anaerolineae bacterium
CAGCTCATCTTGCGCGTGTTCTCGGTGACCGGCCCCCAATGTGAGAAAAAGCGCTCCGACGCATCCGCACCGCTGAACCCACGTCCTCCCATCGAACCCGGACCGGTGGCACGAAAGAGGGCCTGTGTGCCGTATCGGGCCTCAATGTCGCGCAGTTGGCCTGAGATCTCGTCCAGCGCCTCCTCCCAGGAGGTACGCCGAAACTGCCCCGATCCCTTTGGGCCAATCCGTCGCAGCGGGTGTAGAACTCGTTCGGCTGCGGTGCGCGCTCGCCCCTGCGAGCGCCCGCGTGCGCACGGGATCAGGCGTGGGCGGTGAAGCGTGTCGGAGCGACCGGGAGGGGTGTCGACGCGCACGACGTCACCGTCACGGACGTGGGCGACGAGTTCGCAGCGGCTCCCACAGTCCATCTGACACGTAAACGGGACACGATGCACTGTTGTCTGCTCGGTCATCGCTCGAGTTCCTCCTCGCTCAGCAGGCCCCAAGAGTGGGTCTGGGAAATCCGATCAGGTGCTAGACGCATGAACACAAACCGAACGTCTTGCCAAGACGTGAACCATTGCAGCATACGACCAGGCCTTGCTGGTGTCAGGGAGAGCCTCGCAGTCCTTGCTCAGACGTCTGAACTTGCGCAACTAGGCAAAGGTCCGTTCGACCACTCAGCGTCGAGGCAAGATCTGGAAGCTGCGGACGCCCTTGGGGCGTTTGACGATTTCCCGTTTCCATCCGAAGACCGTCTTGACCCACTCAATGAGCGTTCCGGCATAGCCGCCATCGGCACAGATCAACTCCAGACGCGGGAGACAGTCCTTGACTCTGTACAAGGTCAGCTGCCATTCGGCGTCGGACAGATCACTTGGATATGGGTTTCGTCGGGTCTGGGTAGACCTAGCACGTGAGTCTACACCCGCGACGGTCACTCGTCAATTCTCAGACACACTGTAGTGATCGGATTGTGGCTAGTCCTGTAGAACGTCCGTTCTATGGCGCGCCTGGTCGATTGACGGGGCCATGACGGGTACCGTACAATGGTACGCAACAGGCGTGGGCAAACGTATGCCGGGCGTGGAGCGCGCCCGGCGCTCCGGCCAGTTGGGGAGTTGGGCGTGTTCAGAGGGACGATCCCGACCAGCGTGCAAAAGATCATGCACGAGGTCGTGTCCGCGTGGCGCTGCACGGACATCTATGTCGGCTGCTCGGGCAACTTTACGGTCGAGCGGGTCTTGGCCCCGCTCGGCCACGGCCTGCACGGCAACGACGTGACGCTGCATTCGGCCGCGCTGGGCCGCTACTTTGCCCGGACGCCGGTCGCGCTCTCGGTCAAGGAGGAACATCTGGAGGAGTGGGGCTGGCTCGAGCCCTACCTGGCCGACGACGCAGCCAGGGCGGCGACCGTGCTCCTGGTGGGCCGCATGGCATCCGGGATCACGCCACAGGGCACGGTCAAGGACAATCCCTACTACAGGCGCATGATGAAAGCGTACAGGAAGCAGTGGGACGACATGCACGCCGCCACGGTGGGGCGGCTGGAGGCGTGCACGCTGGCGCTCCAGTCGTACCACTCGGGCGACGTGATCGGGTGGCTGGAGGCTCAGGTGCCGGGTGATGCCGGTTTCGTCTCCTACCCACCCTTCTTTGGCGCGGCGCAGGCCTTCGAGCGCGATTTCGCCCGGCTGGAGCTGCTCTTTGACTGGGACAAGCCCGTCTATCCCGCACTCGACGAGGGCCGCCTGCAGCGGTTCTTTGCCCTGGCGACCGGGCGCGCGCACTGGTGCGTGGGCACGAACCGCGAGGTCGAGGCGCTGGCCCCGCACCTGGTCGGCATGTCGCAAACGACGAACCGGGGCGTGCCGATCTTCCTGTACGCGTCGGACGGCCCGGCGCGCGTGGTGACGCCGGCGCAGAAGCTGGCGGACGTCCCGGTCCGGCGGCTGGCGCCGGGGGTGGAGATCGGGCGCGAGATGACGCTCGCGGTCCTGGACTATGCCCAGTTCCAGACCCTGCGGTCGGAGTACATGAACCCGTTCATCCGCCCGGGATCGGCCTCCCTGGCGATCGGCGTCCTGGTCGACGGGCTGCTTGCCGGCGTGTTCGCCTTTTCCACCGCGCCCAGCCCCGGCGCCATGGCCGATCCGTCGCGGATCTACATGCTGTCCGACTTTCCCGTGGCGCCGACCGATTACCCCCGGCTCTCCAAGCTCGTGCTCTATGCCGCCCTGAGCCGGGAGTCGCAGCTGCTCGCCGAGCGCGCTGCCCGGCGCCGGATCCGGCACGTGTACACCACGGCGTTCTCGAACCGGCCCGCCAGCATGAAGTACCGGGGCCTCTTCTCGCTGCACAACCGCGTGGAGAACCCGACAGCCAAGGCGGCGTGGGGCCAGCACATCGACACGGAGCGCGACCCCTACTACAGCCAGAGGTGCGAGCTGAACTACATCGCGCCGATCGGCGCGTGGGACCTGGCCGGGGGGCTCGCCCTCTGGGTACGGAAGCACGGCATGCGGGAGACGGATGGACACGCGCGTGATCCAGACTGACCCCAGGCGGCTCGTGCTGCTCAAGCAGAACGCGCGCTTTATGCGGCACGAGGTCTTTCAGCGTCTGGTCGACAACCTGCGACAGGACGGCGCGCTGACGCAGCTGCCGTTCTGCGCGATCCTGGACTACCACGCGGAGGGCGACCCGATCCCGCGGCACGAGGACGGCACGCCGGTCTACGAGGTCCTGTCCGGCAACCACCGCGTGCGGGCGGCGATCGTCGCCGGGTTCGCGGCGATCGTGGTGCAGGTCACCGACGAGCCCCTCCCGCCCGACCGGCGCAAGGCGATCCAGCTCTCGCACAACGCCATCTCGGGCGAGGACGACCCGGCGATCCTGGCGGCGATCTATGACAGCATCCAGGCGCCCTCCATGCGCGTGTACAGCGGGCTGGACGACGACCGGCTCGGGCTGCTGAACGACGTGGCGCCCGACTCGATCGCCGAGGCCAACCTGAGCTTCCAGACGATCAGCATGACCTTCCTGCCCGACGAGGTGGCGGCGGTGCGCGAGACGTGGGAGGCAGCCCGGGCCGAGGTCGCGGGCAGCAAGGAGGTCTGGCTCGCGCGCTGGGCCGAGTACGACCGCGCGCTGGACGCGCTCGAGGCGGCGAGCGACGCGTACGGCGTGCGCAACACGGCGACGGCGCTCCTCCTGGTGCTCGAGGTCTTCACCCGGCACGCCACCGACCTGGCGGAGGGATGGCTGGACGGGGAGGGCGAGGCCAAGCGGGGCGCGGGCCGGGTCCCGGTGGCGAGCATCTTTGGCACGCACAAGGTCGCCGCCAGGGATGGGGCCACCCTCAAGCGCGTCGTCGACCGCATGCTGAGCGAGAAGCTGATCGAGGGCGACGACCGCTGGCAGGCCATGGTCCGCCTGGCGGACGCCTACCTGGAGGGATAGCACATGCCGCTGGCGAAGGGGAAGGAGTGGACGCGCGAGGAGCGCCGCAAGCACGTCGCCGCGAACCTGGTCTCGGGCATGAACTACCGCGACATCCAGGCCGCGCTGG
>JAFGIE010000009.1 GCA_016929775.1 Anaerolineae bacterium
CACATGATCACGCTACTGTGCGCCACACCGGGCGCCGAAATCCACTACACGTTGGATGGCTCCACCCCAACGCCAGCCAGCCCGGTCTTCGATCGCTACCGGTTGGTCCCGCTCGAGCAGTTCGGTCAGGACGTTCCGGAAGGCAAGCGCAGCTACACCATCCGAGCGATCGCCGTTGCGGGCGACCAGACCAGCGATGTGGCTGTATTCCGGTACGATATCGAGCCACGTGAGCGGAGCTCGTTCGTCTCGCAAGCGCTCTTTCCTGGGGTGCGGCTGATCCGCGACTTCGGGAACAACAAGATGTACCTCGTCACCGGCAGCGAACGCGCCCTCTTGATCGATGCCGGCATGGGCACGGGCGATCTGCGCAGCTACGTGGCGGCGTTCGTGGGCGAGCTACCGCTGGACGTGTGCATTACCCACGGTCACCCGGACCACATCGCGGCGATGGGCCAGTTTCAGGCGGACCATCACGTATACATGCATCACGCCGATCTGCCGCTGGCCCAACGGTTCGTAGAGCGCCTGCACTTCGAGATCGACCTGGAGAGCATCCGGCATGTCGACGAAGGACACGCGTTCGACCTGGGCGACCGTCAGCTCACCGTGTACCACATCCCCGGTCACTCGAAGGGCTGCCTCGTGCTGCTGGACGACAAGGACGGGATCCTTTTCTCTGGCGATGCCATTGGCAGCAACGGAGCAACCATCGTGGACGCATTGTGGCTGCAGATGAGCGAAGACACCGTGGACGAGTACCTGTCCGCCCTGCAGGTATTCCGCGCCAAAGTCGCGGGAAAGGTCAGGTACATCTGTGCGGGTCACGGTGCGCTCTACCTGGAAGGCGAGGCGTACCTGGACAACCTGCAGGAGGCTGCACAGCGACTGGTCGACCAGGGGATGGACGTCCTGGTGCCCTCGCCGCGCCCTGCCGGAGCCTGGAAGACGGTCTGCGGGGATCGCCTTGCGGACCCCAACTGGGCCTCCATCAACGTGAACCGCGAGACGTGCCTGAGCGCGCCGCCCGACCAGATCGCGAGCCTGAGCAACCTAGAGGTCCGGGCGGCAGCCCTGGACGACGCCTTCCAACCTGGGCAGCTCAGCTACACGGCTAACGCCGCCCCGGGTACGCGCACGATCGCCGTCATCCCCACTGCCACATCCCGCCGCTATGCCGCGCTGACGGTCGATGGCAGCGCGATCGAGTCGGGGCAGGCGCTCGCGGTCGCTCTGTACGACAACGCCAACGCATGCTCGATCGAGGTCGTTGCACCGGATAGGGTGACGCGCACAGTGTACTCATTACGCATAGCAACAGGTAGCCGGCTCTCCTCGTCGCGCCCGCCCGGCGAGAACCGAGATGCAGCGCCGCGCGCGAGTGATTGACATCGGTCTTGGCGTCGATCACGGACATCAACACGAGGCTGGTGAGATGCCTGATAGGCCTCAACACGACTTCTGCATCACGGAACTGGACCCGGAGCTTCTGTCAGCGCCTTTCGGGGTCCAGACGAACTGGCACGTGCTCACGGGCGCGCCCTGCTCGGGCAAGACCACCTTGATCGGCGAGCTGGCGGCAAGAGGGTTCCGGACGGTTCCAGAGAGTGGGCGGATGTACGTTGAGAGCGAGTTGGCTAAAGGGCGAGCAAGCGACGAGATCCTGAGGGATGGAGCCGGCATGCAGCGCGGCATACTGGGCCTGCAGCTAGAATCGGAGCGCAGGCTGCCCCCGAATGAGGTCGCCTTCCTCGACGGAGGCGCGCCAAGCGTGCTCACGTACTACCGAGTGATGGGATTGAACCCAAGCGCGATCGTGGCACAGTGTTTCGAGCACCGCTACGCCTCCGTGTTCCTACTCGACCGGTTTCCATTCCAGCAGGACGGTGTGAGGTTCGAAGATGACGCCACTGCAGGTTTCATCGACGAGTGGCTCTTCCACGACTACAGCGCTCTGGGATATCGCGTCGTCAGGGTACCGGTCTTGCCGGCGCAAGAGCGGGTCGCATTCATCTTGGAGACGCTGTCTGGGCATGGGCTGACCTGACGCTGGACCATCGTCCTCGCTCGCGCCTTGCCGCGAGCCCAGGGCGGGTGTAGAATGCCCAACAGCGGAAGGAGGGGAGCTATGGTCACCACAGCGACCTGTCCCAGATGCGGGACCGAGAACCTACCGATCGTGGAGTGGGGAGTTCCGGCTGTTGTGCTGATCAGCCTGGGCGTGCTCTTTCTGCCTTCAGGAGTCGCGGGGGTATGCTGGTTGCTGCCTCTGGTTGGCCTTGCGCCAGCAGACTCGCTCGGCAAAAAGCTCGGCGTTGTGGCGGGCGGCATGGTCTCCTTCATGGCGCTCCGCCTACTCTGTTCCGGGCTGATCTCGCCCAGCCAGGCCTCAGAGAACACCATCCCACTGTTGTTCTCTATGTTGCTTGCCGCGATCGTCGTGTTGCTGTACGGTCCTCTACACTCTATGCTCACCCGGGTCTCGAGGGTTGACCCTGCACCCGTTGGGTGGCCTGCTACTGCTGTGTCCGGCGGACTGGCGGTGGCAGTGGTCTTGTTCCAGCTGGTGTCGTTCAACTAGGGGACCGTTTGCCCGCGGCAGTCCGCGTGCAGCCGACCGCCCGATCGGGAGAGTGCTGTCGACGGCGTCTTGGAGGAATGCGATGAAGTCCAGCGCAACTGCTCAGTTCGCGGCGGCCCATCGGGCGTACCACCTCATGCACGACCGTCCGACCATCCTCGAGGATACCGCCGCGCGGTGGCTACTCGGCCCGCCGCTGAGCGTGGTCATGCGCATAGCGCCACTACGCTGGCTTTTCTGGAGACCCCTGTATGCCAAGGTCCGCCCGATCAATGCCTTTGTCGTCGTCCGGAGTCGGTACGTAGAAGATGTCCTGGCGCAATCGATCTCGGACGGCTGCCGGCAGTACGTGATCCTCGGCGCTGGGCTGGACAGCTGGGCCCTCCGGCATGAGGAGTCGGATGTCACCGTGTTCGAGCTCGATCACCCGGCGACGCAGCAGTACAAGCGCGACCGCATCGAGTCGTACCTGGGGGCGCTGCCGTCACAGCTTGTGCTCGTCCCGGTCGATCTGGAGTGCGAAGCCATTGATGACGTGCTGCCCCGGCACGGGTTCGATCCCGCGGCGCAGGCGGTTGTCTCCTGGTTAGGCACGATCTGCTATCTCACCCGCGGAGCGATCGAGGAGACGTTCACATCGCTGGCTAGGGTGTGTGCGCGGGGCAGCCGGATCGCGTTCGACTACTTCCAGCCCAAGTCGACGATGTCGCCCTCCGACCTGCAGCTCTTTGAGGTCCTAGATGCGGGGGGCACGCGTCGAGGCGAGCCAATGCGGACCTTGTTCGACGAGGACGATGTGGCGGAGCTATTGGTCGGCACTGGCTTCCGCGTGGTCGAGGACCTCTCGGCCTCAGCGATCCGTCGCCGCTATTTCGATCGACGGTCTGACGCGCTCGACATCCCTGGCTTTGCGCGGCTCTGCTGCGCCGAAATGGAGGGCCCCGGCTAGCGTGTCGACGGAGCGGATGCCGAGCGTGTAGGCCCTGAGCAGGCCTGTGCGGGTGTGACACGCGCTGCCGTCGGGCGAGTTGGCACGAGGAGTGCAGCGTGATCGAGGCTGTCTGTGCGTTCGTGGTCAAGGAGAAGGCACGAGGGCAGTTCGAGCTGGCGTTCGGCCCTGGCGGCGCCTGGGGAGCGCTGTTCGCTTCGTGCCCCGGGTTTCGCGGCACAACCCTACTGCGCGATACGCGGGACCTGCGTCGCTACCTGGCGGTCGACCTCTGGGATAGCGAGGAGCAGCGGGAGCGGGTGTTGGTCGAGTGC
This sequence comes from Anaerolineae bacterium, assembly GCA_016929775.1. Next base: position 3,845 of record JAFGIE010000009.1, read on the forward strand.
GAGGCCGAGATCGCCGACCTGGACGCCGCACTGGGCGAGTGGACGGAGTCGAGGACGCCCATAGGCGTGTACAGGGTGCTCGCCGAAGCGACCGTGCGTCCTCGCAGTGGCGTGCCGCGACGGCGGCGATGACGCGTCGCCGATCTGCCAAGCGAGACCGCTTGGGCAGTGGAGACAGGCGCGCTGTCAGCGGCTGGCTGGCGTCACGCGAAGGAGATGCAAGCCACCGGGGCCATCGGCGACATAGACCTGGTCGCCCGCCAGGGCGATGCGCCGTGCAGAACCGGGCGTATCGACGTGGCAAATGGCCCGCAGCTCAGTGGGATCGGACACGTCGATGACATAGATCCCGGCCTCGCCGTCAGCGACGTAGGCACGCTCGTCCATCACTTGGACGTCGAACGCGGCGTTGGGCAGCCAGAGCCAGCCGGCGCGCCGCGGCTGTGCCGGGTCGGAGATGTCGATCGCCTGCAAGCCACCAGTGGGCGTGGTCGAGGACGGGTCGAGTACGGCGACGTAGGCCATGGCGCCCGCCAGGCTCACGCGCAGGCCAGTCCCTGCGAGCCTCTCCGCGCCCAGTTGGCGCAAGCGCGTTGGCTCGTGCACGTCGACGGTGTAGAGCGTGCCGCGATCGCCGTCGCCCATGCCTTGCACCGCTAGGTAGGCGATGCCGTCGCGCACCGCCACGCCGAGTGCCTCGCCATCGACGGCGAACCGTGACAGCTCGCGCGGCGCGGCAGAGTCGGACACGTCGACGGCGACCAGCGCTCCAGATGCACTCACAAAAACCACGTCGCCGGCGATCGCCGCCTGTGCGGCGGCTACACCCAGATCAAGCGCCGCCCGCTCGCGCGGCGCGTCGGGGTCGCCCAGGTCGACGATGCGCAATCCGTCGTTGCCCACCGGTACGTAGGCCCAGCCCCCCCGCACCGCATATCCGCTTGCCCACGACGTCTCGGCGATCCCGCGCAACGTGGGCCATACGCGCCCGCGGGGCGATGTGGCGAGGTCAAGGGTGCGGATGCCAGAATGTGCGCCATCGCTGACGTAGGCAAAGCCGTCCTCCACGACGACATCGACCACCTCGCCCAGCGTGCCGTAGGCACTGAGGAAGCGAGGGTTCGCCGGATCGCGCACGTCGACTGCCTCTACGCCCGCCTGCCAGGAGGCGAGGTAGATGATCTGGTTCGCAACGGCAAGGTCCTCGACCACGGTCTGTGTGGACCACAGGCCCAGCTCGGTTGGTCGGGCGGGGTCAGCGAGGTCCACGATATGCACGACCGAGCCGCAGGTCCCGAACTCGCACGTAACCTGCGCCAGATAGGCGATGCCATCCGCGACGACGACGCGATCGGTCGCAGCGCCAGGAACGGTGAGGGCGCCGACAGGTCGCGGCTGCGCCGGATCGGCGACGTCGAGTACACGCAATCGATCGCCGGTCAGGTAGAGATAGTGGCCTGCGAGCGCCAGGCTCGAGACCGTGTCAGAGAGGCGCGTGCGGCTGACCTCGAACGGGTCGACGGGATCAGAGATATCGATCGCAACCAGTCCCGTGTCGTAGGCGAGATACACGATATCACCTGACAGCGCGATGCCGCCGGGGCTGCCCGGCAGCTTATGCCACGACACCAGCCAGGGCATATCGGCGACAGCGACATCGACGATCGACAACCCGCCCTGGGCGACCTGCGTCGCCTCGGCGACAAAGGCGAGGCCCTCGCGGACCACGAGCGCATCCGCCGGGTAGCGTGTCTCGACCTGACCGATCACGCGCGCGATGGGCAGGAATGACAGATCCACGATCAGCAAGCCGGCATCCCCGGCGGCGACGTAGGCGACCGTGCCGGCTTGATCGAGCACGATGTCGTGGACGATCCCAGGCAGGGGTGGGGAGAAGCCAAAGGCCCCCAGTGCGGCGAGTCGGGTGCCTACCAGACCCGCGATGCGAGGGCCGATCCCCAAGTAGATCGCACCGGAGGTCACGGCTACGGCGCGCGACTGCCCTCCCACCTGCCCGATCGTGTCGAACCGCACCTCGTGCGCGACAGGCCAAGGCAGGGGCGCTTGCCCGTCCAGGTCGTGGATGTGTAGGCCCGTTTCTGACCAGAAGACCAGCTCGCTTTCTGGGGCGGAGCGCACCGCAATGCGGTACACGGCGCCGACGGGACGCGCTTCGGGACCGCCTCCCAGATCCGCTGGCATCCACGTATGCCCGTCATCGACACTGCGCCATAGGCCCTGTGTCGTGCCCAGGTAGAGCTGCCCGGGTTGCTCGGGATCGACGGCAAGGGTGTGCACCCCGCTGAATCCGCTCTCCGCGCCAACCAGCATCGCCAGAACGTCGGCCCCGAGCACAGTCCAACGGTCTTGATCGGGGATCACCGTGCCGTGGTCCAGCCGGACCACGATGGCCTGTGTGTGAGCGATGCCTTCTACAGGAGAGGCTTCGGTCAGCGCGTAGACACGCCCCTCAGGGCCGCTGAGCAGCAGAGGGACGGAGCGGCTTCCCTCCGTCGTCTCGGGGAGGCCCGGTTCGAAGCGCGCCCACGTGCACCCGGCATCCAGCGAGCGATACATGCCGTCGTCTGCACCTGCGTACAGGAGGCTGGGGTCCCAGGGATCGATGAGCAGGGAGGTGATCTGCTCGGGGTGAGGCTGATCCTGGGCTGGGGAAGCACCTGCGTAGACGAGGGCCCAGTTCTCACCCCCGTCTCGGCTCCTGTAGAGTCCGCTTGCCTCCGCTCCGCCAGGGCTGTCGTGCGTGACGTTGGCCTGGCGCCAGGCATAGACATGCGTTCCACCCCAGCCATCAACCGCCCAAGCGCCGACTGCGTCGAGCAGGGGGGTCCACGTATCCTCTCCCTCGGCGCGCCGGTACAGGGCGTCACCAGCGCGCACATAGATCCGGTGGGGCCGTACACGCGTCATGACGAGATCGCGCTGTCCGTGGATGCCGGGATCGGCCCCGCCGTCGACCTGGCGTTCCAGTGCGGGCAGGGCTACCTGGCGCCAGGACTCGCCGCCGTCCACGCTTTGGTAGAGGGTCTGGTCCTGCAGCAGCGCGTAGGCGCCGGTCTTGCCCGTGGGATCGAGGACCAGCGAGATAGGTGGCGCCGGCAGGGACGGGACCGCAACAGGGGTAGGAAGCGCAACAGAGGGCTCTGGTGTGGGCGTGGACGGGGAGACTGGCGTAGGTATCGCAGTCGGCGAGGGCAGGCGGGTTGGCGGCGAGACGGGCGTCCCAGTCGGCGAGGGCAGGAGGGGTGGCGGCGAAGCGGGCGTCGCCGTGGTACAGATCAGGCCGCAGCCTTGAGGGCAGGTATGCGGGCAGTGTAGGACCTCTCCCGCACTTGCGTCGCACGACGGGGGCGTGCAGGGCACAGGGATGGTCTGGGCAGGCGTGCGCGTGGGTGGCGCCGCCGGCGATTGGCCCACGCACGCGACCAGCATGCCAAGGGTCAGGAGCAATGCTGCGAACTGAACCTGCCTGCGATCCATGGTCTATCTTCCGTGACGCGCGGCGTCAACCGGGCTTGATGCACCCTCGGGACGATCCCTCTAGGCCTTCTCGTAGGCATCCAAGAACTCGTCCGCAAACGGGTACTCGGGACTGGTACCCTCAGATTACCACATTGGGCAACAGTCGTCAAGCCACCGACGTCCAGGCATCAGGAGCTAGTTGGCGCGTCTCTCGCTCTCTAGACCCCCTTCTTGTCAAAGCGCACGGATCGCGTGTCTTGCTCAAGACCCGTCGGGACCGTCAGGGGCTCGTACAGCTCGGGGCGACGGGTCTTGATCCAGCGTCTACCGGTACTGACCTCAAGCAGCGAGGCGTCCAGGTCGGCGACGACCATATCGTCGCCTGCCTTCCACGTCTCGACAAGGATGCGCCCGTATGGATCGAGGATCATGGCGTTGCCGGTACGGATCTCGTCGTCGTCCACGCCCACGCCGTTGCTAAAGATGAGGTAGACGCCGTTGTCGTGCGCGCGCGCCGGCAGCCAGCGCATCAGCCAACCACGGCCCTTGGGTCCGCGCAGTTCGGCCTCGATGGCTGCCGGATCGGCGTGGCGGTTGTCCCACAGCGCGCGATCGACGAGGCCCATCGTGTGTGGGTCGGGCGAGTCGCAGCCGCCGGTCTGGTGGGGGGCAAGGAGGATCTCCGCGCCCTGCAATGCTGTGATGCGTACATTCTCACCGATGTTGTTGTCATAGCAGGTGAGCACCCCGGCGCGGCAGCCGTGCGGGGTGTCAAAGACGGTGTACTCGGACCCGGAGGCCATGTGTGCGCTGATGAAGCAGTGGAGCTTGCGATGTCGCCGGCATGCCCCATCGGGCATCGCCACGACGTAGGTGTTGTAGAGCGTGCCGGCGCCGTCGATCTCGACCAGACCCGCGCCGATGGTCATGCCGAAAGCCCTAGAGAGTGCAAGCAGGGCCTGCGACGCGGGACCGGCGGGAACCGGCTCGGCAAGGGCGACCAGCGCGTCGCGCGCGAGGTTGCGCAGGTGCCAGTAGCCGGTGAGGCAGCACTCGGGGAAGGCGATGATCTGCACCGCCTCGCGCGCGGCGTCGTGGCAGAAGCGCTCGACGACTGCCAGGTTGGCGCCCTTGTCGTTCGGGGTGTGCTCGAATTGCACCGCTGCGGCGCGGAGGTCTCTCATTGTTGTCCTCTCCCTATGCGCTCAGGTAGGCACGTGCAGTGAGGCGCGGAATGGCACACGGGATCACTGTCCGGCGCGCGTGGCTGCACACGTGGGCTCGCGTGTCTGTATTCTACCACACCTGCCGCACGAAACGCCAGACAGGAAGCTCGTGCCCTCGCGATGCCTTTGACAGTCGACGAACGCGCGTGATACAATGGGGGTGTGGTGCGTGTCCGTGATCTTTGGCCAGGGGCAGGCGATGGAGCAGGCTCAGGCGTGGGGCATCCCGTGGTCCGTCGGCAGAGCAGGATAGGGCGTCGTGAGGCGCAGGAGGTCGCAGGCATGACAGATAGGCTCGGGGAGTGGATCGCGCGACATCGACGGGCAGTCCTGATCGGCGGATCGGCCTTTGCGGTGATCGTGGTGGCTGCTGTGCTGGGCGGCGTGTACTGGTGGCGGTCGCGGCAGCCCGCGACCGAGGGCAGGACGATCCCGGTATTGGTCGATACGGACGGGGAGGGAGGGATCGTGACGACAGAAATGAGCGCGGGCGGCGCGCTGGGCCAAGTCGGGGACGGGGTGCTGGCGGTGCGGTTGAGCGCGGGACAGGCGGAGCCGCAGGGCGTGGAGCCAATCCAGGTGGCAGCCGGGGAGGCGCTGACGGAGGAAGAGATCGATCGCATCCTGGCGCGACTGCCGCCGCTCGAACTCGAGCCGCAAGACCAAGCCGAGCTGCGGCTACCAGAAGAGGTGCTCCCCCCGCCTCGACCGGGTGAGACAGTCGACGAACCCTTCCCGCCCGAGCCGCGATCGGTCCTCCCAGAACCCGTGCCATCTGGCCCACTGCACGTGCTGCGCTACGCCCCGGAGGGCGAGATCGCGCTTGCTCCGTTCGTCAACGTCACCTTCAACCAACCGATGGTGCCGCTCGCCACGCTGGAGGCGCTCTCGGCGGAAGAGGTGCCGGTGCAGCTGGAACCACCGCTGCCGGGCACGTGGAAGTGGATCGGCGCCAAGACGCTCCGTTTCGAGTACGCGTCGGACGCGATCGACCGCCTGCCCAAGGCCACCGAGTACGTGGTCACCGTTCCCGCGGGCACCCAGTCGGTCACGGGCGGCGTGCTGGGCGAAGCGGTGACGTGGCGCTTTCGGACGCCGCCGCCGGTGGTGACGGTGAGCTACCCGGCGGGCGACGCCGAACCGCTGGACCCGGTGTTCGTAGTTGGGTTCGACCAGCGCGTCGAGCCACAGGCTGTCCTGGAGACCGTCCGGGTCACAGCGGATGGACGCGAGACGCCGGTTCGGCTTGCCACGGAAGCCGAGACCGACGCGGACAAGGGAGCTCGCCGGCAGGCGGACGGGGCGGGGGAGAGCCGCTGGGTGGCCTTTGTCGCCCAGGAGCCGCTGCCGGCGGATGCCGAGATCCGGGTCACGGTCGGCCCGGGGACACCGTCCGCCGAAGGACCGCTGGTGACCGAGGAGGCACAGGGCTACGGCTTTTCCACCTATGCGCCGCTCCGGATCGAGGACCACGGCTGTGCATGGTACCGGGATGACTGCCCGCCCCTGACGCCGTTCAACATCCAGTTCAACAACCCGCTGGATGCGGAGGCGTTCGAGGCCTCGATGCTCCTGATCGAGCCAGCGCTCCCTGGGGCGACGGTCGACGTGATCGGGAGCCGCATTACGATCCGGGGAGAGACCGTGGGTCAGACGACCTACCGGGTCACGGTCGGCGGCGCGATCCAAGACGTGTATGGGCAGACGCTGGGCGATGACCAGGTCCTGACCTTCGAGGTCGGTTCAGCCGAACCCGCTCTGTATGGGCCGACCGAAGCGCTGGTGACGCTGGACCCGGCATCCAGCAAGCCTGTCTTCCAGGTCTACACGATCAACTATGATCGCCTCCACGTGCGCGCCTACCGTGTCGAGCCGTCGGACTGGGCGGCATACAAGGACTACTTGGACGAGTTCTACCGCGACGAGTCCCCGCCCACACCGCCGGGTCGCCTGGTGATGGACGACACGGTCGCCGTGGAGAACGTGCCCGACGCCCTGAGCGAGGTAAGCGTTGACCTGAGCCGCGCGCTGGAGGGTGGTACGGGGCAGCTCGTCGTGGTCGTCGAACCGGCGGGCCTGCGTCTGCTGGAGCGGCGTACCTACCGCCGCGTGGCCCAGGCGTGGGTCCAGGTGACGCAGATCGGCTTGGACGCAATCGTGGATCACAGCGAGATGGTTGCCTGGACCACCGCGCTGGTCGACGGCGCGACGCTGGGCGACGTGTCGATCGAGACGGCGGACGGGACGCAGCTGGCGGTCACGAATGCGGAGGGCACGGCTCGCTTTGGGCTTGCCGACCAGGGGATCGAGCTCCTCGTCGCCCGGCGCGGCGATGACGTGGCGGTTTTGCCCCGGTCCACGTCTACGTGGGGCGGGGGAGAGTGGGCCCGCACGCCGCCGCAGGACGAGCTGCGCTGGTACGTGTATGACGATCGCGCCATGTATCGCCCCGGCGAAGAGGTGCACGTGAAGGGCTGGCTGCGGCGCGTCGGCGGACGGCAGGACGGCGACGTGGGGCTGCCCGGGGGGACGGTGGATCGCGTTACCTACCGGGTGATCGGCCCGCAGCGCAACGAAGTGCTGAGCGGCGAGGCGGCGGTCAATGCGTTGGGTGGGTTCGACCTCGTGTTCAGTGTGCCCGAGAATGCCAACCTCGGTTACACACAGCTGGCGCTCGAAGCGAGGGGGACGCTGGTGGGAATGGCCGGCGGAACGCACAACCACGGCTTCCAGGTCCAGGAGTTCCGCCGCCCCGAGTTCGAGGTCAGGGCACGCAACGAGACCATGGGCCCATATTACGCTGGGGAGCACGCCGTGCTCGCCGTCGAGGCGAGCTACTATGCGGGGGGACCGCTGCCCAACGCCGACGTGACGTGGCACGTGCGCACGTCGCCCGGCAACTATACGCCCCCGAATTGGCCGGACTATGTGTTTGGCGAGTGGACGCCGTGGTGGTTCGCCTATGGCGCCTACTATGGGGAGGCGGTGTCCTTTGGCCCGGTTTGGCCAGAGGAGGGTGAGGTCGCGATCGAGACGTTCACCGGGACGACAGACGCGAGCGGCAGCCACTACTTGCGCCTGGACTTTGACCGTACCGACGCGCGGCGCCCGCACAGCGTGCTGGCAGAGGCAGAGGTGATGGACGTGAACCGCCAGGCATGGGCGGCGACGACGAGCTTGCTGGTCCACCCGGCGGATCTGTATGTTGGCCTCAGGAGCACGCGGACCTTTGTGGAGCGCGGGACGCCGCTCAAAATCGACCTGATCGTCGTGGATCTAGACGGCGCCCCCGTGCCAGACCGACCGATCGAGGTGCGCGCTGCGCGCTTGGAGTGGCGTTACCGGCAGGGCGCATGGCGGGAGGAGGAAACCGACGTCCAGGAGTGCACGGTTGGCTCGCGCGAGGAGCCGGTGTCCTGCGTCTTTGAGACGCCGGTGGGCGGCGAGTACCGGGTGACGGCGGTCGTGGCCGACGGCGCCGGACGGCGCAACCAGAGCCGGTTCACGCGCTGGGTGAGCGGAGGGCGGCTCCCGGCGGCGCGCAAGGTCGAGCAAGAGACGGTCACCCTGATCCCGGACAAGGAGACGTACGCAGGCGGCGATGTGGCTGAGATCCTGGTGCAGAGCCCCTTCAGCCCGGCGGAGGGGTTGCTGACGGTCAGCCGCAGCGGCATCCTGTACACAGAGCGCTTTCGGGTCGAGGAGGGCACGGTGACACTGCGCGTGCCGATCGAGGAGGCCCACACGCCGAACCTGCACGTGCAGGTGGACTTGGTCGGCGCGGCGGAGCGCACCGACGAGACGGGCGAAGCGGTCGACGGGGCGCCCGCGCGTCCTGCGTACGCCTCGGGAGCGCTGATGCTGCGTGTCCCAGCGTTGCAGCGGACGCTGACGCTGGACGTGGCGCCGCGTGAGACGGAGCTAGAGCCGGGTGGCGAGACGGTGCTCGACGTGCTGCTGCGTGACGCCGATGGACAGCCGGTGCCCAACGCAGAGCTGTCGGTCATCGTCGTCGACGAGGCGATCCTGGCGCTGACAAGCTACGAACTGGTCGACCCGATAGCGGTCTTTTACCAACCGCGCGACGCGGGCACAGAGAGCACCTATGGGCGGGCGAGCATTGTCCTCCTCAGTCCCGAAGCGCTTGCCGAGGAGGGCGAGGTGATGCTGCAAGCGGCGGGGGATATGGCGCCGCAGGCCACGATGGTCGCAGCGGAAGAGGAAAAGACGGTCGAGGTGCAACAGGAGGGGGCGCCGATCCGGGTGCGCACCGACTTTGACCCGCTGGCGACCTTTGCGCCGGAGGTGCGCACCGACGAGAGCGGGCGTGCGCGGGTCGCCGTGTCGCTGCCCGACAACCTGACACGCTACCGGGTCATGGTGGTCGCCGTCGCCGGAGGACAGCAGTTCGGGTCTGGCGAGGCCAACCTAGTCGCCAGGCTGCCGCTGATGGTCCGCCCATCTGCGCCGCGCTTTCTCAACTATGGCGATCGGTTCGAGCTGCCCGTCGTGCTGCAGAACCAGACCGACGCACCGATGGCGGTCGAGGTGGTGGTGCGAGCGGGCAACCTGACGATGAGCGCGCCCGCCGGGTGGCGGGTCGAGGTACCCGCTCGGGACCGGGTCGAGGTCCGTTTTCCGGGAGCAACAGACATGCCGGGCACGGCGCGTTTCCAGGTCGCCGCCGTCTCGGGCGGGTACGCCGATGCGGCAAGCGGAGAGATGCCGGTCTACACTCCCGCGACGACGGAGGCGTTCGCCACCTACGGCGTGATCGACGAGGGTGCAGTGGCCCAACCGGTAGGGGCGCCGGAGGGCGTCTATACGCAGTTCGGGGGACTGGAGATCAGCACCTCCTCGACAGCGCTGCAGGCGCTGACCGATGCCGTGCTCTACCTCGCGGCGTATCGCTATGACTGCTCGGAGCAGCTGGCGTCGCGGATCCTGGCGATCGCGGCGTTGCGCGACGTGCTCGCCGCGTTCTCGGCGGAGGGGCTCCCCTCGCCGGAAGCGCTGGAGGCGGCGGTGGCGCGCGACCTGGAGGAGCTGGGCGGACTACAGAACCGGGATGGCGGGTTTCCGTACTGGCGGCGGGGACGCGAGTCGATCCCGTACAACACGATCCACGTCGCGCACGCCTTGCAGCGCGCTGAGCTCAAGGGGTTCGACGTCCCAGAGGACATGCAGGCGCGTGTGCTCGACTACCTGCGCCAGATCGAGGACCACTATCCCGACTGGTATGACAAGCCGATCCGGTGGACGCTGAGCGCATATGCGCTCTATGTGCGGGAGTTGATGGGCGATCGCGATCCCGAGAAAGCCAGACGGCTGCTGGACGAGGCGGGAGTGGAGGGCTTGTCGCTCGAAGCCTTGGCGTGGCTGTGGCAAGCAATGCTGGACGACCCCGCCGCGGCGAGCTCGGTGGAGGCCATTCGGCTGCACCTGGACAACCGGGCGGTCGAGACCGCCGCTGCAGCCAGCTTTGCCACCTCGTACGGCGACCAAGCCTACCTACTGCTTCACTCCGATCGCCGGACGGACGCCATCGTCCTCGATGCGCTGATCGCCGGGGATCCAACGAGTGACCTGATTCCCAAGCTGGTCAACGGGTTGCTCGCGCACCGGACCCGAGGACGCTGGGGCAACACGCAGGAGAACGTCTTTGTCTTGCTTGCCCTAGATCAGTACTTTCGCACCTACGAGGCGCAGACCCCAGAGTTCGTGGCGCGGATCTGGCTGGGGGAGGCGTATGTGGCGGAACACGTCTTTGTGGGCAGAACCACCGAACGGCGCGAGACGGCGATCCCGATGTCCTACTTGTACGAGGTCTCGGCAGGAGGCACGCAGGACCTGATTCTGAGCAAGGAGGGACCGGGCCGGCTCTACTACCGGCTGGGGCTGCGCTACGCGCCGACGGATCTCGATATGGATGCAGTCGACATGGGGTTCATCGTCCAGCGCGTCTACGAGGCAATCGACGACCCGGCGGACGTCTCTCAGGACGCGGATGGGGTGTGGCATGTCCGAGCCGGGGCGCGGGTACGCGTCCGGCTGACCATGGTCGCCGACAGCCGGCGGTACCACGTCGCGCTGGTGGACCCGCTGCCGGCGGGGCTCGAGATCGTCAACCCCGCACTCGCCGTCTCGGGCGACGTACCGCAGGACCCGCAGGCAGAGGAGTCGCGGTATGGCTGGTGGTGGTGGCGGCCCTGGTACGAGCACCAAAACATGCGCGACGAGCGCGCCGAGGCCTTTGCCACGCTGCTGTGGGATGGGGTGTACAGCTATTCGTACGTAGCGCGCGCGACCACGCCAGGGACGTACGTAGCGCCGCCTGCCAAGGCGGAGGAGATGTACTCACCTGAGGTCTTTGGGCGAAGCAGCAGCGACCTTGTTGTGGTCGAGTAGGAGGGACACGTCGGGGTAATTCGATCGGTTTACATCTACACGGATCTGGAAGGGGTGGCTGGCGTGGACGACGTGGAAAGACGGTGAACAGAACCTGAGACGATCGCCGCCTGCTGCGGACGAACATGAGATCGGCGCCAGCACGGGTACAACAGTGATGGCGCCGATCTCGTGTCGATCAGCCCTAACGGCACAACAAGCTCACGGTCGTAAAGGTAGTCGTGCCCTCGCCTGGGGCTAGGCGGTGGCCTTGATCCGCCTCAGCGCGTCCCTGGTCGCGCCGCGGATGCGCTGATCATGGTCGCTCGCGAATGGCTCAAGCGGGGCCTCCGCACGGGCGTCAGCGAGCTTGCCCAGGGCCTCGATCACGAGTAGGCGTACCCAGTGGTTGTGGTCGCCCAGAGTCTCGATCAGAGGGGCGACTGCTCGTCGGTCTCCGATCTCGCCGAGCGCCCTGGCGGCGCCGCCGCGGATGGCAATGCGGTCGTCACCGAGTGCGGCGATCAGCTTGTCGACGGCGCGCGGCTCCCGGACGGTGCCGAGCGCTTCGGCGACATAGTTGCGCACGTGTTCCTTTTCGGTGTCAAGCGCAGCGATCAGGACCTCGGCTGCGTCCCCACCGAGGGCGGCAAGCGACTGTGCTGCGCGCCGGCACACATCCTGATCCTGGTCGTCCAGCAAGGCAGCCAGCGGCGCCTGTGCGCGGGAGTCCCGGATCTCGCCGAGGGCTTTGGCAGCTGCATGCCGCACCCATTTGCCCTCGTCCTTCAGCACAGCGATCAGGGCCTCTACAGCTTCAGCACCAGCCATCTGGCCGAGGCCCTTGGCTGCGGCGCGGCGTACATCCCTGCTCTTGTCCTGGAGTGCCGCGAGCAGAGACGGCGCCGCTCGCCGATCGCCGATCAGGCAGAGCGCCTCGATCGAGTTTCTCCTCACCAGTTCGTCGCTACCGTCGAGAGCAGCGATCAGCGGCTCGACCGCCGCTTGGGCTTTGAGCTTACCCAGCGCTTCTGCGGCGCTGCGTCGTACGTGGTCTGGCCCACTGGCTAGTGCGGCCAACAGCGGGTCGACACAGGTCGGGTCACCGATCTCGGCGAGCGCGTCCGCTGCAGCGCTCTGTTTCTGTTCGTCGACATCGTGCAGTTGGTTCAGGAGCGCTGTCACCGCGTCCTTGTTCCGGAGCTTGCCCAGCGACCGTGCTGCTGCGAGCGCGACCCGCGGATCGACGTCCTGCAGCGCGAGCACGAGCGGCTGCACTGCGCGCGCATCGCCAAGTTGGCCGAGCACCGCGGCGGCGTCGAGCCGGATCCGGGCGCTCTTTTTGTACTTGAGGGCTTTGATCAGTCCTCCCACTTTGCCTTGCGCTCGAAGCCATTCGACATCGGGTGGACCAAACAACCTGTGTTGAGATGACATCGTTCTGGCTCCCTTCACCCCTCCGTTGTCGGGGCATGTGCGTCGCTATCTGGGCTACGCCCGGCCACTGGTCGCCCTTGAGGTCGGCATATCCAGGCACGGCGCGTCAGCCACAGCCGTGGCATTCCTAGTGTACTCTACGGATGTGCAAATTGAGTGGAAAGAGGGTGCAAAAGGGGTCGCAAATCGGCATGTGGCGTGGAAAAAACGTCATCCCTGCCGCCGCTCGCACCGCTCAGGCCCCTCTGATTCGCGCGGCGAGGCGTGCCACTCCTGTGTGCCGGAGGAGCGGGACCTGTCCCTGGCGCTCGGCGGCTGATCTGTCGTGGCGCAGGCTGCGGGCAGGCTGGGAGATGGACAAGCCTGTCTGTTGCCCCTGCCCGATGGGCAGAGGCGTAGATATGGCGTAGAAAGCTAGATGTGGCTTACCTAGATACAAAAAGAGATTATTGTCATGGTACATCTAGTGTGGTATAATCGGTCTGTCGCGCGTCTCGCCGCCTCCTATGCCGCGAGGCGCCGCGTCAGTATTGACAAGGCGTGCTAGAGTGAGAGGATCGGAGCGATGCGCACTTATCTGGACTGCTACCCCTGTTTTCTGCGCCAAGCGCTTGACGCAGCGCGCTGGGCGGGCGCGACCGAGTCCCAGCAGAGAGCGGTCGTCGAGGAGGCGCTGTGCGCGCTACGGGATGCGAGCCCAGAAGCCACGCCGCCCGAGATCGGCGCAGTGGTGCACAGCCTGGTGCGGCGGGTGTGTGGGCACGGTGATCCCTATCAGGCTGCCAAAGAAGCCAGTACACGCCAAGCCCTGGCGCTCTATCCTCGTCTTCGCGAGCGGGTGGCGCGCGCAGCGGACCCGTTCGACGTGGCTCTGCGCCTCAGCATCGCGGGCAACATCCTCGACCTAGCGCCGGGACATCAGTACGACCTATGGTCTGTGATCGAGCGGGTCCTAGCCCAGAGTTTTGCGATCGATCATTCGGGGCGTCTGCGGACGGCGCTCCGGGGGGCCTCGCACGTCTTGTACCTGGCTGACAATGCGGGCGAGGCAGTGTTTGACCGGCTGTTGATCGAGGTGCTAGATCGCCCGGTCGTGTACGCTGTCAAGGGGGGCGCGGTGCTCAACGATGCTACCCGTGAAGATGCGTACGCAGCGGGGGTGCAACACGTAGCCGAGATCATCGACACTGGCTCTGACACACCTGGCACGATCCTGAGTCGTTGCTCTCGCGCGTTTCGCGAGATGTACGCTGCCGCCGATCTGATCATCGCCAAGGGCCAGGCCAACTATGAGACGCTCAGCGACGCCGGACCACGGGTGTACCTCTTGCTTCAGACCAAGTGCGCGGTGATCGCCCGCGACGTGGGCGTTCCTCTGGGGAGCATCGTCGTCGTACAGGGCACAGGGTGACGGGTCTGCGTGGTCTATGGGCCGGGCGTTGCGCTACCCAGCAAGTTGAGCCTGGCGATCAGCCTAGTGATCGAGGGAGGAGCCTTGAGATTCACCATCGTCTATGACAACTATGAGTACGATCGGACGCTGCGCACGGCGTGGGGCTTTGCTTGCTGGATCGAGACGGGCACGTCAACCGTGCTCTTTGACACTGGAGGCGAGGGGGCTACGCTGCTGGGCAACCTGAGCAAGCTCGACCTCGACCCGCAGCGCATCGACGCGATCGTGCTCTCGCACATCCATGCCGACCACACGGGAGGATTGCCTGGTTTGCTCCAGGTGACCGATCGGCCGACGGTCTATGCCCCCGCCTCATTCCCCGCGTCGTTCAAGCGCGATGTACGTGCGCACACCGAACTGGTCGAGATCAGCGACGGGCGGGAGATCTTCCCGGGTGTGTACACGAGCGGCCAACTTGGGACACGGATCGTCGAGCAGGCGCTGGGCGTCGAGACGCCTGAGGGGCTGGTCGTCCTGACTGGCTGCGCGCACCCCGGCATCGTGTCCATGGTACGCGCAGCCAAGGACGCCGCCGGGGCGCAAACGATCGCGCTCGTGATTGGCGGGTTCCACCTGCGGGACCACGATCGCAGCCAAGTCGAGGCCATCACCCGGGAACTGCTCGAGCTGGGCGTGCAAGAACTGGCGGCTTGCCATTGTACCGGCGACCGTGCACGTGCGCTGTTCGCGGAACTGCTGGGCAAGCGATCGGCGATGGCGGGCTTGGGCTGGGCAGTGACGATCGACGCCGACGCCTCTGCTGGCTGACGCGCAGTCCTGACCGGCGGTTCGTATGCTGGCGCTGTTGACCTCGCCCAAGCGGCGAGTCCACGAGCGACAAGGTGGGCGCCAAAGGGGTCAGACTGGCAGCGTGAGGACCAGCACCCACATTGGCCGAGAGCCGATCGCGTACTCGCCCAGTGGGTCCAGCGTACCCCGCGGGCGCCGCACGCGGTACACGGTTAGCTTGCCCGAATCCAGTCCCGCCGCCAGGAGGAACTGGCCCGTCGGGTCCACGTTGAACGCGCGAGGCGTCGGTTGGCTGTGCTGCTGACCGGCGCCCGTCAGCTTTCCGGTGCTGCGGTCGATGCCAAAGCAGGCGATGCTGTCATGACCCCGATTGGCGACGTACAGGTGGTCGCCCTGCGGGGTGATGCGGATCTGGGCGCATGTATTGGCGCCCGACCAGCCGGGCGGCAGGGTCGACTGGGATTGGAAGGGCGATAGGGTGCCGGAGTGTGTGTCGAGGCGGTAGGCGGTCACGCTGCTGCCCTGCTCGTTCGCCACGTAGACTATGTCTAGCAGCGGATGGAAGCAGTAGTGGCGTGGCCCGGTGCCGGCTGGCGGCGCGAACGCCGGTACGTCGTTCGCCTGTAGGTGGCCCGTCGCAGCGTCAAATCGGAACTGCATGATCGTATTGCTCGCGGCTACGTGCGGCACGAAGGCCCAGCGGTTCGACGGGTCCGTCTCGAGCGCGTGTGCGTGTGGGGCTGTGACGCGCCATTCTGCAGGGGGCAGTCGCACGGCGCCATCCGGGCCAAGCGGGTGCACTGCCACCGCACCTGCGCGATAGTAGGCGGAAAAGAGCCAGGCGCCCGTCCGGTCCGTTGCCAGGTAGCAGGGATCGGAGGCAAGATCGGTCACACCGATCGGCGTCAGGGCTCCGTCTGCAGGATCGATGTAAAGTGCGGCAACCTGGTTCGCGGCGCGCAGACCCACGTACAACGTGCGCTGTGCCGGGTCGACCGCCAGCGGGCTGGGCCCGCCTGGCAGGGCAGTGTCACGGACGTGGGCTAGAGCGCCGTCATCGGGCGCCAGCTCCCACTGCGCCACCCGGTCTTCGCCGGCGAGAGCGATGTAGGCATAGCTTGGCATTCCTACTCCCTGCCGTGCATCACGGTCCCTCGATGCGCCTGTGTCCCATCCAGAAGCGCCGCCAGTCGCCCTTGCTGGTATAGAGGGCGACGAGCGTGTACAGACTGGCGGCAAAGAAGCCCAGGACCATGATGAACAGGACCCAGCCGACGCTCCGCCACGTGGAGCGCTCTCGGTAGACCACCCATCCGGAAAAGAGCGCAAAGCCCGCGTAGAGGTCGACCAGGGACACCAGGCCCCAAGGCATCGACAAAAGTACGCTTCCCTCCCCGGAAAAGTCACCGACCACAAAGCCGTAGATCAGGATGCCGGTCATCGCCAGCAGACAAAGCCAGGCCAAGATCTTGGCGCTTCGCATCGATCCTCCTCTCTAGCGTACGCGCGCGGAAACGCAGGCAAAGCCGACGGCACCCGGGCCGAGGTGCACGCCGAAGACGGGATTGAGGTCGACACAGATCAGCCCATCCCGAGGCAGGAGGTGAGCGGCGTGCTGCATCAGCTGCTCCGCCTGCCGCAGAGCGTGCGTGTGCACCAGGGCAACCCGCTCCAACGGCTGACGCTCCTGGAGGAGGCTGACCAGCCGGCGGTGAGCGCGCTCCGTCGTGCGGACCCGCATCCCGCTCGCCTCGCCCTGGTGCATGAGGAGCACCGGCTTGAGCTTGAGCCAACCGCCGAGTGCGGCGACAAGGGCGTTGACGCGCCCACTTCGGCGCAGGAATTCGAGCGTGTCCAGCGCGGCAAAGACGTGCGTGCGTGTGCCGTACTCGGCAACCCGCGCTAGAACCTCGTCCAGCGAGCAGCCCTCCGCCACGGCTTCAGCAGCAGCCCACACGAGAAAACCGACGCCTAGGGTCAGGGTCGCCGAGTCGAGCACCGTGACCGGAACCGGCGCCTCACGCGCGGCGAGACGCGCCACGTCCACGACCCCGCTCAGACTGGCGGCGATGTGAATCGATAGGATCGCTGTCGCGCCCTGCGCGGCGAGCCGCTCATAGACCTCGACGAAGTAGCTTGGCCCTGGCACGGCGGTCGTCGGGAGCGGGTTGCTGTTGGGCAGCCGCGCGTAGAACTCTTCTCGCGACAGGCCGATGCCGTCCAAGTAGCTCTGGTTGCCAAAGTGAATGTAGAGCGGGATCACGGTGATCCCGTACCGATCTACGATCTCCTGTGGCAGATCGCACGTGCTGTCGGTCACGATGCGGATCGTCATCGGGCGTCCATCTCCTGTTGACTGCTGACCCGGCAAGTGGGTCGTGTTCCGTGCCGCCCGCCGTGCAGAGCCTGGCGTCCGCGATCTCCTAGACAGACGTCCACTGCCCCGTCTGTGCGGATGCCAGCGCGGCATCGATCACCCGTTGCACCTTGAGCCCGTCGTGAAAGCTGGGCATCACTTGTCGCCCAGCGATAATGCCGTCGATGAACAGGCGGTCAGCCACGGACTGCTGGAGGAAGAGCTGGGCATACTGCGCCATCGCAGGCTGCGAGCGGTCGATCCCAGTCCACAGCTCGTCTGGGACGGCGAGCGCTTCAAAGGTCTGCTCGCCCCCTCGTGCGCCGCGCACTGGGCTCGCCTGCCACGGCCCATCTAGCTCCAGCGTGCCCGACGCGCCGTACAGACGCACGTGCTGCTCCTGTCCTCGCCCGCCAGTATGCGCCACGGAGCTGATCTCGATCAGGCCCTGGGCGCCGCCCGCGAACTCGACGGCAAGAAACGCCGCGTCGTTGGCGGGGTCAAGCGGACCACCGCCCAGCCCTGGTCGCGTGACAAAGGTGGGTAGCCGCGCGCTGACGCGGACGATGTCGCCGACGAGCCAGCGGGCGAGATCGACCATGTGCGAGCCGAGATCGCCCAAGGCACCTAGGCCACGCGTGCGGTCCCACTTCCAACAATAGGTCGCGGCGCGCCCGTACCCGGCTAGGTAGCTGAAGCGGCAGTGGAGCGGTCGCCCGACGTATCCGTCGTCGACAAGGCGCTTGAGATAGCGATAGGGTGGGGCCCAGCGGTTGGTGAAGCAGACCATGTGCACTACCCCGGCTTCTTCTGCAGCCACCAGCATCTCGTTGGCCCGTGCGGCGTCGAGCGCCATCGGCTTCTCGCACAGCACGTGCAGCCCAGCGTCGAGCGCCGCCATGGTCATGGGGTAGTGCAGGTCGTCAGGTGTCGAGACGATGACGGCATCGAGGCCCCCGGTCGCGATCATATCCCGGTAGTCGGCGAACACGAGCGGGATGCCATACTTGGCTGCCATCTCGTCGGCGCGTGCACGATTTCGCCCACACACTGCCGCCAACTCTGCGCCAGGATGGCTTGCGACGCGGGGGAGATGAGCCAGATCGGCGTACCAGCTGGTGCCGATCACGCCGACGCGCACTCTGGACCTCATGTCGTCCTCCTTTCTGCCTGCGGAGCTGCGCCAAGGCCCGAACCGGGAGCTGACGATGCGCAATCATACCACAGGCAGAGGGTAGACGCAACTGACGCTGCACTGCAGACCCAACTCCTACGGAGACGTGCGGGCGCCCGGTTTGCCCAACGCCGGGCCCCGGACGGACTATCGCCGCGGCGTCACTGCGCTTGCACGCGACCAGCGCGAGCAATGGCTTGCCGGGGGTTTCGTGTGCGGGTATAATCGCCTGCGTGCTGCAGGCGCGGCTGACCAAGCGGGGACACAAAGTGAGCGACCAGATCCGTCCAACGTGTGTTCGCATCCCGTCCGCTTCCCTCGACGGGCCCACCGTACGTGAGGACCTGCCCTACCCGATCGTGCACTATCCACAGCGGGGGGTGTTCCTGGCTTTTGCCCCCGACGAGGGCACTCCACCCGCACTCTGTGCCTGCGCGCGCGCTGGGCTCGAGCACGCGGTCGAGCTTGCGCGCTCCCGCGGCGATCCCGCCGCGGACGGAAGTGCTCTCGACCTATCCCTCGTTCCCGAGAGCGTCGCGGCGCTGGTGCGCCTACGCCCAGAGTCACCCCTGGACGCGGTGCGATTCGTGCCCCGCCTGTGTCACAGGTGCAACATGGCAGTCCCTGCCCTGCGCTACTGCCACGAGCTCGAGGGGGGACGGTTCATCCAGACCTATGGCTGGTACGTGGCCCAGGCGTACCTGCGCTATGGGATAGCGCTCGACGTGTGCGCCTACTTGCCTGAGGTGTGTCCCACACAGCTCCGCACCTCTGTCGAAGCGGTGGCAACAGCAGCCAAGGCGCTCGACAACCTGGACTCGCAAGAGCCCGGAGATGCCGGAGGGGCAACGCGCATGCGGGATGCAGAACGCCAGTACGTGACGCGGCAGTACCGGCGCGCCTGTGCTTCGCTCGACCGCACGATCGAGAGCATCGTGCGGCAGGAGTTCGGTTTCCAACCCGTCGGCGAGGGATGGGTGAGCGAGACGATGCTCTACCAGGTTGTGCGGCGCGTGTGCGCCGGTCACGAGGTCCTGCGCCGCGACCGACCAGCGTGGCTGGACGGACTCGAACTGGACGTGCACGTGCCCGAGCTCGGGCTGGCGTTCGAGTACCAGGGACAGCAGCACTACCATGCCGTGGCAGCGTGGGATGGGATAGAGGCGCTGGCGGCGCTGCAGGATCGCGATCGGCGAAAGGCCAGACTGTGTGCTGAACGCGGGGTGATGCTGATCGCCATCGACTATACCGAACCCCTCACCGAGGCCTACGTGCGGGAGCGCATCTCCCGTGCGGCGGGATAGGCGAACCCAGGAGAGGTCTCAGGAACACGCCTAGGCACCGTGTGGCGACAGCCAGCCTCCGTGCGCTGACACGCGCTCGCCAGGTGGCTGCGCAGCCCACCGGCAGCGTGCCGAGCCACGCTAGTCGCCCGTCTTGAGCTCCCCGCCGGGGGCAGGTCGTGGGAGCGTGGCTCCGCGCGGCATCAGGACCAGGAACGTCAGGCGCGGCATACAGGAGCGTCAGCGGTAGTACGAGGAGCGTATGCTCATACGCCCAGACGTAGGGGGTCACTGCCAGCGATGCGCAGAGGGCCAGGCCTACGACGTACGCAGGGTCGCACTGCGCGCGTCGCAGGGCCAACCAGTCCACCCACGCGGTGATGCCCGGCGTGAGGATCAGGCCGACGACGGGCCACGGCTCCGGGGCGATCACGTACGCCGCACCCCACACCGTCGGCGTACGATAGGTAGCCTCGGTCTTGGCGCGTACCGTGAGCCACGCGGCAAGCCAGCCAGGTCGCAGGAGGGCGCTGACTCCGAACAGAAGTGCGGCCCCAGACGCGGCGCCCGCGATGGCGCGCCACCGTCTGTGGCGAAGAAGCCAGAGTCCGACCACCGGCACGAAGAGCAGGTACGCGTTGGGCTTGGCGACCATCGACAACGCTGCCCCGGCGAGGAAGGGCATGCCGCGCCACCACAGGACCAGAAAGCCGGTCAGCGCGACCAGGGTCAGCAGCCCGATCTGCCCGTTCTGCAGCGTGACCAGGGTGCCACGCATCGCGAAAGCGGCAACGAAGAGCAGCAGAACCTCGATCACCGTGGGCGGCTTGCGGCGTGCGGCGGCGACCAAGAGCAGGACCGAGGCGCCAAGGGCAAGTTCCAGCGATACCAGCCACGCGGCGGCAGCCCAGCCCAGGGGCAGCGCGGCGATCGGGCTCAGCAGCGCCAGCGTCCACAGGGGAAGGGGGGCGCGCGGGTCAGGCATCCAGGTGCTGCCGTAGCTCCGGCGCAGCTCAACCCAGGCTTCCGTGTCGTAGGGGTCGAGGCCTTCGAGGAGCGCACGTCCTCCCGCCCACAGCGCCATGTAGTCGCGGCTCGCGTAGCGGTCGCCCGACGTCAGGAAGCGGTGGTGCGCCCATACGAGCACAAGGAAGGCGATCGCCAGGAGCGACACAGCTGCCCAGTGGCGCCAACGCCCGCGGCTCTCTTTCACGTGCAGCACATCCAACGACCCGCGACCCGGTCCACTTGTGCTCCCCGGTCCCCGCGACAGATGGCTCTATGGCCTACAGGGAGACGATCTACAGAGGGGATGCCCTGGTGTGTTCCCATGTCCTTACCTCTTGGCGCGCGGTTGGCGGCGCAGCGTGTCCAGCATGAGACCAGGTTGGCACGCTCGGCAAAAGTGTGTCGCTCGGCGCTCTCGCTTGACCTCGCTGATCGTGCCGCCGCAGCGGGGGCATGCCTCGCCAGCCCGCCCGTGGACAGACAGGAAGCTCCGGATCTCCACGTCAGTCTGGTCGTCGATCTGCGCGCGGATCGCTGCCGTTGCCTCGCTCAGCACGTCGCGCATGGCGCGGTAGAGGCGCTCGATCTCGGCCTGATCGAGAGAGGAGCGCCGGCGGAAGGGATAGAGTCGTGCGCGCCAGCAGATCTCGTCCGCATAGGCATTGCCAATGCCGGCGACGAACGACTGCCGGGTTAGGACGGACTTGATCTCGCCGCGTTCCCGCCGCAGCCGAGTGTGGAACGCTTCCAGCGTCAGCTCCGGGTCGGTAGCCTCAGGGCCCAGGTCGGCGTAGGTCGGTACCTGCTCTAGTGTATCGGTCACATAGACCTTGCCCATATCCTTCGGGTCGTAGTACCGGAGTTCGAGGTCGTTGGACAGGGACAGCACAAGTACGTCGCGCTTGCGGTGTCGTGTGAGGGGCGGGCCATACCGGACGCGACCCGCAAGCATGGGCTGAATGACGACCGTACCACCGTCATCGAGCGATAGGAGTAGGAACTTGCCCCGCCGGCGTACCGCGGTGAAAGTACGACCTCTGAGGTACGCGCCTGTGTCGCCACCGCGCAGGTTCCGCACCACGATCGGGCG
>JAFGIE010000071.1 GCA_016929775.1 Anaerolineae bacterium
AGAGGCGCCATGCCCCTCCTGCGTGGGTCAGCGCCCGTGCTCCTCAGCCTTTTCCTCTTCTCTTCCTTTGCCCGCGGCATATCCTGCGCCCGGCGCTGGCACGACCCGCCCGACAAGCCCTCCGTCGCAGGCTTGGGGTCTCTCTACCATTAGTACCCGAGCAGTACCTTTGGCCCTTGCCCGTAGTACCGACCTACGCGTATACTGTGCCTAGATGGACGGTAAGGGAGTGCGGCCCCATTTCCCGGTAGGCGAGTGATGTGCCCTGGAAGCGCCCCCCTTGGGTCTCGTGGCGGGTGCGCGATGGCTCTAGCGTCCGGCGAGCGGGGCAGAGCATTATAGCAGGAAGGGCAGGTGTGATGAGGGAAGCTGAGGCTGCGCACGCTGCCGATCATGCAGCGAGGTACCAGATCGTGGTGAGAGGGCGGCTGGACGAGCAGTGGTCGGAGTGGCTGAGCGGGATGCAGGTCGCGTACGGCAACGGCGTCACGACGCTGACTGGACCGGTTGCCGACCAGCCCGCTCTCCTAGGCATCCTGGTCCGGTTGGGGAACATGAACCTCACGCTGATCAGCGTCCGACGCGTGGAGGAAGCCACAGGGGAGCTACCTGGGGGGCGCAGGGTGGGTGAGGGACAAGAGGAGGCATAGGCCATGGGATCGTACGTACTAGCATTGGATGCCGCGGAAGCGACGCTCGAGCAGGCAGGGGGAAAGGGGGCTTCGCTGGCACAGCTCGTCGCCGCGGGCCTGCCCGTCCCCGACGGCTTTCACCTGACGACGGCTGCCTACAGGCGTTTCGTGGCTGAGAACAACCTGGAGACCCGGATCGCAGCCGCCCTGGAACCGGTCCTGGAGGCGCATTCCTCGGGAGGCAACCTAGACCCCGCCATGCTGGAGCGCGCGTCAGATGCGATCCGGGCGATGTTTGTCGATGCGCCTATTCCGCCCGAGATCGCCGGCGCCGTCGCACGCGCCTATGCGGAGCTTCATGGGCAACGACCCGCCGTCGCCGTCCGCTCGTCCGCGACCGCGGAGGACCTGCCAGGCCTGTCGTTCGCAGGCCAGCAGGAGACGTATCTCAACGTGCAGGGCGTCGACGAGGTGCTGGATGCCGTGCGCCGCTGCTGGGCCTCACTGTGGACGGCGCGCGCGATCGGGTATCGCACTCGCAACGGGATCGACCACGGCGCCGTCAGCCTGGCGGTCGTGGTGCAAGAGCTGGTCCCCGCCGAAGCAGCTGGGGTGCTGTTCACCGCGAACCCGCTCACCGGCGCCCGGGGCGAGGCCTTGATCAGCGCCGCCTGGGGGCTTGGCGAGTCGGTAGTGAGCGGGGCGGTGACGCCCGACATGCTGCGCGTCGACAAGGCGCGCTCTGCCGTGGTCGGTCGGGAGATCGCCGTCAAGGAGGTCATGACCGTCCGCGTGAACGGGGGGACACAGGAGCAGCCGGTGCCAGAGGAGCTGCGCCGCGCGCCCGTCCTGGACGACGAGGCAGCGCAGGAACTGGTACAGCTGGGCGTGCGCATCGAGACGCTCTACGGGCAGCCGATGGATATCGAGTGGGCGACCGTAGATGGCGCGTTCCACATCGTGCAAGCGCGACCGATCACGGCGCTGCCAGAGCCAGAGGCGCCTCCTCCGACCGAGTGGCCCCTCCCCGACCCGAAGGGGCAGTACATGCGCGCCAGCATCGTCGACCTCATGCCAGATCCGCTGACGCCGCTGTATGGCACGCTAGGCCTGTCTCGGTATGGCGCCGGCATCAACCGCCTGGTCGAGCATGTGGGGCGGAGCGAGACGGACGATTTCGCGGGGATATTGACCACGATCAACGACTATGCGTACATGGTCGTCAGCTACCCGGCGCGCGCGTGGCGCTACCTGATTTTCCGGTTCGTGCCCAGGTTCGGGTCGATGCTGCGCAACGGCATCGCTCGCTGGCGCGACGAGGTGCATCCGGCGTATGCCGAGGCTGCGCGGCGCTGGGGGGCGGCGGCGGAGACGCTGGATGCCGCCGAGATCTGGCGTGGCGTGCACGAGATCCTGGACATCGCCGCCGACCACCTGGGCGCGCTGATGGTCGGAACGATGGGGATCTCGGCGGGCACCGAGATGCTGTTCACCCGAGTATACGAAGGGCTAGTGCGCCGCGAAGGGGACCCCGAGGTTTCTGCCTTCCTGATGGGCTACGATAGCATCCCGATCCAGTCCGAGAAGTCGCTCTATGACCTGGCGGCGTGGTGTGCGCAGGACGACGCTCTGCGCGCGCATATGCTCTCGGCGCCGCCGTCGCAGCTGGTCGATGCACTGCGCGAGGGTCGACGCCCGGCGGCGGTTGCCGCCGACGTGTGGCAGGAGTTGGGGCGGCGCTTGGACGCGCACTTGCGGCGTTTCGGGCACATCGTGTACGACATGGACTTTGGCAAGCCATTGCCGCTCGACGATCCGGCGCCGATGCTCCAGACCGTCCAGATGTACATGCGCGGGGAGGGCGGGGACCCGTACGAGCGTCAGCGGGCCTTTGTTGAGCGGCGCGAGCGGGAGACAGAAGCCGCGCTCAGTCGCCTGAAGGGCGTGCGCCGCTGGCTCTTCCGCGTCACGCTCCGCTGGGCACAGCGCCAGGCAGCGGTGCGCGAAGATGGGCTTGCCGAGATCGGCCTGGGCTACCCGCAGCTGCGACGCCTACTGCGCGAGCTGGGACAGCGCATGGTCGCGGCAGGGAGCATCGAGGCGCCCGACGACGTCTTCTGGGTGGTGGAGGACGAACTAGAGAGCGCCGTGCAGGCCCTGGCGGACGACGAGCCGCTCCCGGCGCTCGCGGAGCGCGTGCGCACGCGCAAGGCGCAATGGCGCGCGGCGCAGCGCGTGACCCCGCCGCCGCAGATCCCGACGAAGGAACGGTACATGGGGATGAAGGTGGAGAGCTTCCTCGCGGTGGAAGCGGGCGACCAGACGGGCGACACGATCACGGGGGCGGCTACCAGCCCGGGGAAGGTCACGGCTCCAGCGTGCGTGCTCGAAGGGCCACAGGACTTTTGCAACATGCGGCAAGGCTACGTGCTGGTCGCACGCGCCACGACGCCGGCGTGGACGCCCCTGTTCGCGATGGCGGCGGGCCTGGTGACGGATGTAGGGGGACCGCTGAGTCACGGTTCGATCGTGGCGCGCGAGTATGGCATCCCCGCTGTGCTGGGCACGGGCGTGGCGACGCGACGGATCCGCGATGGGCAGACGATCACGGTCGACGGCAGCGCGGGAACGGTCACCTTGTCGGAAGTGGAGGCGTAGCGGGTACGGCGTCACACCGGGAGCGTGGTGCGCGGCGCGATGTCGGTCGCGCACCACGCATAGGAAGTCGATGATGAAAGACGGCAATCGCAGACAGATCCTGATCCTATCCTTTGCCCTCGCCGTCGTGACGCTCGGCTTTGGGCTGATCATCCCGATCTTTCCCTTCTATGTCGAAGCGCTGGGGGCAAGTGGTCGGCACCTGGGGCTGTTGGTGGCGACCGCAGCCCTGCTCGAGTTCGTCTTTGCGCCACTGTGGGGCAGTGTCTCGGACCGCACAGGGCGCAAGCCGATCCTGATCGTGGGCATGATCGGATACGCGCTCTCCTCGCTGCTGTTTGGGCTATCGACGCGGCTGTGGATGCTGTTTGTCTCGCGCGCGTTATCGGGCGTGCTCTCCTCGGCGGCGACCGCGACGGCGATGGCATACGTCAGCGACAGCACGTCGGACGAGCGGCGCGGGGGCGGGCTGGGCATCCTGGGCGCCGCCTCTGGGCTGGGGATGATCCTCGGGCCCGGCATCGGCGGGTGGTTGGGGTCTACGGCGCTCTCGCTGCCCTTCTATGTCGCTGCGGGGATGGCGCTGGTCGCCCTGGTGCTGATCGCGCTCTTGCTGCCCGAGTCGCTGCCTCCCGAGGCCCGGCAGCATGGCACAGGGGGTCTGGCGACGGTCCAGGTCAGGACGCTGTGGGCGTCGCTGTGGAGCCCGGTCGGGCTGTTGCTCTTTATGCTCTTCCTGGTCAGTTTCGGGCTGACCAACTTTGAGTCGGTGTTCGGCCTCTATGCGGCGGACCGGTACGGCTATGGTCCGGAGCGCGTCGGCGTGATCCTGGTGGTGATCGGCATTGTGTCGACGGTCGGCAAGGCGACGCTGATCGGCCCGCTGACGCGGTGGTGGGGCGAGGCGCTGATCGTCAAGGTGTCGCTGATCGCCAGCTCGGTTGGGTTCCTCGTGCTCCTCATGGCACAGCAGTATCCGCTCGTCCTGCTTGCCACGGGCCTGTTCGTCCTCTCCAAGACGCTCCTGCGAACCGCGGTGCTCTCGCTGATCTCCAAGCGGACCTCGGCGGGACAGGGCGCGTCCATGGGACTCGGGAACTCGTTCATCAGCCTGGGCCGGATCGTGGGGCCGATCTGGGCTGGGTTCATCTATGACGTGGATCTGTCCTACCCGTACATGAGCGGCGCGGCGGTCATGTTTGCCGGCTTTCTGGTCGCCCTCGCCTGGATCAGGCAACCGGCGCCGCGCGGCAAAGGGGTCGTGCACACCGCGGCGCCCGGCTAGGCACGCGCGAGCGATCGCGCGGTTCACAGAGTCTGCCCATCGCAAAGGGACACAGCCACCGGTGCTGTGTCCCTTTCCCGTTGGGCGACGCACAGCGACTCCCCTAGGATCGGCGACAGTGCGGCACCTCAAACCAAGAGAAGCCCTCTACCTGCGCGGGGCTGCGCAGCTTCTGAGACGCGTTTGCAGCACGGACTGGTTTCAGGTACAATCCCCGTCAAGATGCCGATCGGGTCTGACGAACCAGTCGAGCCACCTGGTGGCGTGGGCCCGCAACTGGTGTGGGGATCAGGATCGAGGGCAAAGTTGGCTTACCAACTTGTGTATGGGATCGTGACACGATGACACGATACCAGCGATGGCTTGCCTGCGCAGCGTTCGCCTTGTTGGCGCTGCCGGCAGTGCTGGGAGCGTGTGGCCCCGCGATGGCGCCTCCCATAGTGGAGACGGCGATCCCGGCGACGGCTGCCGAGTCGACCCCGACGCACGGTACGTCGGTGACGTCCACGCCGGCTGAGCCCCCGACGGTGGCAGAGACGCAGACGCCCGAGTCTCGCTCGACCGACGGGCTGCCGTTGCCGGCGGTCTTGAGCGAGCACTTTGCTGGTTCGGGCACGTGTGCGGTCTGTCACAGCCGGCTCGTGGATCGCTCTGGAGCGGATGTCTCGCTCGATACGCACTGGCGCTCGACTATGATGGCGAACGGCGCCAGGGACCCGCTATGGCAGGCCAAGGTGAGCTCGGAAGTGGCGCGCAATCCGGGCCTCCGCGAGACGATCGAGGCCAAGTGCGCGACGTGCCATACGCCGATGGCGTGGACGGAAGTGGACGCACTGGGGGGCGCGGGTGCCCTGTTGCAGGACGGGTTCCTCGATCCGGCGAACGAGCTGCACGAGATCGCCATGGACGGCATCTCGTGTACGCTGTGCCACCAGATCGAGGACCAGGGCCTTGGCGACGAGTCCAGCTACAGCGGCGGGTACGCGATCGATACGGTGACCGAACCGCCGGATCGATTGATCTATGGGCCGTTCCCCGACCCAATCCAGCGCCAGATGCAGATGCATACCGGCTTTATCCCGGTCGAGGGACCGCACGTACGCGAAGCCAGCCTGTGCGCCACGTGCCACACACTCTACACGCCCTACGTCGACGCGGCGGGCAACGTGGCGGGGACTTTTCCAGAGCAGGTGGTCTACCTGGAGTGGGCGCACAGCGCATATGCCGAGAGCGTGCCCTGCCAGGGCTGTCACATGCCCGCCGCCAGTGGGCGCGTCGCGATCTCGAATATGCCCCGCATGGTCCAGCCGCGCGAACCGTTTTCGCAGCATCACTTTGTGGGGGGCAATGCCTTCATGGCGCAGGTCCTGAGCGACCACGTCGCTGAGCTGGGCCTGACCGCTTCCAGCTCACAGCTCGACGCAACCCACGCACGCACCGTAGCACAGCTCGAGAGTAAAGCCGCCCGGATCGAGGTCGTGGGGGCCACGGCAGCAGACGGGCAGTTGGAGGTCGTCCTGGCGGTGACCAACGAGACGGGCCACAAGTTCCCGAGCGGGTTCCCGTCGCGTCGGGCGTGGATCCATCTCGTGGTGACCGACGCCGATGCCGAGATCGCCTTCGAGTCAGGCCGACCGGGCGGTGATGGCAGCATCGCGGGGGGCGACGCCGACGGGGATATCGCGCTGTACGAACCGCACTACGACCTGATCGTCGATCAGGGACAGGTGCAGATCTACGAGTCCGTCATGCAGGACACGGACGGGGCGGTGACCTATACGCTGCTGCGCGGCGCTGCGTACGTCAAGGACAACCGGTTGCTGCCCAAGGGCTTTGAGCCGAGCACGGCGCAGGCCGATGTCGCCCCCCGGGGGGCGGCGGCGCAGGATGCGAGCTTTCGTGGGGGCGAGGATCGCCTGACCTACCAGATCGACGTGTCGCGGCATGTAGGCCCCTACGTGGTCTCGGTGGAACTGCTCTACCAAGCGGTATCGTTTCCTTTCGCGCTCGACCTGTGGATGGACGAGGGGGCGTCGGTCGAGCGGATGAAGGGCTACTATGGGGGCGCCGATCACACGCCCGTCGTCGTCTGGCGCGCGGGACAGCGCGTGCCCTAACCGGCAGCCCGCGCGGCGCGGGCGGTCTTGTGTGGTGGGGAGCTGCACAACCAGCGGCAGGGATGTGGGGCAACCCATGGAGGCGCAGGGCTGCTGCGCCCGGCGCGCGACCATGCTTCGCGCATCCGATGGAGGGTACGGACATGTCCGATCGAGTGGCGTCGCCACCAGTAGCCAAACGCGTGCCTGTGCGCCTGGAGACGCACGGGCACGTGCGCGTGGACCCCTACTACTGGCTCAAGGATCGCCAGGATCCCGAGGTGATCGCCTACCTGGAGGCGGAGAACGCCTACACCGATGCGGTGATGGCGCATACCGAACCGTTCCAGGAGGCGCTGTTCGAGGAGATCAGGGGCCGGATCAAGCAGACGGACATGTCTGTCCCCTATCGCATGGACGACTATGTGTATTATACGCGATGGGTGGACGGTCAGGAGTACCCGATCTACTGCCGGAAGCGCGATCTGCCCGACGCGCCGGAAGAGGTCCTGATCGACGTCAACGAGCTGGCAGTGGGGCACGAGTTCGTCTCCGTGGGGCGATTCGCCGTTAGCGCTGGACAGGACCTGCTGGCGTATCCCGTGGACACGGTTGGGCGGCGGTTCTACACGATCCGATTCAAGGACCTGGCAACGGGCGCGGTGCTCGAGGACGTCATTCCCGACGTGACCGAGAACATTGCCTGGGCTGAGGACAATAAGACATTGTTCTATACCAAGCAGGACCCGGTCACGCTGCGCTGGCACCAGATCTACCGGCACGCGGTGGGTACGGACCCGGCGGATGACGTACTGGTCTACGAGGAAGCCGACGAGACGTTCTACGCCTACGTGTTCAAGACCCGCTCCAAGGGATACATGGTGATCGACTCTGCGCAGACGTTGACCAACGAGGCGCGCTGCCTGCCGGCAGGGGACCCGGAGGGCGAGTGGAGGGTGTTCGCGCCGCGGGAGCGAGGTCACGAGTACAGGATCGATCACCTGGGCGAGCACTTTTACGTGCGCACCAACGACCGGGCCAAGAACTTTCGGTTGATGAGGGCGCCGGTCGGCAACACGGACCGGGCGCAGTGGGAAGAGGTGATCCCGCACCGGGACGACGTGTTGCTGGAGGGTTTCGAGCTCTACCGAGACCACTTGGTGGTGGTGGAGCGCAGGCAGGGGCTGGTCCAGATCCGGATCCGTCCGTGGGTGGGGGGCGAGGAGCACTATCTCGACTTTGGCGAACCGGCTTACCTGGCGTATCCGAGCGACAACCACGACCTGGACACGACCACGCTGCGCTACACGTACACGTCGATGACGACGCCCAGGTCGGTCTATGACTATGACATGGTCACACGTGAGAAGGCGCTGCGCAAGCGCGAGGAGGTGTTGGGGGGATTCGACTCGGCAAACTATAGCACGGAGCGGCTCTCAGCGATCGCCGGGGACGGCAGCGCGGTGCCGATCTCGGTCGTCTACCGCGAGGGTACGGCGCGTGACGGGAGCGCGCCGCTGCTGTTGTACGGCTATGGCTCCTACGGGAACAGCATGGACGCCACGTTCGACCCAAACCGGGTCAGCCTGCTGGACCGCGGCTTTGTGTATGCGATTGCCCACATCCGGGGCGGCGAGGAACTGGGGCGACGTTGGTATGAGGATGGCAAGCTGCTCAACAAGGTGAACACGTTCGCCGATTTCATCGCCTGCGCCGAGCACCTCGTAGCGGCGCACTATACGCGCCCGGACCGGCTCTTTGCCATGGGCGGCAGCGCGGGGGGATTGCTCGTGGGCGCCGTGACGAACATGCGGCCTGACTTGTTCAGAGGTGTGGTCGCGCTCGTGCCCTTTGTCGACGTCGTCACGACCATGCTCGACGACAGCATCCCGCTCACGACCTCCGAGTACGACGAGTGGGGGAATCCGAACGACCAAGCCTACTATGAGTACATGCTCTCCTACTCGCCCTACGACAACGTCGAGGCCAAGGACTACCCTGCCCTGCTGGTGATCACCAGCCTGCACGACTCGCAGGTGCAGTATTGGGAGCCAGCCAAGTGGGTCGCCAGGCTGCGCGCGACCAAGACCGACGCAAACCAGGTCTTGCTCCGGACCAAGATGGAAGCTGGGCATGGCGGCGTCTCGGGTCGCTACAAGCGATATAGGGAGGCGGCGCTGATCTATGCCTTCCTGCTCGACTTGGTCGGGATCCACGGGTAGGGGCGCCAAATGCCAACCGGGGGCGCGCAGGCGAGGCGCGCCAACCCGCGTTGTGCGTCCCTGGCTCTGTGGAGGCAGGGGCCTACACCGCGACGAAGGTGCAGGGAGGTGGCAAGTTGGTGAACAAGATCGTGCTCTCGATTCTGCTCATAGTTGGTGGGGCTACCGTGTTTGTGTTTGGCGCGCCGTGGTACGATGTCTTTCCGACGAACGGCAGCCGCGTCTACTATCTGGTGCTCACGCTGTTCTGGCTGATCGTGTCTCTCGTGCTCAAGCGGATGTGCAGACCGGAGCGCTACTGGCAGGCAGCCTATGCGCTCTTTTGTGCCTCCGCCCCGCTGCTTTGTACCAGCACCGGCATCCTGAACCTGCATCGGGAGGGCATGGATCCGGTGCGCTTTCTCGCGCTGGACAAGCTGTCCCAGTTCCTGTACGTCGTCCCGCTCGTGATCGTCCTGGCTCTACTTGCCGGTCGGGACCTCGGGTCGCTCTATATCGCCGCGGGCAGGCTGCGGCAGGGGCTTACCTTTGGCCTGATCTCATTCGTGGGCTTTGCCGCGGCTGCCATCTTTCTCAATCTGCGGGCTCCCGCCCTGGCGACCTTGCGCGCCGGGATTCCGTGGGTGCTGTTGTTCGTATTTGCCAACGCGATCATGGAGGAGCTGTGGTTCAGGGCGCTGTTCC
This sequence comes from Anaerolineae bacterium, assembly GCA_016929775.1. The sequence goes on from JAFGIE010000071.1 coordinate 9,578, forward strand.
TCAAGCCCTACGAGGCATTGGTGGGGCGGACCGCCGCCATTGCGGTCACGGCGCTCTTGTTCGGCGCTTCGCACGTCAGCGCCACCTATGCCTTTCCAGGTGGGCCAATCGTGTATGGCCTGGTGGTCGTGGGGCTGGGCGTGGTCGGCGCCTATGCGATGACCAAGGACAAGGGACTGATCGGTCCTGTGCTCTTTCACGCCGGCTATGACTTGATGATCATGGTCCCGATTCTCAACTCGCTGTAGGGCGGTGGGGGTTGCCACGCGCGTTCAGGATCACCAGAGGGGCAGGGAGGTCGCGAGATGGATCAGGATGCGCAGGAAACGCCCAATGTCCAGCAGGTCGTGCCCTTTCTCCGCGTGTCGGACATGGAGGCATCGTTGCACTACTACATCGATGGCCTCGGGTTCACGATGACCATCAAGTGGATCGACGAGGGCAAGATCCGCTGGTGCTGGCTGGAACTTGGGGGCGCGGCGCTGATGCTCCAGGAGTTCCGTCAGGAGGGGCACGACTCCTGGGCGCCTGCAGTCAAGGTGGGGGAGGGCGTTTCGATCGTCTTCATCTGCCAAGATGCGCTCGCGATCTATCGCGAGATCACGTCCCGTGGGATCGAAGCCACGCGCCCCACCGTCGGCAACGGGATGTGGAACTTGATGACGCAAGACCCGGACGGGTACTGGATCGAGTTCGAGAGCATCACAGATGTGCCGGAGGGGACAGAGCTGCCGGTGGATGAGGGAGCTGTGTAGGACACGCATCCCTGCCGCTTGGGGGGCACGCGTGCCTCGTGAATCGCTAGCGATCTATCCTGACCACATTGACGAAGGAGAATGACATGCCAGAAGGACGGAAAAAGGTGACGCTGGGCACGCTGTTTGGCAAGATGGAGGCGGGCGTGCCGATCACGATGCTCACGTGCTATGACTATCCCACTGCCTACCTGATGGAGGAAGCCGGGATCGACATCCTGCTCGTGGGTGACAGCCTGGGGATGACGATCCTGGGCTATGACAGCACGCTGCCGGTGACGATGGAGATGATGATCCCGCACGCGCAGGCGGTGCGCCGCGGCGCGCCAAACGCGTGGCTGATCGGCGACATGCCATACATGACGTACCAGCCCTCGATCGAGGCGGCGATCCGCAACGCGGGCCGATTCATGGCGGAGGCGGCGTGCGATGGCATCAAGCTGGAGGGCGGCGCCGAGATCGCCGACCGGGTCGAGGCGGTCGTCAAGGTGGGCATCCCGGTCATGGGCCACCTGGGCCTGACGCCGCAGAGCGTCTCAGCGCTGGGTGGGTTCCGGGTGCAGGGGCGGGGCGCGCTGCAGGCGAAAAAGATCGTGGACGACGCCAAGGCGCTGGAGGAAGCAGGCGCCACGGCGATCCTGCTTGAAATGGTGCCGGCGCGGGTATGCAAGCTGATCACCGAGCGCGCTGGGGTCCCGATCATCAGCCTGGGCTCGGGGCAGGACGCACACGGACAGCTGTTGATCTTTCACGACATGTTCGGGCTCTATCCCAAGTTCACGCCGCGCATGGCGCGCGTGTATGGCAACGCGGGCCAAGTGATCCTCGACGGGCTCAAGCAGTACGCAGAGGACGTGACGACGCGCGACTTTCCGCAGCGCGAGAACTGGTTCACGATGAAAGATGAGGCGTACGAGGACCTGCTCAAGCTGCTCGGCTAGTTCGCCCGTCGGGGAGAAGACGCCGCTAGCGGACAGCGCGCGAGAGCAGTGGGCCCAGTTCGAGGTCCCGGAGGTAAGCCTCCGGTTGACCGAGGGCTCGCGCCGCAAAGCCGCCGTGGCAGTCCGACCCGGCGGTGATCAGGAGGCCACGCGCGCGCGCAAAGGCGATCAGCCGGTCGGTCAGGGCCCGGTCGTGGTAGGGCGAGTAGCACTCGAGGCCATCTAGGCCCAGGGCGATCAGCTCGTCGAGCATGCCCAGATCGTCGCCGCGCACGCTGTACCCGGGGTGGGCGCAGATCGCGATGCCCCCAGTGCGGTGGATGGTCGAGATCACCTCGTCGGGTGGGGCAAAAGGGGGCATGACGAGGGCCATGTCGCCGCTGAACAGCCGCCCGTAAAAGTCTGCGACGCTGGTGCAGAATCCACGGTCGATGAACAGGGAGAGCGCCTTCCACCCGCCGCGCGGCGGGTCGTGTTCGTAGCGGTCATAGTCGTCCATGCTGATCTCATAGCCGGCAGCGATCAGCTTGCGGATCGACTGGCGGTCGATCTGTTCCATCGTCTCTCGGTTGCGGGCGAGCAGGTCCAGCAACTGCGCATCCTCGGGCACGATGTCGTAGCCCAGGATGTGGAACAGATAGTCGTGGAGCGTGGTCGAGATCTCGACGGCGCGCAGGAAGGCGAGACCGGCGCCGGCGGCGTGCGCCTCGGTGGGGCGCACGTGGTCGATGGTGTCGTGGTCGGCGATCGCAAAGAGCTCGATCCCCTCGCGGCGCACCTGGTCGACGACTTGCTCGGGTGACCAGCGACCGTCGGAGGCGCTGGTGTGGATGTGCAGGTCGACGCGCATGGCGGTCAGGTCCCCTGCCGGCGGTACGTCTCTGGTTCCTCGTCGTACCCCCCCAGGAGCTGGACCATGATCAGGCTCTCGGCGCCCTTTTCGATGATCTCGGCAAAGTCGAGCGCCTGGCGGAGGTCTTGGCCTACCGCAAGGGCGCCGTGGTTCTTGAGTAGGATGGCCCGGTTGTGCGGCCCAAGACAGGCAACCGCGACCTCGGCGAGCGCCATCGAACCGGAGGGGGCGTACTCGGCGAGGGGCACCGGCCCACCCAGGTAGTACGTGATCTCGCCCAGCGCTGCGGGGATGCCGCAGCGCATCCTGCTGGCGGCGACCGTGGTCGCGTAGGGGGAGTGCGTGTGCACGATCGCCTCGACGTCCGGACGCGCCAGGTAGATCAGGCGGTGCATGTTGTGCTCGATCGAGGGAGCGTGCGCGCCAGAGACGTGGCGTCCCTCCCAGTCGACCAGGGCTAGGTCAGCGGGCTGGATGTCCTCATAGTGCAAGCCGCTGGGCTTGATATAGAAGCCCTGTCCATCGGCGGTGCGCACGCTGACATTGCCAGCGGTATAGACGGTCAGGGCGCGGCGCACCATCTCTCTGCAGGCCCACACAAGCTGTTCTCTACGGTCCATAGGATCCCCCTGTCAGTGGAGTAGCGTGGACGGAGCGATTATAGGCTACGCCCACAGCGCTGTCAAACGTTGACTTGGCCCGCGCCCATCCCCATGCTATAATCGAGGAGACGGTGCGTCGGTAGGCAGGCAGTTGGGCCCGCCGGACTAGGGCAGGACACTGGTGGAGGAGGACCGGGCATGCTAGATGCCGATGTATTGGAGCAAGAAAAGATGCGGAACATTCGCATCTTTAGCGGGAGCGCGCACCGGGAACTGGCCCAAGAGATCTGTGACTCGATCGGCGTGCCGCTGCTTCCCTCTGTGACACGACACTTTAGCAACGACTGCCTGTACGTGCACCTGGGCGTCAGCGTGCGCGACAAGGAGGTGTTCATCGTCCAGCCCCTCTCGCCGCCGGTGAACGATCACCTGATGGAGCTGCTGATGATGGTGGACACGGCGCGCCACGCCTCGGCGCACCGGATCCACGCCGTGATCCCGTACTATGCCTACGCGCGCACAGACAAGAAGGACGAACCGCGGATCTCGATCGCGGGGCGGTTGGTCGCCGATATGCTTCACACGGCGGGCGCCGATCACGTGATCACGATGACGCTGCACTCGCCGCAGGTACACGGCTTTTTCCTCATGCCAGTCGATCACCTGACCGCAGAGTCGGCGTTCATCAACCACTTCCGCCACGAGGACCTGCGCAATACGGTTGTGGTCTCGCCCGACATCGGGCACGCCAAGCGCGCCGCCAAGCTCGCACGTGCGCTCAATGTGCCGCTGGCGGCGGCGAACAAGGAACGGCTGACCGACGAAGAGGTCGCCGTCTCGGCGATCATTGGCGACGTGCGCGGCAAGGACGTGATCATCCACGATGACGAGGTCGCGACGGCGGGCACTCTGGTCAAGGTGATCGAGATGCTCCTCGAGCAGGGGATCGGTCGCCTCAAGATCGCGTGCACGCACGGGGTGTTCAGTGGGCCCGCGATCGAGCGCCTGCGCGAGATCCCCGAGATCGACGAGATCGTGACGACGAACACGGTGCCTCGGTCCGACGACAAGTGCCTCCCGAACATGACGGTGCTCTCTGTGGCCTCGATCTTTGGCGAGGCGATCCGCTGCAACACCCTCGGGCGGTCTGTGGGCAGGTTGTTCGCGTTCTGGTTGGACGAACCACCGTCGTACGATTGATGTTGGGCGCAAGCGGACCGACGGCGAAGGGCGAGGGGATGCATTGCGCGTCTACCTGGAAAGCCTGGGCTGCAAACTGAACCAGTGCGAGCGCGATGCGCTGGCGCGGCAGTTCGCGGATGCCGGATACACGGTGGTCGGCGACCCGGTAGACGCCGATCTGTGTGTGGTCAACACCTGCGCGGTGACGCACGTCGCCGCGCGCAAGTCGCGGCGCTTGTTGCGACACCTCCAGCGCCTGAACCCCGACGCAAAGCTCGTGGCGACGGGCTGCTCGGTCAACCTCGGCGAGGAGGCGCTGTGCGCCGACCTGGCAGTGCGCAATGAGGACAAGGGCAACCTGGTTGCGTTGGTCGAAGACCGGATCGAGGGGTGGGGGTTGAGCCCAGCCGCAGCGGACGTGCTGGTGGACGACGATGGCTTGCACGCCCGCACGCGCCCGATGGTCAAGATCCAGGATGGGTGTGACAATGCGTGCGCGTACTGCATCGTGCACATCCTGCGCGGGAAGCAGCGCAGCCGACCGCGGGACGAGATCGTGGACGAGGTCGGTGCACTGGTGCGTGCGGGTTACCACGAGGTGGTGCTGACCGGCGTGCACGTCGGTTCGTATGGACGCGACAGCGGCGATACCCTGGGTGGGTTGGTGCGCGCGCTCCTGGCAACGCCTGGGCCCGTACGTCTGCGGCTCTCGTCGATCGAGCCGTGGGACATCGAGCCCGGCTTTTTCGGACTGTGGGCGGACCCGCGCCTCTGCCGCCACCTCCATCTCCCCCTACAGAGCGGATGCGATCGGACGCTGCGGCGCATGAACCGCAGCTATGAGGCAGCCGAGTATGCGGCGCTCGTCCAGCAGGCGCGGGCGGCGATCCCCGATTTGGCCCTGACCACGGACGTGATCGCCGGGTTCCCGGGCGAGACAGAAGACGAGTTCGCCGAGAGCGCCGCTTTCGTCGAGCGCCTCGCGTTTGCCCGGCTGCACGTCTTTGCCTACTCGCCGCGCCCCGGCACGCCCGCGGCAGAGATGCCCGATCAGGTCGATCCGCAGATCGCGCGGGCACGCGCGGCGGAGCTGCGCGCGATCGGGCTGCGCAGCGGCGAGGCCTTCCGGCGGCAGTTTCTAGGCCGATCCTTGCCCGTGCTGTGGGAGACGCGGGCGCCAGATGGTCGCTGGTCGGGGCTGACCGACAACTATATCCGGGTCTACGCGCCATGTGACGCGGATCTGGCGAATACGGTGCGATCAGCCACGATGCAGCGGCTGGAGCAGGGCAGCCTGGGCGCATCCGTGCCCTGACCGCGCAGGACCGACACTCAGGAGGCACATGTGGAGGACAGAAAGATGATCCTGTTGGAAGGGAACATTGGCGCCGGCAAGAGCACGGTCGGCCAAGCCCTCAAGGCGTCCGGCCTATTCGACTTTATCGAGGAGCCGGTGGACCGCTGGCAGTCGGGGTTTGCCTCGAACCTGCTCGGCCTGTTCTACCAGGACATGGAGCGCTGGTCGTTCACCTTCCAGATCTTGGCCTTTATCACGCGAGCCAAGACGTGGCAAGAGGTGCTCGCGCGGACCAACCACCGCCGTGTCGTCCTGGAACGGTCGATTTTCACCGACCGGCACGTCTTTGCGACGAACATGCACCACATCGGCGCAATGACAGAGACCGAGTGGCAGGTCTACTGCGGGCTGTGGGATTTCCTGTCCTCCAACTACTGCGTGGAGCCGGATGCGATCGTCTATCTCCGTACCCCGGCTGAGGAGTGCCTGCGCCGGATCACAGAGCGCCACCGGAGCGAGGAGAGCGGGATCACGCTGGAGTACCTGGCGCAGCTCGAAAGGCTGCACGACGACTGGCTGCTGGGTCACCCGCGCGCCGTGCTCCTGGATGGGAAGGCGCGCTGGACGCCAGAAGCGATCTATGAGGCGACGCGCCCGCTCTGTGGGTGGGAGGGCGATCCGACGCCCGGCGCCTGAGTCACGTTACCTAGTGCAGAATCAAGGGACTTCTTTGGGAATAGACAGGTGTGGTTCATAGTGACACCCGAATGTGGCGCAGATCCGCTCCGCGAGTTCTCTGGCGGACAACGCTCGATTGGGCTCAACGATCCGGCGTTTGGCGTGCAGCCATTTGGGCTCGATGGGGTTCAGCCACGGGCTCTTGCTC
>JAFGIE010000072.1 GCA_016929775.1 Anaerolineae bacterium
ACCTCCAGCCCCGTTCCCTGGTTGTCGCGAAAGATGTTGCCGCGGATCGTCGCCGCACTCGAGTAGAGCTGAACGCCGCCGGTGTGGTTGCCCGCCACCAGATTGCCCTCGACAAGCGAGTCGCTGTAGATCAAGAACAAGCCGTCGTGCATAGCAGTGCTACTTAGGATCTCGCTGTCGCGGATCGTCGCTGTCGCCGTGATCACATAGATCCCGCCGCCGGCGTCTTCTTCGCCCCCGATCCAGGGGTTGGGCCAGCCGCCCATGCCCGTTGCGTCGCCGCTCACCACGCGCAGCCCGGAAAGGGTCGGCGAGATGTCGCCGCTGACATAGATCCCGCGCCCCACACCCCCGGGATCGATCGTCGTCGGGTTGGCCTCGGGATCGGGCGTGACCCAGTCCGCAGTGCTGTAGCCGCCCTCGATCGACAGGGACTTGTCGAGGTAGAGCACCTGGGTGACCATGCCCGTAGCGCAAATGTCGGCCCGGGGACGGACGTGCAGGTCGGTGTAGGTGCCTACCGCGACCTTGATCGCGTCCCCATCGCTCGCAGCGTCGACTGCGTCCTGTATGGTGGCATAGTCGCACGTCGGGGGGCCTGCCGGGCAGACAGTGTGCGTCGCCGCGCTCTCGATCGGGGCGGCAGCCGACACCGCTCGCGGCTGCCGGGGAAAAGGCAAGGACAACGGCAACGTCTCGCGCGCTGCGGGCGCCGCTTGACCCGAACTGGCAGCATAGATGCGCAAGGCGAGAGCCAAGGTAAGCCCAAGACACGCCGCCACGAACACGCGCCAAGAGCGTGCGCGGCGAGCCGGATGCCCACGGGTCCAATCGTAGCCAGACATCGTTCTACCTCCCATCGTCTAGGTAGTCTGGTGGAGGGACCCCGCACCCGCGCAGATCGAAACAGCCGATCGGCGACCGGTGCTTGCGCCCGGTTGCCAATCGGCTGCTCTGTCCTCCACGATACGCTCCCACTCTGCCCTGCGTCGGGCGAGGTAGCTCTCCTACTGTGACCTCATTGTACCATGGATCGGGAAGTACTTCAAGCTTTGAGGATAAAGCCGTGGATCCGCTGATGACCGCCTTGGGGGCCGATCGAGCGGCAGAGGCGCCGCCTCGCGATGACAGGGCGCGCCGTGTCCGCGTCGCGCGCACCCCGGTACCCGTGCGCGGTGGCTAGTCGGGCGTCTCCTCCAGCGCGCCGATCCACTGCTCATACAGCGCCAACTGGGGGTCTCCAGTCACGTCCTCGATCGCCTGCAGGAGGGAAGCGGGCGTCGCGATCTGGTAGCGGTTGCGGGCATAGTAGGCTTGCAGGATGGCATAGAACGCCTCGTCGCCCACCCTCTGCCTCAGGTTGTGAAAGTAGAGCGCGCCCACGTCGTAGACGATCTGCCAGTAGAGCACCGGCCCATAGGCCTCGGCGGGCAGCCCCGCCGGCAGGTCCTGCCCGCGCTGCACCAGGGCCTGGTAGGTTTGGACGAACTCGGCCTCCACGATCCCGGCGCCCGTCCCGGCGCCATACAGGTGCTCATAGTAGAGCATCGTGCTGTACTGCGTCAGTCCCTCGTCCAGCCAGGGGTGACGGACCGGATCGTTGCCCACGACGGCGTGCCACCACTGGTGCGCGACCTCGTGCGCCGCCAGCCACTCCACGCCGACCACGCCCGGGTAGAGCCCATCCCGGATCACGACCAGCCCCGAGTACTCCATGCCGCCCAGGAGGTTCGGGGTCTCGACGACGTCCAGTTCGGCAAAGGGATAGGGACCGAACAGCTCGGCAAAGATGCGCACCGAGCTGGCAGCGGCGCGGAGCGCCAGGTCGCCGCCCTCTCGATGCTCAGGATAGTAAAAGCTGTTGACGACCACATCGCCGACCTGGCGGTTCGCGACCTCGAAGCGATCGCTCAGGATCAGGATGAACTCGCGTACCGGCGCCGCCTCGCAGGCCCAGGTTGCCCATTCGCCGTCACGCATTGGAGGCGCACAAGATCCGGAGGCGATCACGGTCTGGTCCGCCGGCGCCGTGACCTGCACGGCATAGATCGAGACGTCGGCATAGATGTCGTCTCCGTACTCGGGCGCCACGTCCAAGTGCCAGCCTACCTGGTCGTAGACCGGGATGATCGGGTAGGCAGTGGGCAGCGCCATGATCCCCTGCAGGTAGGAGAACAGGGCATGGCCCGCCCGCCCGCTCGTCGGGACGTCGATCGCATAGTCCATGTCCAGCGTCACGGCACGCCCGACCTCCAGCGGCGGCGAGAGGGGCACGCGCAGCGCAGTCTCTTCCATCAACAGCGACGTCGATACGACCCGCCCGTCGACGCGCAGGTCGCTGACGGTCATGGCGCCCCCATAGCCCGGCGCGTTGGGGTAGAGGCGCAGATACAGCTCGTCCAGGGCCTCCCCCTCCAGGTTTGTGTAGGTGACCCGCTCGTGACCCGTCACCCGCGCCGCATCCAGGTCGACCGTGAGCGCGATGTCGTACCGGGGGATGGCGCCGCAGTTGGCGATGTCCCCCGCAAAGGCGTCGAGCAAGCAGACGCTGGGCAGGGGCACCGGGGTCGGCGTGGGCGCAGCGGTTGTTCCCACGGCGAGCGGGACAGCGGTCGCGGGCATAGGCCCGATCGGGACCAGAGGGATGGGCGTCGCCAGCTTGTCGGCGACGGCGGTCAGCGTCGCCTCGAGTTGGACCGATAGGTCTGGGACAAAGGGGGGCGGGCGCGCCGCCGCCAGCGTCGCCGCCGACGCGGGCGGTCCAGCCGTTGCGGTGGCGCTGGCGGATGTCGGCGTCGCCGTCGCCGAGCGGGGCGTAGGCGACGCGTACTCAGGCGGCGTGGCGCGCTCGGGGATGCGAGACCAACCGCCGCACCCACTGCACAGGAGCGCCACGAGCAGCGCCAGGACCAGCGACGGGTGGGCCCAGCGTGTCACAGGGGGCGCACCTTCGCGCTCGCTCACACGGACGCTGCGCTGCCGCTGCGATGCGAGGCATAGCACGCGTCGATCACGCGCATGTTGGCCTCGAGCGGCTCCCAGGCATAGACCGGCTCGCGCACGCCGCGCAGCGCCAAGCTGAGGTCCTGCACCTCGCCCGCATAGTCATTGGCTCCTTGGAGGCGGATCTCGCGCATCTCATCGCCCACCGAGAGCAGCATCGCGGGCGCACCGTCTGGCGGATGCCAACCGTAGGCGCCGGTCAGCCTGCCCTTTTCGCCGACGACGCTGAATGGGCCTCCGTACGGGGCGTTGAACCCCCACTGGATCGTGCCGAGCAGCCCTTCGCCAAAGTCGAGCATGGCGGCGCCTGCCATATCGACGTCGAACCGCTCAGACCACGTCATGGTCGCCCAGGCGGTGCGCGGCTCGCGCCCGGCGATCATGCGCTGTGCGTTGATCGCATAGCAGCCCATGTCGTACAGCGCGCCGCCGCCGATCTCGGCGCGCAGGCGTACGTTGCCCGGATCCAACGTGCCCATCAAAAAGGTCGAGACAGTGTGGATGAAGCGCAGCTCGCCCAGCACGCCAGAGCGCGCGAGGCGGAACGTCTCGGCAACCACGGGATTGAAGCGGTATGCAAATGCTTCCAGGCAGTACAACCCCGTCTGATCGCGCACAGCCTGGATCGCGCGCGCTTCGGCGGCGTTGAGGGCGATCGGTTTCTCGCACAGGACGTGCTTGCCGGCGCGCATGGACCGGATGCTCCACTCGGCGTGCAGCGCATTGGGGAGCGGAATGTAAATGGCCTCGATCTCGGGGTCTGCCAGCAGCGCCTCGTAGGAGCCATAGGCCTTGGCGATGTCGAGCTGGGCGGCTGTGCGTTGCGCCTTCTCCAGCGACCGGCTTGCGACAGCAGTGACCCTAGCCTGGTCCGCGATCTGCATGCCGGGGATGACGCGGTTGATGGCGATCTGAGCACACCCCAGAACACCCCAACGGACAGGTTCGTCCACAGTACCCTCTCCTTTCGCACTGACCGGCGATCGCCAGGGAGACCCACGAGACGACGCGCCGACTCGAGTGAGGGGAAGCCCCGCTCGCCCGCCGCGCAAGAGCTCTGCCCAGCTGGTCTCTCTCCGTGGGTATTGTACCCGATCTAGGAGCGTGTGTAAAGGCAAAATGCGCCCTGGCAACTTGCCTTTCTGCTCCATTCGCAGTAGTATGCGCGTATCAGGCCTTCATCCGGCAGACACCTGGCGCCCGGTTGGGTGTTACAACTGTCGAGCGGCAGCACGCAGCCCCGCCCGTGTGGATCCAGTCCAGGCGCGAGGAGGTGCCACCTATGTCATCGATCGAGGTGCGTCAGGTCTCGGGCAGGCGCGACCTGCGCGCGTTCGTCCGGTTCCCCTGGCGCGTGTACGAGGACGACCCGAACTGGGTCCCGCCCCTGATCGCCGAGCAGATGCGCACGCTCGACCCGGCGACCGGTCCTTTTTTCGGGCAAGCCGACGTGGCTCTGTTCCTCGCACGCCGCGAGCGCGATGTCGTGGGCAGGGTAGCGGTGTTCACCCACCACCGGCGCGAACCGCGCGAGGACGGTGGGCTCGAGGCGGGCTTTGGCTTCTTCGAGGCGCTCGACGACGATGCCGTGGTCCACGCGCTGTTCGATGCAGGCTGTGCGTGGCTGCGCGCGCGGGGGGCGACCATCCTGTATGGCCCGACCAGCTTTGGCGACAACGATTCGCCCGGGATCCTGATCGAGGGCGCAGACTGCCCGCCCGTCATGCTCGAGGCGCATACGGCGCCCTACTATCCCGCCCTGCTCGAGCGGTACGGCATGGAGAAGGACCATGATCTCTATGCCTGGCGCGCCTTTCGCGAGCAGATCGGCGCAGAGCTGACCAACCTCCCCCCCGAGGTAGCGCGCGTCGCCGAGGTCGCCAAGCGCGTGTCCAAGGTCGAGATCCGCACGATCCGGATGGAGGACTGGGCTGACGAGGTCGAGCGGGCGCGCACCCTGTTCAACGTCACCCTCCGCGACTTGATCGACCACGTCGATGTCTCGCAGGACGAGTTCGCCCAGCTCGCGAACCAGATGCGGCCCTTCCTCGATCCCGATCTGGCCCTCTTTGCCGAGGTCGAGGGCAAGTGCGTCGGTTTCTGTGTCGCCATCCCCGACGTGAACCAGGTGCTGATCCACCTCAACGGGCGGCTCTATCCCTTCAACTGGCTCAAGGTGCGGCGCTACATCCGCCAGATCGACGTGGTGAGTTTCAAGCTGATGGGCGTCTTGCCCGAGTACCGCCGGCGCGGGATCGACGCCCTGCTCTACATGGAGGCGATCAAGCAGGTGTACGCCAAGGGCTATGCCTGGCTCGACGGGTCGCTGACCTCCGAGTACAACGCGACGGTCAACATGATCGCGCAACGCCTAGGCGCACAGCGCTACAAGCAGTATCGGATCTATCGCATGGCCTTGTGAGCGCAGGCCCGCGTACCGGGGGAACGGGCAGCCAAGGCGCGGCGTGGAGCAGGACACCGCCTGGGGAGGAAGCGAGAGAGGACGGTGCTGAGCGCACAGAGCACGATGTATGAGGCCCTAGCGCAGGTCGCCGCCGCGCGGACCGCACAAGAGGCGCTGATCTGTGACGACGTGCGCCTGACCTACGGGCAGCTGCTGGCGCGGATCGCGGCGCTGGCGCGCGGCTTGCAGGGCCTCGGCGTGGGACAGGGCGATCGGGTGCTCCTGATCCTGCCGCCCGGACCCGAATTCGTCCTCGCCTTTTTCGCTGCGGCGCGGCTGGGCGCCGTGATCGTGCCCTTGAGCCCACAGGCGCGTGCGCGTGCGCTGTCGGGCATGCTGGAGGATGCGGCGCCGTCGCTCGTCGTTGCGACGCACGCACACCTCGACGGGATCGACTTGGCGCGATCCGTGCCCCACGCGCTGCTCGTAGGCGAGGCGGAAGGGGCAGGACGCAGGTTCGAGGACCTGTTGCGCCCCGAGGGCGGCGCTGCCGATCGGGCAACAGGAGGGCCCGACGACGACGCAACCACGGTCACGCCCGACGACCTGTTGGCCTTGCTCTACACGTCGGGGACGACGGGCGCCCCCAAGGGCACGATGCACACGCACCGCAGCCTGATCGCGCCGGTCGTAGCAAGCACCAAGCTGCGCGAGCTGTGGCTCAAGCGGCCCAACCTGAAGACAGTGGGACAGATGGCGGTTGCCCTGGCGCGCTACCGCCAGCGCTTGCTGCGCGCCGTGGGACGACCGCAGACCTTTCTCTCGACCGTCGGCTGGCACACGATCACGGGCCTGGAGATCGTGCTGCAGGCCCTGTTGATGGGGGATCGCCTGGTGGTCATGCCGCGCTTTCACCCCAAGCGCGCGCTCGAGCTGATCGAGCGCGAACGGGTCACGGTCCTGATCGCCGTGCCGACGGCGTTCCAGGTGATGGTCAACCTACAGGCAGCGAACCCGCACGACACGTCGTCGCTGCTGATCTGCGGGACGGGGGCGGCGCCCTGTCCGCCGGAGCTCGCGCGCCAGATGCAGGAGCAGTTTGGCTGTGCGGTGCACATTGGCTTCGGCGCGACCGAGACCGGGGGCGGGATCTCGGCGACGAGCATTGCCGATTCGGACGCGCGCCAGGCGGAGACGGTGGGCCAACCCATGCCGGGCATGGAGGTGCGGATCGTCGACGAGGCGCGGCGCGAGGTGCCGCCCGGCGTCGTGGGCGAGCTGGCATGCCGCAGCGAGAGCATCATGGTCGGGTACTATCGCGCGCCAGAGGCCACATCTGCAGTGCTGGACCAGGAGGGGTGGTACTATACGGGAGACCTGGCGCGCGTCGACGAGCGCGGCTACCTGCAGATCGTGGGACGCAAGCGGGATCTGATCATCCGCGGGGGACAGAACATCTACCCCGCCGAGATCGAGGCCTATCTCACCACACACCCGATGATCCACGAGGCAGCGGTGGTCGGCGTGCCGGCGAGCGTGGGGGGCGAAGAAGTATGGGCCTTTATCCTGCTCGAGGACGGCGCCACCACGAGCGAGCGCGAGGTCCTGGACTACTGCCGGGCAGCGCTCGAGCCCTACCAAGTGCCGCGCCACGTGTGCTTTATGGACGCATTCCCGCGCTCAGAGACGGGCAAGCCGCGCAAGTTCGAGTTGCGCGAACAGGCGCTGCGAGAACGACCAGGAAAGGAGAGGGGATGACAGACCAGCCCACCCAAGAGCAGGTCAGCTTTGGCCGATTCCAGCAGATCATCGCCCAGGAACTGCAGGTCGACCAAAGCAAGGTTGTCCGCGAAGCCTCGTTCACCGAGGACCTGTGCGCCGACTCGATCCAGTTGGTCAATCTCATGCTGCGCCTGGAAGAGATGGGGATCACGATCCCGATCGAGGCGGCGTGGGAGGTGGAGACGGTGGGCGACGCCTACGCCGTCTACCGGCGGCACGTCGCCCCATGAGAAAGGGCCAGCAGTCCGCCCGCTGGCCCTTTTCGCCCCGAAGTGGCGTGGTCGGTACGCCGCGTTAGCCCATCGACGGAATGACGCCCATCCGCTGCAGCGAACCCGCCACTAGGCAGCTACCGGTTACGGAAGACTGCCGACGACCTCAAAGCTGTCAAAGATCCGCCCCAGGGCCTCGATGTCGGCGTCATTGGTGATCTGGGTCACGACCCAGACGATGAACGCGCCATCCTCGGGCATGGCAGCGGTGCTGACAATGTTGCTTCCTGTCCCACCGCAGTTGATGTACAGGTCGTAGACGCCGACATACACCCCATCGTCATAGTCGTAGCGACCGTCGTAGGTACAATCGTCGCCGAACCCCGCCTCATCGAGCAGGCTGTAGATCGTATAGTTCTGCAGCAGCGCCGCGGAAGCGCCAAAAAAGACCCCGGGCGTCGTATAGCTGTTGACGAACCCGTTCAGATCGCTCGAGGCGGACAGGGAGAGGCCGATCTCTTCCCCGCCCAGCACCCAAGAGCCGCCATCCGTGTCGTTCCACTCCACTGGGACCTCCATCTGGAGGGCCCCTGTGTTATCGGTGATCATCGCATAGCCCGCGTAGGCGACCGCCGGCGCCTCGCCTGGTGCGGGAACTGGGGTGGGCGCGACCGGGATCGAGACGACCTCCAGCGGACGCCCGTTCAGCTGTCCCTCGAGCCGCTCGCCCGTATCGAGGCGCAGGACTTCGATGCTCAGCGTGTCCTCGGGGTCGTGGCTGCGCAGGATGTCGCAATAGTCGGACATTGTGCCGTCGGTGCCGAGGAGCAGCCCCTCGAGGGTCAGGATCAGGTCCCCGCCCTTGACGCCCGCCATGTCGGCGGGCGAGCCCGATGCGACCGAGGAGACCCAGATGCCGGCGATCGTCTCGCCGTCGGTGACGGCAGTGCCATTCACCCCAACCGAGGTCACGTCCTGCCCAGCGCGGAGCTGATCGATCACCTTGAGCGCCTCATCGCGACCGATGGCAAAGCGCTGTGTGGTCTCATAGTTGCTGGCATAGTGAACGGCGACCACCCTACCCTCCTGGGTGACGATCGGCCCGCCCGAGTTGCCGGGGTTGGTGCTGGCATCGTGCTGGATCACGGCATCCACCGAGGCCCAGCTGGTCTCCCCAGATGCGCGTTCCTTGGCGACGATGCCGCGGGTCAGCGTGAACTCGGGATCGCCCAACGGAAAGCCGGCGGCATAGATGTCGAGGCCCGCGCTGATCGCCCCGTCGTACCACTCGAGGTAGGCGTACCCATCGCCATCGATGTCGATCACCGCCAGGTCTGAGCACTCGGAGACGCCCAGGATCTTGGCGTTCCGCGGCTCGCCCTCGCCAGCGATCCAGACTTTGAGGAACGCCGCGCCGGTCACGACGTGGTTGTTGGTCACGGCGATCCCTGACTCGTCGATGATAAAGCCCGAACCGGTGCCTGCCGCATTCACCACCAGGCCCACGCCGGGGTCGACAAAGCTGCCCTGGGCCTCGATATAGACTACGGCATCCCTGACGCCTTCCAGCGAGGAGACACGCCGCTCCGGCGTGGGAGGCGTCGTGGGCGTTGGCGGCGTCGTGGCAGTCGGTGCGACGGTGTTGGTGGGCACGAGGGTATGGGTGGGCACGACCGTGTCGGTTGGATTAGCGATCGACTTGATCGCGCTGCAGCCGACAAGAGCGAGCGCGGAGAGGAACAGGACGAGCGAGATCAGCCTGGACTGTGTGGCGCGCATGTTTCTTCTCCTGTGTGGGCGCAGACATGTGTCTGGTGGGTGCGGGCCCCATCTTCCGTCCCGCGGGAGGGGCCTCGATGCGCACGTGGCGGCGTGGGCCAAGCAGCTTGACCAGAGACGACGCGCCCGACGCGGTAGCCTCCTGGCGGCGGCCGTGTGGCGCAGACGCAATGCGGATCCATGTACGCTGAAAGCATTATACAGCGGGCACGCGTGCATGTCAACAAGCATCGCACTACAGAACTAGGTTACTTGATCTTTGCCGCAAAACGTGTAGAATGATGTGACATGGACAGAGCAAGGAGTCAGGCATGACCGAGAGACCCGTACGCGTGCGCTTTGCGCCCAGCCCCACCGGTTTCTTTCACGTTGGGGGGGCGCGCACCGCACTCTACAACTGGCTGTTCGCGCGAGGCCACGAGGGCGGACGCTTTATCCTGCGCATCGAGGACACCGATCGCACCCGCTACCAGCCCGAGGCTGAGCAGGACCTGTTGGAGAGCCTACGCTGGTTGGGCCTGGCGTGGGACGAGGGACCAGAAGTTGGCGGCGACTATGGGCCCTACTACCAGTCTGAGCGACTCCACCTCTATGCCAAGTATGCGGAACAACTCCTTGCCGAGGGCTATGCCTACAAGTGCTTCTGCACTGCTGAGCGGTTGGCTGCGTTGCGCGAGGCGCAGCGCGCACAGGGCGCGGAGCGGATCGGCTATGACCGGCACTGCCGGACCCTGACTGCGAGCCAGATCGCCGAGCGGGAGGCTGCGGGCCTGCAGTCCGTCTTGCGCCTGAAAGCGCCCCTCGAGGGCCAAACCTCGTTCCACGACATGCTGCGTGGTACGACCACCGTCGAGAACGCGCTGCTCGAAGACATCGTCCTGATCAAGTCAGATCGCTTCCCGACCTATCACATGGCGAACGTGGTGGACGACCACACCATGGAGATCAGCCACATCATGCGCGGCGACGAGTGGTTGGCCTCTTGCCCGATCCACATCATCCTCTACGATGCCTTTGGCTGGACGCCCCCCGTGTACGTGCACCTGCCGCTGATCCTGGACCCGCGGGGCAGCGGCAAGATGAGCAAGCGCAAGACGGTCGGGCCCGGGGGACAAGAGTACCCGGTCCTGGTGCGCGATTTCCGCGCCGCCGGCTACCTGCCCGACGCGTTGGTCAACTATCTCGCGCGGGTGGGATGGAGCTATGACGACCACACCGAGATCTTTACGCGACAGGAGCTCGTGCACAAGTTCTCGCTCGACGGGCTAAACGCCTCGCCCGCACGCTTTGACTATGACAAGCTGGACTGGATGGCGGGCGTCTATGTGCGCGAGGCGGACATCGACGACCTGTCCAGGCATCTGCTGGCAGTCTATCGCGACGCTGGGCTCGACGCCGACCTGGACACGGTCCGCCAGATCGCGCCGCTGGTGCAGCCACGGGTCAAGAAACTGACCGATGCGCTCCCGATCAGCAGCTTTTTCTTCGCAGACGAGATCCTGATCGACCCGTCGCTGTTGATCGACAAAAAGATGGGCGCCGCGCGATCGCTCCAAGCCTTGCAGCAGGCGCGCGATCGGATCGCCACGCTCGATCCATTCACGTCCGGAGGGCTGGAGCAGCCGCTGCGCGACCTCGCCGACGCGCTCGCGATCAAGGTCGGTGCGCTGTTCGGAATCCTGCGCGGGGCAGTGACTGGGCTCAAGGTCTCGCCTCCCCTGTTCGAGACGATGGTCATCCTGGGGCGCGAGCGATCGCTCCACCAGATCGACAAGGGCATCGAGCTGCTGCGCACCGCTGTCGCGCCGGACGCATAAGCCACGCAGACGAGGAGGA
Source organism: Anaerolineae bacterium (assembly GCA_016929775.1). Next base: position 11,017 of record JAFGIE010000072.1, read on the forward strand.
ACGCCGGTATGTCGCCGGACACCGATCGCAAAGAGAGAGAGAACGGACCGGAGGCGGGCACGCGCTGGAGCGCGGTCTTGCAGCAGGTCCACGAGGCATCGCAGAGCGACGCGCCCTGGTACCAGAAGGTGGGCGTGTTCCTCGCCTGGGCGGTCGGCATCGCCCTCGCCGTCGGCATCGCCACGCTCCTGGTCCTGGCAGTGGTCGACCTGTTTTCGCCCGAGCGCATGCTCAATCCGATGACGATCTCGAATTGGCTCTTTTATGCCGCGGTGATCATTCTGTTCGCCGGGCTGCTCGCTCCCTCCGCATCCGACCTAGAGGCGTCGGCCCAGGAAAGGCGGCGCAAGGCCCAGTCCCAGTCCTCCGCCACGCGGCGGGCGACGGCGGCGCAACTGGAGGCAGACGATAAAGAGTCGGTGCTCGACCGGCTCGACCGTCGCCGTCAGAACGCGCTCCGCAGGCGTATGGAGCGCGTCTACAATCCCTGGCTTGGGCGGCTGTCAGCCTCTGCCCTCTTTTGCTTTGGCCTGGCGATGTTGGCCTGGGTGTTGGCCTAGCGTGTGTGCGCGATCGCAGGCCTCGTGAGCGGATGAGGTCTGACGGCGATGAGCGCCAACCGCATGCGCGTCGCGCGCCAGGTGTTGCTGATCCTCTTGGCGGGCGCTGCCCTGGCGCTGGCGTGGTGGGACTGGACCTACCCGGGGCTGGTCCCCATCCTGTGGCGCGGCGGGCAGGTGTACCGCTACCACGGGCTCCGGTTGCTGTTGGGCCTCCTGCTCGCAGAGGCAGTGTGCCTCCTGCTGTGGGCATTGGCGGGCAGGCGCCTGCACGCGAGCCGTCCCTTCGCCCTCGCCCCGCTCTCGCTCCTCGCCCTGGCGCGCTATGCGATCCACCCGCTCGGGCTGCAGCCGGGAAGCTCAGCCTGGACCTATGGCCTGCTCGCCGTCACCGCTGCCGTCCTTGTAGGCGCCCTGGGCCAGATCGCGCTGCCGTGGCGGCGACGCGCAGGGCTCGCCACCGTCCTCCTGGCGGCGAGCCTCTACCTCATCCTCTTCGGCTCGCTCGCCGTCGCACGACAGAACGGATTCCGGGCGCACGCCCTCGACCTGGGCACGATGGACCAGGCGGCTTGGAACACGCTCCAGGGCCGGATCCTGGAGCGAACGCCGCTGTACCGCGATCCGGCGAGCGGGTCACGCTACGAGAGCCGGCTGCTGGATGCCAAGCTCGAGCTGATCTATCTCCCCCTCTCCGCCCTGTATGGACTGTGGGCGGACCCGCGTCTGCTCCTGGTCCTCCAAGCTGCGTCGCTGGCTGCGGGCGCGATCCCGCTCTACCTGTTGGCCCAAGAACGCCTGCGCGCGGAAGCCCCGAGCGTGCTGCTGGCGTTGGCTTACCTGCTCTACCTGCCCTTGCACTATGTCAGCATGGCAGACTTTCACCCCTCGGCGCTCATGGTCGCGCCCCTGATCGCAGCCTGGCTCGCCATGCGGCGCCGGCGTTGGGGGCGATACTATGTCTGGTTGGCACTCGCCCTGTGCTGCCGGATCGACGCCGCCCTTGGGGCGGTGCTGCTCGGCGCGGCGATCGTGCTGCTCGATCGAAGCGCCTGGCGGCACGGGCTGGCGACGTCACTGCTGGCGCTGGGCTGGATCACGACCAACTGGACGGTGGTCGTGCCGCTCGTGCGCCGCAGCTACGGTCCGGGCGCGGGCGACTTGGTCAGCAGGCGGTTTGGCGCGCTGGGTGGGACGCCGCTCGACATCCTGCGCACCGTCCTCACCCACCCGTGGTCCGTGTTGCGCGGGCTGGTGACCCGCGACAAGGTGCAGACCGTAGTCGACCTGCTCATGCCGCTGGGCTTCCTCGCCCTGCTTGCCCCGCTGGCGCTGCTGCCCGCCCTACCCGTGCTGGGCATCAACCTGCTCGCGGCATCTGAGTGGCAGCAGTCGATCCACGCCCACTATATGGCGCCCGTGATCCCGTACGTCTGGATCGCCGCGGTCGAGGGGATCGGTCACCTCTCCCGCACCCGTTCCGCGCGCTGGGCTAGCCTGCTGGCGGGTTTCGTGCTGCTCAACACGATCGGGATCAGCTGGGCGTTCAGCCCCTACCCGCCCGGACGCGCCTACCGCCTCGCCGACTATGTGCAGCCCTCCAGCTACGAGCAGGACCTGCGCGCCGTGATCGCCCAGATCCCGCCCGGGGCGACCGTCTGCGCGCAGAGCGACCTGCATCCCCACCTCTCGCAGCGGCGCGATGCAGCCCTCTTTCCCCGCTGCCAGCTGTCGCCAGGTGAGAGCGCTGAGTATGTCGTCCTCGACCTCGACCCGACCTCGGTCAAGAGCCCGCTCGACCACCACACCTTCTACGAGCTGGTGAACGAGTGGTTGGCGCGCGAGGACTATGGGGTGGTCGCGCTGCGCGGCGCCGGGCTGCTCTTGCAGCGTGGCGCGTCCCGCGAAAATGCGCCGCAGGTCGCGGCAGCGCTGGCGGCATATGGGGCGGGGCTCGCACGCGCCGGCTTTGAGGGGGGCGTGGACGATCCCGTGCTGCGGAGGGACGCGTACTATTGCGTGCCGGTTATCCTGCACAACCAGGGCACCCAGTCGTGGCACGCGCGCGGGCAGCTCCCGGTCAGGCTGTCCTATCGCTGGCTGACCGAGGACGGTGCGGTAGTGCACGGGGTCTCTGCACTGCGAACCGATCTACCGCACCGCGTGGCGCCGGGGCACAGCGCACAGCTCCGCGCCGCGCTGCTCACGCCGGCGCAGCCAGGGAACTATATCCTCGAGTGGGATGTGCTGCGCGAGGGGGACACGTGGTTCAGCGCAGCAGGCGGGGAACCGCTGCGCCAGGCGATCGCGATCCGCTAGCCAGCGCCCAGACCCGATCGTGGCGCCATCCACCAGCCTGGGCTGGGCGCGGCGCAGCGTCAGTCCCGGTCCAAGAACAGGGTGACCGGACCATCGTTGTGGATCTCAACCTGCATGTGGGCGCCAAAGACCCCGCTCTCCACCTGCCGCACCCCGGCTTGGCGCAACAGCGCGACGAAGCGATCGCACAGCGGTTCGGCGACCTCGGGGCGCGCGGCATCCGTAAAGCTGGGACGGCGCCCCCTGCGGCAGTCGCCGTAGAGCGTGAACTGCGACACGACCAGTGCGCTTCCCCCCACGTCGAGCAGAGAACGGTTCATCTTGCCTTCGTCGTCCTCAAAGACGCGCAGTCCTGCGATCCTGCGCGCCAGCCACGCTGCCTGCTCTTCCCCATCGCTGTGTGTCACCCCAAGCAGGATCATGAAACCACGGTCGATCGCGCCCACGACCTTGCCCTCCACCACGACGGACGCACGCGCCACGCGCTGTACGACGGCTCTCATCTCATGCTCCTCAGCGAACGGGGCCGTTGGGGATCACGAACCCACTGCTCCACGCCGGTCGCGATGGCGCGTTGCCTGTGGCCAGCGCATCCTGCCACAGGGCGTCTGTCCACGTCTCCTCCAGCCCAGACCGGAACTCGTAGTAGCTGTAGACGCCGCCGCGCGCCAGATATCGCTGCCCGCCGCGCTCGACGACCACGTACAGGACGTCTACCGGGCCGACCGCCGCGATCAGCGCCGCCTCCTCGCCTGCAGCGGCGGCGATCACCACGCGACTCCCCGGGCTGCCATTCGCCGTGAACATAGGCAGCAGCGACGCAACTTGACCCAGGCGCGTGTACTCGTCGGCAGAGAGAGACTGCCCGGTCAGTTCGCGCCGTGCGACCTCTTCCAGGGTGCGCAGCCAGCTCTCGAGCTCGATCAGGAGCGCACGCTCGCTGGCGGGAAGCATCATCCGCGCCTCCAAGCCATCGATGGTCAGCCGTGTCAGGGCTGAGAGGCGCGCGTAGACCGTGGGCAGTGGCTCGACGTATCCCCACGGGGCGACCGCCGTGTCCTCTCCGCCCTCAGGCAGTGGGGGCGCTGCCGTGTGCAGCCCCTCGACGTCGTGCCGGACGCCGATCCAGGACCCGAACGCAGCCTGCAGGTCCTTGCGCTGCCAGGTCGGGGTGCGCATCCACGCCGGATAGGTCGGCGACCTCTCCTGTACGAGTGCGCGATAGACGTACAGCCAGTTCCACGGCATATCGGCGGTCCAGTGCGCCGGCGTGAGGGTGGAGAGCTCGTTGCGTGCGCTCGCCGCCTGGTCGACATAGTTCGCATAGGCCCCTTCGCCCACTTGCTCCGCGACACGAAAGGCCTCGAGCGATCCAAGGGCAGCGGCGAGGTCGATCAGGGAGGGGAGATCGCGCGGCGCCTCGGGCGAACCGACGTTCGGCGCGGTGGTGCGCGCAAAGACATAGCCGTCGCCGCGAAAACCCTCCGGCAGAAAGCGCCAGCTCCGCTCGGGCAGCCCGCCGGTGAGAGAGAGCCACGTCCACACCGGGTTCGCAGGCAAAGCGAGATCGGGGATCGCGTTGCTCACGGCATCCAGCCCCTCTTCGTCCGCCAGGGCGGTGAGGCCCGCGCCTTCGGGCCACACCTGCGCCACCAAGTCGGCGTACTGCGCGGGAGTGTAGGAGGCATCCTGACCACAGCAAAAGATCGTCGCCGCCTGCACACGCTCCCAGAGCACGCGCGCCGCAGAGCTCTGCGCCAACGTCCACGCGATCAACGCCGCCGACCGTGTCTCCTCGCGCTGCGATGCCCGGAACGCGACGGCGCGATGCCAGGTCCGAGCGCGATAGTAGGCGCCCAGGGCCGCATCCTGCGCATAGACGCCCCGCGGCGTGAACTGCGCATAATCGATCCGGAGCCGCTCCTCCTCCGGCATGCCAGGCACCTCCATCAACGGCGATACCGTGATCGTCTCCCCGGCGGCGATCAGGGCGAGTTCGGCGCCGACCACCGACGAGATCACGTCCGGCGCCGTGAACGCCGGATCGAGCAGGGACAAGGGCACGGCAAAGTAGGCTGCGTTGCGCAATGCCGTCGCGGCGATGCGCTGCTCCGCCGGGGTCGTCGCGCTGGCAACCTGCTCGTACTGCGCCCACGAGCGGTCGAACATCTCGCGATCCAGCAGACGCAGCTCGGCAGCGAGATGGCCCCGCTCGACGGCGTGCTGCACGCCCTGCAGGGCCTGGCGCGACACGTCAAACACGACATCGGCAGAGATGTACGCCGGATAGTCGCGGAACGCGGGATCGCCGTACAGCGCAGCCAAGTCTGCGTACGCCCCCGGTACGATCACGAACCCCGTCTCGGTCAGCGCCCGGGTCTGCGTCACGCTGAGCGTCAGGCTGAGCGGCACAGTGCTCGACACGCTCTCCGCCGCCACAGGCAGGCCATAGCCGGGGTACAGCGTGGTCAGGCTCACGTCGCGCGCGCTATAGGCGGCAAAGGGCAAGCCCTGCCGCACGGCGCGCACGATGTCGATGTGGGCGACGCGCATCCGCCCCGCTTCGCCCTCGTATCCCAGGACGTTGATCGTCGTGCCAGGGAGCAGCTGGGACAGGGTCGCCGCCTGTCCATCCGCCAACAAGATCGAGGTCGCTTCCATCAAGGCGAGCTCGATCCCCTCGCCGCGATCGGTCAGCAGACGCACACGCAGCGTCTCAGGATCCAGCCCCAGGATCGTCCCGCTGACCTGGACGTTGGGCACGGGCGTCGACGTCGGCGTCGGCTGTGGCGTCGAGAGCACGGGCGTAGGCGTGGGATAGGTCGCCTGCTCGCCGGGCAGCCACAGGATGTCCAGGTCGGTGGTATCGACCACGGCGCTGACCAGCGTCTCGCCTACGGTCAGGTCGCCCCCCTCCTCCGCGACGGTAAAGTCGAACGTCACCTCCCCCAACGGCAGCTCGTCTCGCGTGACCCGCACAATGTGGAATGGATACGCCACCCAGGTCCGATCCACGACCACACCCTGCGGTGCGCTGACGGCAATGCCGATCCGGACGCTGAGCGCGTCGATCGTCAGCTCTTGGATCGCGATCGCGTGCCCGCGCCCGGCGCGCACCCCGAGCAGCGCCCCGACCAGGATCTCGCGATCCCACGCCACGTCCTGCCACAGCTCGGCGGGCTGCCCCATCTGCGACAGGAACTGGGCCCACCCCTCCGCCGTGCCGATGATCGTGTACCATCCCCCTTCGCCCAGGGCGCTGCGCTGGATCGGCACCCGCATGTCGGGCAAGATCTCGCCCCGTGCGTAATCGCGGTAGAGCGCGACCTCTGCGGGAACCGGCGTGGCTGTGGGACGCGGCGTCGGCATCGGCGCCGTGGTGGCTGCCGCCGGCGTGGGCGTCTCGCCGCCCAGACCAAGGCCACATCCCGGCAGGAGGAGAGCGACGACCAGCAACGCCACGCCGCTCACGAGAAGACAAAGCCATCTGGCGCAATCCATGCGGCATCGAGATGGGAACGCTGCGAGGGAACACCCCTCGTGCTTCCCCAGGGCGTGTTGACCGTTTCCGCTCATGCGTCCTCCGCGTCATCGCGCAGGCGATCGAGCAATGGACGCGCCGCCTGCATCGCCCGTGCGCGGTGGCTGATCTGGTTCTTGACCTCGGCAGGAAGCTCTGCCATGGTCCGGTCGAGGGGCGGGATGTAGAACACGGGGTCGTAGCCGAAACCGCCATCGCCGCGCGGGGCAGAGGCGATCACCCCCTCGCACGTGCCCTCCGCGATCTCGACCTGCCCGCCGGGATGCGCGATCGCGACTGCACAGCGAAAGCGCGCAGTGCGCCGCTCGGACGGCGTCTCTGCCAGCGCGGCAAGCAGCTTGCGGTAGCGGTCCTCGTCGCTCGCCCCCGGGCCCGCATAGCGCGCCGAGAGGACACCGGGCGCGCCGCCCAGCGCATCGACTTCGAGGCCCGAGTCATCTGCCAAGGCGGGCATGCCGGCTGCGCGTGCGTAGGCCAACGCCTTGTGTGCCGCGTTCTCGGCAAAGGTCCGCCCACTCTCCTCGACGTCGAGCTCGAGGCCAAGGTCCTGCGGGCAGACGATCTGGCCTTCCCAATCCCCGAGCAGATCGACGAGTTCGCGTTGCTTGCCGCGGTTCGTGGTACCCAAGCACAGCGTTAGCATGGCGCACCCCCCTCGTCATAGATCGCCCCCGTGCGGTAGCGCGCCCACTCGGTCTCGAACCAGGCATCGCAGGGCGGAATCGGGCGCCGCGGCACCCAACGACAGCGCACCTCGCCCCCTGCGACGGCAACGGTCTCGAGCACCTGTTCTCGGAAAGCCGCGTTCTCGGGGGCGATGCGCCACTCGGGACCGAGCCGCTCATCGATCGGCACGCCGTCGGGCGCGAGGGCGATCGCCGATCCCCTGCTGCCGACGCCGCTCCGCAGCGCGAACGTGAGCGCCTCCAGGTAGACGGCGTGTGCGAAGCAGAGCTGCCGGTTGCGCAGCGCCTCGGCGATCTCGGCGCAACTGGCGTACGCACATCCCTCTCGCTCAAGGCGCCGCCACTGCTCCCACGCCTGGGACACCGCATCCGGCAGCGTCTCTAGGCGGCGGATGTGCGCGCCGGCGCGCGTCATCCGCTCCTGGAAGGCCCGTCGTTCGGCCTGCCACGAACGCCCGGCGTGCGCAGCACGCGCGACCCATGCCTGCACGTCTGCGGCGGCGGCGCACAGCACCGCCCGCACGGCATCCTGCGACACCTCCCACGCGCGGTAGCGGTGGGCAATGTACTCGGCAGCGCGGAAGCCGCCCACCTGCCCCGCGTTGAGCGCCGATCCGCCGGGGCGGTACACGCCGTGCGATCCGTTGACCTCGCCGATCGGAAAGAGGTGCCGCAGATTGGTCGACTCCCACCAGTGGTTCGCGGCAAGCCCCCCGTTGTTGTGCTGGGCACAGACGGCGATCTCGAGAGGCTCGGCGGACAGGTCGATGCCGTGCTCGCGATAGAGGTCGATCGCCGCGGGGTTCATCGCCTGCAGGCGTGCGAGCGGCGTCTCGAGCAGCGCACGCGAACGGGACAGATAGTCGCGCGCCTCCTCGCTCAACGCCGCGAAGGCGAAACCCCGCGCGTTCTGCCGGTAGTCGAGGAAGACGCGCCGTCCCTTGACCACCGTCTCGATGTAGACCAGGATGTCGATCAGCGACGAGCCGCCGATCACCTTGCGCGCGTCAAAGGGCCACTGGTAGCCCTTGAGAAAGACGTGGGAGTGCATCTCACCCGCCGACGGATAGCCATCGCGCAGGAACTCGCGCTCCGCCCCGGCGCCATCCGGACCAGTGCTGATGAAGCGGGGGATGACCTGCATGTAGGTCCCCGACACGTTCCACCGGAATCGAGTCGACGCCATGCCGTACTGTGACTCGGGCAGGCTCTGCGCCCGCGCACCGGCGATCAGGGCGAGACCGATCGCGCCTGTGTGCACGGTTGGGTAGACGCTGGTCTGGTACAGCCCGCCCGGCCCACCGACGGCAAAGACGACGTTCTCGGCGCCATACCCCTCCATGCTGCCGTCCTCGCGCACGGCAAGGGCGCCGCACACGCGCTCGCCGCCCGCCTCGCGGATCGTCAGCAGCTGGACCACCGTGCGTCCCTCGCGTACCGCGATGCCCAGTTCGCGCACCCGTTCGATCAGCGTCCGGCACATCTGGCGCGAGGTGTAGGGACCGATCGAGGTGGCGCGCTGGCGCGGGTCGTGGTCGGTCTTGTAGCCCACGAATTGCCCGTAGCGGTCTCGCGGAAAGGGGACGCCGAGGTTGACGAGGTGCATGAAGGCGCGCGGCGATACGCTGGCTTCGACCAGAGCGAGGTCGCCGTGCATACTCCCGCCCGCATAGTAGGTCTCAGCCATATCGTGCGGTGCGTCCGCGTCAGCCCCATACATCGACAGCTTGTAGTAGGTCTGCTTGTCGCTCCCCGTGTTGATCGACGTACCCTTGTCCAGGCCCTCGGTGACGATCAACACGTCGCGCACGCCGTTGACGTGCAACTGCACCGCCGCGTTGAGCCCCGCCGCCCCGCTACCGATCACGAGGGTGTGGACCCAGGTCAGCGAGACAGCGCCGCCCTCGACTGCGATCTCTTCGTCGCGCATGGTACGCTCATCCCCTCACAGTCTCGGGATCGTCAGCCCGCCATCCACCATGATCACCTGCCCGGTCGAGTAGGGCAGGTCCCCCCGGACCAGCATCGCCACCGTCTTGCCCACGTCCTCGGGATAGCCCCATCGCGGCTGGACGGTGAGGCCCCCGTCGATCAGCTGGTCATACTTGGACTTGACCACCTTGGTCATGTCCGTGTAGATCACGCCCGGACGCACCTCGTACACGGGAATGCCATACTCGCCCAGGCGCGCCGCCCACAACTGCGTCGCCATGCTGATCCCAGCCTTGGAGAGGCAGTACTCGCCGCGATTGGTCGAGACAACGGTCGCCGAGATCGACGAGACGTTCACAATGCAGCCCGCGAAAGCCGCATCCGCCTCGCGCTGGGCGACCATCCAGCGCGCAGCAGCCTGCGTCAAAAAGTAGGGGCCCTTGAGATTGATCGACATCACCCGGTCATAGCTCGCCTCGGTGGCTTCGAGGATGTCCGCCCGTTCTCGCGGGGCGACGCCAGCGTTGTTGATCAGGGCGTTCAGCCGCCCAAAGCGTGCCTCGGTCGCCGCGAGGAGCCGCGCGCGCGCCTCGCGGTCGGATACGTCGGCTTGGCAGTACAGCACGTCGACGCCCCTCTCCCGCAGCGCCGCCATCGCCTCGCTCACTTGGTCCTCGGCGCGGACGCCGCAGATCACCAGGTCGTACCCTTCCGCCGCCAGGGAGTGAGCGATGCCCAACCCAATCCCGCGGCTTCCACCCGTGACCAGTGCTACCTTGTTCATGCCCTCCCTCCGCGTTCTCAAGACAGCGGCGCCAGATCCACCCACCTGCACTGCCGCCACGAGGTCGTGGCAGCCTCGGCGAGCTGCACGCCGCGCGCGCCTTCGAGCAGCGTCCAGGGGAACGGCTCACCGGCGACCAGGTGCGCTGGATCTGCACGATCTTGTCGGCAGAGAGAGCAAAGAGCCTGCGGATCTGCGGCAGCAGGTCGGCAGGCTGCAGGCCGGTGTCGATCTCGATCATCGCTCGCTCCCTTGGCATGGACAGCTGGCACCGTGCTATTGTAGCCGATGCACCGCCCATCGTCAACTCGAGGGGGAGGCATCCGGCGCACTTTTTGGGGCAACGGGGCTGCCAACACGAAGGCAGTTCCTGGGGGCATCGCCGGGCTGCAGTCCTGCCAGCTTGCCGCGGCTCGCGGTTCGCGGCGGCGCACGGCAGGCGCTCTGGAGACGGGGCAGCGTTACCGCTCGCCGCTGACTGTCCCCGGCGTGGGCGTGGCACCGGGGTCAAAGCGCGTGTGCTGGGCCACAGAGAGGACGAGGCGCACCGGAAGGCGCATGTGTTGTGCGACACGCGCTTGCAGGCCAAGCGCGTCGTCGTACGACAGAGTGCGGGTACTCTGTACCTCGACCGACACGTGCAGCGTGCGCCCGCTTGTGTCCTCGACTGCCCAGCCAACCAGGGACACGTCCGCCATCTCGCCGACCTCTGCCACGAGCGCCGTTTCGAGCGCACGATGCAGCCGGACCTCGCGGATCGAGCGGACTGTCAGCACCGTGAGCAGGCCCGAGACCAGGACGAGTACGAACAGGATCCCGACCATGCTCCAACTGAACACGCGCACCCGGCGACCGGGGTCGGGCCGAAACCCAAAGAGCAGAAAGACGACGCTGCCCGCCGCCGTGATCGCGCTCAGGTTGGTGAGAAAGAGGAGCAACGCGCCCCCCGCGATCCTGCCGCTGCCCAGCGTGACCCCGAGCCCGGTGGTGGCGAGGGGCGGCACGAGCGCGACGGCGATCGCTACCCCTGCCAGCGCGCCCAACGCATTGCGGCGACACTGCGCGTACGCGCCAGCGGTGCCCGACAAGAGCGCGATCATGAGATCGATTAGGGTCGGCTGCGCGCGGCTCAGGATCTCAGGCGTTGGCCCCTCGAGCGGGAAGACCAGGCCAACCAGGAGGCCCACGGCGATCCCCAATGCGGCGCCGCGCAGAGTCGTGCCAGCGGCGCGCCACAGCAAGCGCACGTCGCCCTGCACCACGCCGAGGCTGATCCCAAAGATGGCGGACATGAGCGGGGCGATCACCATGGCGCCAATGATCACTGCGGCGCTGTCGATCGCCAGCCCCAAGCTGGCGATCGCGGCGGCAAAGGCGATCAAGACAAAGAAATCGATGTCGGGGCGCGCGCCGCGCCGGATCTCGCGGTAGGCCTCTATGCGCTCGGCGACCGTGATCATGTCCTGCACGTCCGCCAGCGCGCGCTCGGCGCGGCGCAGGATGGACTTGATGCGGCCCGCCCGGCGGCGGACGATCAGCGTGGGCACCGAGGCGCGCGCGGCGAGGGTCTGCGGCACGTCGCCAAACAACTTGCGATCGACATAGCTCTCGTTGCTCGCGCCGACCAGCAGCGCGTCGTGCCCATCCTGCGCCGCGTCGAGGATGCCCGCGATGATGCTCTCTGCGCGCACGACCCGCGCTTGGATGCGCCGCTCGTCCTGCCAAGGCTCCAGTATCCGGGTCAGCTGCTCGTGACCGGCGGCAACGCCAAGGCGGCCCGTGGACTGGCGCGCCACATACAGCGCCGTCACCTCGACGTCCGCCGACAGGCGAAGGGCGAGATCGATCGCCGTGGCGGCGTTGGGCCCGCCGGCGGCGGGGACCAGCACGCGGCGCACCTCAGCCCACTCGTCCACGCGCGCGACGACGATGTGGCACGGCGCGTAGCGGATCACGTGATCCAGGGTGCGGCTGAGCAGGTGGCGGCGAGAGCCCGCTTCGCCCGTCCAGCCGAGAAGCAGCACGTCGGGGGCTGCGTCCTCCACCGCCGACACGATCCCCTCTCCAGGCTCGTCGTCCGCGTGCACCTGGACGTGGACCGGGGGGCTTGCCTCTGGGTCTGGCGCGGCGAGCCACTCAGGCGGCTCGCCATCGCGGGTGACGCACACCAGCGTCACCGCGCCATGGTCGCCCGCCAGTGCACGCGCTAGGGACAAGAGCGGGGCTTGCTCCCCCTCCCCCCCGACGGCAGCCATGACGTGATAGCCGGACGCGTCATCGGACCCCGTCCTCGCCCTGTCCGCTGGCGCCGCTTGCCCTTTCATCCGTGCTCAGCCTTGCCCTTCCGCGTTGCCCAGACCGTCAGGCCTGCAACGAGGGCGAAACCTACGACAGCCAACAAGACAGCCAGGAAAACGTCCCAGGTCAAAGCCGCCGGCCAGACATTGACCTGCGCGACCGGAACCTGGTCCCCGTGTCTGTCCAGCATAAACTCGACCGTCTCTTTCCAGGGCCACACCTTGCGCAACGACCCTAGAAGCATCCCGGTCAGCAGAGCCACGGTCATGTCGTGATAGTGCTTGAAAAGCCAGCTCAGTACCTGAGCAAAGCTGGCGCCGCCTACCCCAGCACCGGCAGTGACCAGCAGCAAGGAGACCACATCCCGGCTGGTGACCGCCGACAACAAATAGTGGTACTTGCCCAGCAAGATCAGGACAAAGGAACCCGATACGCCCGGCAGAACCATGGCACACATTGTCAGAAACCCGGTCAAGAACAGAAACCACCACGTGTTCGGCGTCTCGACCGGCACCAACCCAACGAACGCATACGCGCCTGCCGCACCCACCAGGACGCTCAGGACCCGCGCCACGCTCCAAGTCTTGATCCGCTTGCCGACGGTGAAAACGGAAGCCAGCACCAGGCCAAAGAAGAACGCCCAGATCAACGATGGGTAGGTCTCGAGCACCCACTTGAACAAATAGGGCGTGGTAAGAAGGGCCAACCCAATGCCTGAAGTGACAGACAACACCACCTTCCAAGGCACGAGGTCCAACGCCTGTTTGATCTTGAAGCGTATCAAGAGCTTGATCACCTGGGGGTCCAGCACGGCGCGGGCCGCATCGACCAGTTCCTCATAGATCCCCAGGATCAACGCCATCGCGCTTCCAGACACGCCCGGCAACCCCATGGCAAAACCGAGGGCCGCCAGCCCCAGATACCCGGCTAACGTCCGCCGCTCAGCACGTTCTCGCTCTACAGGCTGTTCTACAGTCACAGTCATCTACCTATCCCCTTTTTCACCGGATAAACTCGGGGATTATAGCACGTTCCATCCGAACACGCCAAAAGCCCTGACGCGACACCGGAAGTCGTGATCGATCGAGACGGTCGCCCGCGGTCTGCACCCCACCGCCTGCGGCGCCAGGCCCGCGCGCAAGACCTGTGTGCCCTGATGGCGCAGCGGGTAACAAGTGTGACCTCCGCACCTTGGGAGGCACACCTTGCCAGGGCAGGGGATGCGCTGCGCAGCTACTGCGAGAGCAAATAGCTCACCAGGTTCGCCAGCAGGTCGCTGCCCGCTGTGGTCAGCTGCTTCGCGCCCTGGTTAAAGCCCCACAGCACATACTTGTCCGTCTGTGCCGCGAGCAGGTAGTACTGCGAGCTGCCCACGACCTGTCCCAGGAGGGTGACGCTGCTGGGCCGATTCTTGTCGAGGAGCACGACAGAGTCGGCTGCGGTGGTGTACACCTGCAACCGCCGGTCGCCTGGGATCGAGACCGCGTTGGGCTCCTTGTAGATGTTGGCCGATGGGTTGAGCACGTAAAACCGGTCATGCGCGTTGTGCCCGGCGTTCGGGTAGCCGATAAACAGGCCGATCTTGCCAAAGAACGCGTACCCACCGTCGCCCATGCCCAGCACTGGCTTGCCAGCGTTCTTGACCTGGTTCACGGCGCCCGCATCGCCCCACGAAGAACTAGAACCCGAGTCGGGCCCGACGATGATCGCCGCATAGCTGGAGAAATCGGTCGTCGCCACTTTGCTGAGAGGGATGGTCGTCACGGCGACAGTGCCCAGCTCTTTCTCGATCGCCGCCTCATAGTCCGCTGCCCCACTGGCATCGGCGCGATAGATAAAGGCCACGTTCCTCCTGAGCAGCGGGAACGCCGTGATCACGATCGGCCTGGTCACGATCAAGACGGGCGGCTTGGTGATCATGGGCTTCGGCGTCGGCGTCCAGGTTGCCGTCGGCGTCGGGGTCGGCGTGCCGGTCGGTTCCGGGGTGTAGGTCCCGGTCGGGGTGTCGGTCGGCAGCGGGGTCAACGTCGGCGTCGGCGTATCGGTCGGCGTCGGGGTCGGGGTCGGCAGCTGTCCTGGATCCGGATCGACCTTGTCGTTCAAGCCATCGCCGTCGGTGTCGGGGTTGATCGGGCTGGTGCCCATCTCGTGCACCTCGACGCCATCGAGCAGCGTGTCGCCGTCCGAGTCGATCGCGAGCGGGTCGGACTTGTATGCGATCTCGGCCCCGTCGTTCAGCCCATCGCCGTCCGTGTCTGCCTCGAGCGGGTTGGTGCGGTACGCGCCCTCTTCGCCGTCCTTGAGCGTATCGCCATCGGTGTCCGGATTGAGCGGGTCGGTGCCCAGGCGCGCCTCCTCCAGATCGCTCAGCCCGTCGCCATCCGTGTCGGTCACTGCGGTGAGCGTCATCGCGGCAATCGCAGTCGCACTCTCGGCGGTCGCGGTGGCGGCGACGTTCTGCCGGTTCCAGTTCCACCAGACGCCCGCGCCGGCGCAGATCAACATCGCCAGGAGCCCGAGCACCGAGAGAACCCAGATCGGGATCAGGGGCCGGACCAGCAACTGCCCGGCTTGCTTGAGTACCTGCCCCATCGAGGAGGCAATGGACAGCTCGAACGGGTAGCGCTGCGTGGTCCCCACGAGCGGGCGCCGCTTGCGCGTGTGCGCCTCCAGGGGCACAGTCTGCTCCTGTCCGGGCTGCAGGGCCACCTGCGTGCTGCCGGGCTGGATGATCAGGGCCTCCGCCGGGTCGTCGCCGCTGATCGCGAGCGTGGTCGGCGTGTTGCCCCGGTTGACCACGGTCACCCGCGCGCGACCGGTGCTGATCTGCTGTGGCGAGAGGTCAGCCATGATCTCGTGGAACGGGCCGATGCGCAGCGTGCCGCTCACCTCTGACTGCTGCCGTGGGTCGTTCTGCGAGAGCACGCGCACGGTGAACGGGTGTGTGCCTGCCGTACTGCTTGCTTCGCGCGGAGGATGGAAGGTCAGGGTCACGATCCCCTCATCGCCCGGCGTGAGACGCAGCGCTTCGCGGGGCAGCGAGACCCACGGGGCGGGAATCCCGTCGATGCCGACCGAAAAGTGGTCGACCTGCGCGCCCTGGTTCTGGATCTGCAGCCGCGCGGCGCTGCGCTGCCCCGCCTCGACGCTCAAGCCCTCGGGCTCGAGCGTGACCTCTGGACGCGCCATCTGCTGAGGCGCCGCCGGAGCACCGAGGATCGAGGGTACGATCTCGACCTGGACTTCGCACTTGAGCCAGTGACCGCCGATCCGCAGCGCCCTGCCCGTGGGCCACGGGTGCTCGATCCCGGGCAACAGGCGTGCGTCCTCCAGGTAGGTCCCGTTGGTACTGTTGAGGTCGGTGACCGTGAACGACTGCCCATCGTACCCGATGCGCACGTGGTGGCGCGACACGCCCGTGTCCACGAGCTGTATGTCGTTGCTTGGCGTGCGCCCGACAGAGAGCGAGCCCGGTTCGTCCACCGGGATGCGGCGCGACTGCCCATCGGGCGAGACCACGACCAACGTCGCCCCGCCCTGACCTGCTGGCGGCGCGGCAGCCCAGACGTCGCTCCCGGGCGCAGAGGGCACAGCGCTCTCTGCCGCGAGACGGGTCATGAGGCTGGCATAGGGACCGGTGTCCTGGTCCATTTGCGTCGGCGCGACGCTCAGCTCCGCCGGCACCCGCCCCACAGCCTCGTCGATCGCGTCCGCCAGCTCGCGCGCGGTCGCATAGCGGTCCTCCTTGCGCTTGGCGAGGGCGCGCAAGATGATGTTCTCGACCTCGATCGGCAGCGTAGGGTTGATCGAGCGCGGCGGCGGCGGCGGATCCTGGGTGTGCATGCGGATCGCCTCGGTCAGCGAGCGCGCTTCGAACGGCACGCGCCCCGTGGTCAGCTCGAACAACAGGACCCCCAGGGCGTAGATGTCGGAGCGGCGATCGGGCTCGTAGCCCATGCACTGCTCGGGCGACATGTAGCTGGGCGTGCCCATGGTCGTGCCCGTCTGGGTCTGCACGCCGCCCTCGGCGAGCTTGGCCAAACCAAAGTCGGTGAGCACGGGATGGAAGGGCAGGTCGCCCACTTCCTGCATTGCCGGGTCAGTCGGCTTGAGCATGATGTTCGCCGGCTTGATGTCGCGATGCAAGACCCCCTTTTCGTGCGCATAGTGCAGCGCCCAGGCAACGCGCCGCACGATGCGCAGGCTCTCGACCAGGGCGACGATCTTGCGCTCTGCCGCCAGGCGCTTGAGCCAGTCGTGCAGCGTCTGCCCGGGCAAAAAGTCCATCACGATGTACAGCTGTCCCAGGTCTTGCCCAAAGGCATAGACTTGCACGATGCCCGGGTGGTCGAGCACGGCGACCGCACGCGCTTCCTGCAGGAACCGCGCCCGGAAGGAGGGATCGTCGGTGAAATGGGCGTGCATGACCTTGATCGCGACATCGCGATTCAGGTTGATGTCCCGCGCCCGATAGACCGCCCCCATGCCCCCCTTGCCCAGGAGCTGGTCGATGCGGTAGGTTTTGTCGAGCGTTTTGCCAACCAGGTTCTCCACGAGTTCATTCCTTTCCTTCGACAAGCACTGCCCAGACGATCTCGGTTTGTTTGGCGTGGCGGACCTGGTAGAGCGTGATCCCACCCCCGATCGCGCCGCCGATTGCGCCGATGAACAGGGCACCGACGACCCAGGGCGCACCCCCGTAGACCATCGCCATCAGGATGAGACCCGCTGCTCCCCAGGTGAGGGTCCAGCCCAGGGAGACGGCAGTCCGCGACGCACCCAGTGGCAGGACGCCCGCGGTGATCACGCCGCCGCCCAGACCGATCAGCGCGCACACACCCCCAAACAAGAACGTGAGCCCCGTCAGGCTCTGGATGACCCCCTGGTCGAAACCCATCGCGATCCCGCCCATGCCAATGCCCCACATCATGCCCCACCCAAAGACCATCGCGAGCACCGGACGCCCGCTGTGCCGCCCCAGCCGCAGGGCCCACCCGGTAAAGAGCCCGCCGATCACGCCCATGATCGCTCCGGTGGCAAACTGCCACGACTCCGTGGCGGCCCATACCCCCCAGCCTAACGCCCAGCCCAGCACGATCAACAGGAGGGGAGGCCACACGGACCGCGTCTTGACCAGCTGCACCCACTCGCCCTGCAGCTCCCGCACCACGCCCGGTACGCCTACCGCGCGTACGGTCACGACAAAGGGGTGCGACGCCGGTTCCCGGTCCCGGTCCATCTTCCTGGACGTGACCTCGACCGTGACCGAGCGCTTGCCCCCGGCGGGCAGGATCACCTGCGCAGGGCCAACGGCAAACGCACACTCGCCCGTCGGGTCCGACGCTTCGACGGTCACCTCGCAATCGGCGTTCCCCTGGTTGGTCACCTCGACATGGAACGTCGCCGTGCCCACCGAGGCATGTCGCTCGGGCAGCAGCGTCGCCTCCAACTGGGGCGCAGCCGCCGCGCGAGGCGTTGGCTGCGGGCGCGGCGCGACCTGTACCCACTGCCCCTGGGCCTGCTTGACCGGCTCTGGGGCATGCGGCGCGCGCGCGACAACCGTAAACGCGTACGTGGGCGTCGTGTTCTCCGCCGGGGGACGGTGAGCCCGCACGACGAGGGGAACGGTCTCCCAGCTCGCGGGCGCCACGGTGACGCGCGCCGGGGAAAAGGCGTACGTGCAGTTGACCTCGGGATCTGTGGCGGAGAGCTGCACCTCGAGCGGGGCGTTGCCCTGGTTCTCCAGCCGCACCTCGAACGTCCCCTCCCCACTTCCGGTCTGCCGCTGCGGGTACAGCCCAAGCGTCCACTCATAGTAGGGCAACACCCGCAGCGCGCCGCTGACCGACACTGCCTGCGATCGGTCGGTCTGCCCGGCGACCCGGATCGTGACCGGATAGACGTCCGCCCAGCTCTGCGGGCTGCGCGGGGGCGCAAAGGCGACCGTCAGCTCCTGGCGGTCGTTGGGCAGCAGCCGGACCACGGGCGGCACTTGGGCCACCCACGCCGGGGGAACCCCCTCCACCGTGGTCTCAAAGTGGTCGACGCGCATCCCGGCGTTCAGCGCCGTAAAGGTCGTCGACGCCCGCCCGCCCGCCTCGACCTGCAGGTCAAAGCCCGTCGCCGAGACGTGGATCTGGCTGGCAGCACTCGCCCGCGAGCGCGCGTCGATCACGGTCCCCCCAGGCGGGCCCAGAGGCGTCGCCGAGGGGACAGCGGGCGCAATCCGGACCAGGCAGTCCCCGATGTGCAGCGCCACGCCCGCGGGCCACTTGACCGCAACCCCGGGCAGCAGTCGCGAGTCGCCCAGGTACGTCCCGTTCGTGCTGTGCAGGTCCACCACCAGCAGGTCCGGCCCATCCACGTCGATCCGCGCGTGCTTGCGCGACACCTTGCTGTCCGCCAGCACCACGTCGTTCTCCCCCGTCCGCCCGACCGTCAGCGTCCGCTTGCCCTCCATCACCACCCGTCGCTCGCTCCCGTCCGCAAGCGTGACCGTCAGATCCCCGTGGAACGGCGCCGCCGACACGTCCGTGTCCACCTCCGGCGCAGGCCCCGCCACCGGCGCCGCGTCGCCCCCTCCCCCACTCGGCAGCACCGGCGTCACCACCAGCCCCGCCGGCATCGACGCCACCGCGCTCCGGATCGCATCCGCCAGCGCCCGCGCCGTCGGGTAGCGGTCCTCCTTGCGCTTTGCCAGCGCACGCAGGATCACGTCCTCCACCTCGACCGGCAGGTTCGGGTTGACCGAGCGCGGCGGCGGAGGCGGTTCCTGCGTGTGCGCACGCATCGCCTCCGTCAGCGTCTTGACCGCAAAGGGCACGCACCCCGTGCTCAGCTCGTAGAGCAGGATCCCGAGCGCATAGACGTCAGTCCGCCGGTCCACCCCCGTCCCCAGGCACTGCTCGGGCGACATGTACGTCGGCGTGCCCATCGCCATCCCCGTCTGGGTGTGTACACTCCCCTCGGCGAGGTGAGCCAGGCCAAAGTCGGTCAGCACGGGCTGGAAGGGCAGGTCGTCCGCCTCCTCCAGCGCCGGGTCGATCGGGCGCAGGATAATGTTCGCCGGCTTGATGTCGCGGTGCAGGACGCCCCGCTCGTGCGCGTAATGCACAGCCATCGCCACCCGGCGCACGATGCGCAGGCTCTCCTCCAGGGCGACGATCTTGTGCTCCTCGGTCAGGCGCTTCAGCCAGTTGTCGAGCGTGGGCCCCTCGACATAGTCCATCACGATGTA
>JAFGIE010000073.1 GCA_016929775.1 Anaerolineae bacterium
CCAGCTCACGCTGCGCGGCCTCGTGATCGACACGCCGGACCACACGCAGTACGTGCCCGAGCTCGAGGAGCTGCGCTGCTCCTCCTATCACCTGACGCCAGAGTGGATGGCCCTATACTGGGAGCGCGCGCTGTGCTACCGGCCCCAGTGGCTGCGCTGCTATCCCTCCAGCGGCTATGCCTTCGCGCAGTGGCTGCGCGAGACGGGTCGGCGGCTGCCCCCACTGAAGGGAGTGCTGTGCGCATCCGAGAATCTCTACCCCTTCCAGAAGCAGCTGATGGCCGAGGTCTACGGAGCGCGGGTATTCGACCACTATGGCCACTACGAGTGCGCGGTGCTGGCCGGGTATTGCGAGCGCGCCGATACCTACCACGTGCTGCCCCAGTACGGCTACGCGGAACTGCTCGACGAGGAAGGCGAGCCGGTGACCGAGCCGGGTCAAGTGGGCGAGATCGTGGCTACGTCGTTCATCATGCACGCCACACCGTTCGTGCGCTACCGGACCGGGGATCTGGCCGAGTTGGCCGGACGGGGCTGTCCGGAGTGTGGGCGCCAGGTCCAGCTGTGGCGGCGCGTCGTGGGGCGGGCGCAGGAGTACCTGGAGGCGGCGGGCGGCCGGCGGGTGTACGTGAGCGCGCTCAATTTCCACGACAACACCCTCCACGGCGTGCGCGAGGTGCAGTTCGTGCAGCGCGCGCCCGGGGCGGTGACCGTACGCTACGTAGGCAACGGGAGCGTGGATACGCGCCGCATACGGGCCGGGCTGGAGCGCAAGCTCGACGGGTTTCGAGTGCAGCTGCAGCGCGTTCTGACCATCGAGCGCATCGGTCGCGGCAAGGCGCCTCTCGTGGTGCGGGAGGATGCCGATGGCTGAGCGATCGCCCGTTGCGATGGCGCTGGTCTATCCGGCGCGCTACCCGCAATCGACGCCTTATTCTCCGTCGAGAGCACACCCGGAATATCCCTTTGTGGATGCGCTCTCCAGGGAGGACAATCCTGTCTACGCCGGCGTGCGGCGGCTGCTGTACATGCTCGGGCTGGATCGCGCGCGCTTTGGCACGCCAGAGTGGAACCCCCTGGGCGAGCTCCTCAAGCCGGGCATGACGGTCGTGCTCAAGCCGAACTTCGTGGCCGGCCGGCACGCCGCCGGCGGGGAGCTCTACGCGGTAATCACACATCCATCGCTGATTCGAGCGATCGCCGATTACTGCTGGATCGCGCTGCGCGGCGAAGGCCGCATCCTGGTCGCTGACGCGCCGCAGTACGACTGCAGCTGGCGCGAGCTGATGGACGTCACCGGCCTGGAGCGCGTAGCCGAGCTTTACGGCAGGGCGATGGAACTGCTCGACCTGCGGCCCTACTGGTCGAGAGGCAGGCATCTCGCCTCCCAACTGGAGCCGCTGCTCGGGGACCCGCGCGGGACGGTGATGGTCGACGCGGCCAATGAGAGCGCCTTCGCCGGCATGGCCCCCGATCGGATGTACGGTGCCTGCTACTGGCGCGGCGACCTGGCGGCGCACCATCGCGACGGGCACCACGAGTACGCGCTCTCGCGCACGGTCCTGGAGGCCGATCTCGTCATCTCGATGCCCAAGCTGAAAACGCACAAGAAGGTGGGCGCCACGCTGAATCTCAAGGGGCTGGTTGGCATCTGCACGGATAAGAACTGCTTGCCGCATTATCGATTGGGACCGCCAAACGAGGACGGCGACCAGTATCCCCAAGGATTGCTGAGCCTGCCGGAGCGCACATTGATTGCCCTGGAGCGCTGGATGTACGACCATTTGCTGGCTCCGCGCTCGCCGGCCCTGGAGCGAGTGCACCAGGCGATCTATTGGATGCACAATCACACCACGCGCCGCCTGGGCCTCAAGGTCGACGAGCGCAAGCGCGCTCTGGACGCCGGCAACTGGTACGGCAACGACACCGCCTGGCGAATGGTCGCGGACGTCTATGGGGCATTCAACTACGCACGGCGGGGGCGCACCTTCTCTATCGTCGACGGCGTAATCGGCGGGGAAGGCAATGGCCCGCTGGCGCCGGATCCGGTACGGGCGGGGATCCTGCTGGCCGGCGAGGATCTCCTGGAGGTAGATCTGGCAGCTGCCAACGTGATGGGCTTCGATCCCTATAAGCTGCCGCTATACCGCCATCTGGCCGCCGGGCGCAGTGCGGACGGAACCGCGCGCTCCTGGCGTTATAGTCTGGCCTTCGCGCCGCATCCGGGTTGGGCCGGGCAGGTGGAGGCGCAGCGATGAGAGTCGCCTACATCGGCGGGGCAGGACGGCTGGGGCTGGCGTTTGCGCTGTGGAGCGCCCAGCGCGGCCACGAGATCGTCATCTCCGACGTCGACGAGAGCGCGCTGGAGGATATCCGCCAGGGGCGCGTGAACCGCCTGGAGCCCGGCGTGAACGAGCTGGCGCGCGCCCACCGCGAGGATCTGGTGCTGCTCTCCGACGACGCGGCGGCCGCACACCTGGCCGAGTTGGTGTGCATCGTCACCGGCACGCCCAATGTCCCCACCGGCGCGTTTTCCGCCAGGCACGTGCTGGCCGCGGCCCGCGCTCTGGCGCCGGGCCTGCGCGGCGACTACAAGGTGGTCAACGTCGTCTCGACCGTCATGCCCGGTCAGACGCGTGCCGTGGGCCGGGCGATCGAGGAGGCCTCTGGGCTGCGCGTGGGGGAGGATTTCGGGCTCACCCACAGCCCTGAGTTCATCCGGCAGGGCTCGATCGTCGAGGACTTTCGCCGCCCGGAGTACGTCGTCATCGGGCAGCACGACGCGCGCGCGGGCGACGTCACTGCGGCCTATTACGAGAGCCTGGTGGACAATGACCCGCCCGTGCACCGCATGAGCCTGGAGAGCGCGGAGGTGACCAAGACCGGCCTCAACGCCGTGGTCGTGGCCAAGATGGCGCTGGCCAACGAGCTGGCCTGGCTGTGCCAGGCGATTCCCGGCGCCGACGCGCGCGACGTGTTGGCGGCGATCGGGGCCGATTCGCGCGTCGGGAGACGCTACTTTGGCGCCGGCACGTGGCCGGGCGGGCCGTGCTTCCCGCGCGATACGGCGGCATTGGCTGCGGCCGGGCGCAAGGCGCGAATGGAGACGCCGGTCATCGACGCCGTCAGCCGCGCATCTGGGCGAGAGCTGGGCCGCCTGGCGGACCTCGTCGAGGTGCTGATGGGCGAGTATCCCCACGTGGGGGTCCTCGGGCTGACCTACAAGCCCGGCGTGGCCTTGCGAGAGGAAAGCCAGGGCGCGGCGCTGTTCAATGCCCTGGCCCACCTGGGCGGCCTCGACGCGCACGACCCGGCGATCTGCAACGTCGATCTGGGCGCGTTCGTGCGCCGCAACGACCTGCTGGTGCTGATGACCTGCTGGGCGCAGTACCGCCAGCTAGAGGACATGGACCTATCGGGCAAGTGCGTGGTGGATATGTGGGGATGGCTCGACGGGAGCAAGCTCAACTGCGACCGTTACGTGCGTTTCGGGGAGGGGCCAGATGCGCTGGTATAAGACCGCCGAGCAGCTCTGCCCGGTGCGCGAGCTGGGCGATGGCCTCGTCGAGTGGGCGCTGGGGCACGTCACCGACGGGCTGTTCATAGACGGCGGGGCGCACGTGGGGCTGTTTTGCATCCCGGTGCTGCTCGAGCGTCCTGCTGCCCGCTGCGTGGCCTTCGAGCCCAACCCCGTGGCCTACGGGGCGCTGTGCGAGATGGCGGCACTCAACGGTGTGGCGGATCGGCTGCTTGCCTACCAGGTCGCCCTGTGGGAGCACGACGATGTGCGCACGCTCAAGACGCCGGTGACCGCGAGTTCGTGCGGCCTCTCCACGCTGGGCGAGCCGCGGCGATTCGGGCATTGGAAGACCTGGATCGTGCTTGCCGCGACACTGGACAGCTATAACCTGGCGCCGCAGCTGGTCAAGCTCGACCTGGAGGGTGCAGAGCGCTATGCCCTCGAGGGGGCGCGGGCGACGCTGCGGGCACACCATCCGGCGCTGATCGTCGAGGCCTACGCGCCCAACACGGCACAGTTCGGCTACGAGCCGGGCGAGATTGGAAGATTTCTGGAAGGATTGGGCTATTGCTGCCAACAGGGGCGAGAGGATTTGCTGTGTACGACCTGACGCTCTTCGCCGTGCCCCGGCCGTTCGAGGGCATCTACGACGCCATCCAGCGCAATGCCATCGGGAGCTGGCTGGAGATGGACGTCGAGGTCCTTCTGCTGCACGAGCCGGGCAGCAACGTAGCGGACGTGGCGCGAGAGCTGGGGCTCCCAGCGTACGAGATCGCCGTCTCTCCCGAGGGCACGCCGATGCTATCGAGCATCTTCGAGACGGCGTTCGCCCACTGCGAGACGCCGCTCACTTGCTACGTCAACGCCGACATTATCGTGCTGGGGCCGCTGCATCGCGCCGCGGCGCTGTGCGCGGACCGTATGAAGCGCTTCCTGATGGTCGGGCAACGCACGGACGTGGATCTGCAGGGCGCGCGGCTGGATTACCGCGGCGAATGGCGCGAGACGCTGCAACAGGCCATCGACGAGCGCGGGCAGCTGCACGCCGCCTGTGGCATCGACTATTTCGCCAGCCCGGGCAACGTGTGGGGCGAGATCCCAGCGTTTGCCCTGGGCCGCGCGGCCTGGGATAACTGGCTCGTGGCGCGGGCGCTGCGCAC
>JAFGIE010000074.1 GCA_016929775.1 Anaerolineae bacterium
GAGCAATCGACCAAGCGCAGTATCCGGGGCAAGCGCCTCAAAGCAGGTTGGGACGAGGACTACCTCGCTCAGGTCCTCTGCAGCATTCAAATGCGATTGCCCTCAACGCGCCGAATGGAACCATTGCCTGCCGGATCGCGTCTTAGAGGTGGGCCATTTTCCAGGCTGCCCGCTTTCGTGTGCGTCCGAGGCGAGGCTGCTGGGCATGTCGGGCAGCTCGCGCGCAGTGCAAGAGGAGGTCGTCGATGCGATACAAGACCGTCACGCTCGTCGTGATCGCGCTGTTGTTGATCGGTGCAGGGGCCACTGCCTGCTTGGGGCGCGGTAGGGCGCCGACGCCCACGCCGACGGTACCGCCGGCGACGTCGCCCACAGCGACGCCGACGCCGGGACCCACGCCGACGCCCCTTCCGCCCGATCAGAGGGTGCCCGAGGGCATGGTTTCCCCCGTGGTCGTGCAGCACAGTCCCCTGCCGGGCGAAGAGCTGGCGTTGGATGGCGCGATCGAGGTCGTCTTTGACCGGGCGATGGACAAGGACTCGGTCGAGAAGGCGTTCGAGGTCTCACCCGCGCTGGCGGGACGCTTCCAGTGGGCCGATGCGCGCACCGTGCGCTACCTGCCCGCTGACCTGGCGCGCGGGACGAGCTACCACGTCTACCTGGGGCAGGGCGCGCGCGATACCGCGGGCGCGATCCTGAGCGGCGCCTATCGCTTCCGCTTTGACGCGGTCGGGTATCTCGAGGTCAGCCAGGTGATCCCGGCGCACGACAGCGCCGACGTCGAGGCGGACAGCGTCGTGACGGTCATGTTCAACCGTCCCGTAGTCCCCCTAACCACGCTCGCCGGGCAGGCAAGCCTTCCTGACCCGCTGACGTTCGATCCGCCGCTCGCCGGGCGCGGAGAGTGGCTCAATACCTCGATCTATGTCTTCCATCCCGATCAGCCGCTAGCGGGCGGGACGCGCTACGTGGCGCGCGTCGCCGCCGGGCTGACCGACACGATCGGGGGCGTGCTCGACGAGGACTATGTCTGGTCCTTTAGCACGATTCCGCCCCAGGTCGTGTGGACGGCGCCTTCCGCCGACAACCCGCGCCCGGTGGGTCCCGATACCGAGGTCCGCGTGACCTTTAACCAGCCAGTCGACGCCGCATCGGCGGTCGCCGCGTTCAGCATGGAGCGCGAGGGCCTCGCCGGACGGCAGGTCGAGGGAACGTTTGAGGTCCTGACCGAGACGCTGGTCTACCGCCCCGCGCAGATGCTTGACTTTGACGCAACCTACCGGGTCCGCATCGAGGCGGGCGTGCAGAGCGCGTCGGGCGGCGAGGGCATGCGCGCGCCCTTTGAGTGGCAGATCGTCACCGCGCCGCTGCCGCAGATCGTCGGCACCATGCCCGAGGACGGCGAGCAGAGCGCCGATCCCCACACGGGCTTCCGGATCGAGTTCAACACCGTCATCGACCCGGCTACGGTGATGCCGAACCTGACCTGGACGCCGCCCCTCTCGCCGACACAGGTCTATACCTACTACAGCGAGTGGGACTATGCGTTCTACCTCCACTTTGGCGCGGAGCCGTCGACCGATTACCAGGTCGAGATCGGCCCCGAGATCGCCGATCCATACGGGAACACCACGGGACAGCGCATGACCGTGCGCTTCCGCACGGCGCCCCTGGATCCGGAGGTGTGGCTCCAGGTGCCGGGGAGCACGAGCACCGCAAACGCCAATGACCCGGCGCGCGTAACTGTGCGCTATGTCAACGTGGAGCGCCTCGACCTGGCGCTCTACCGGCTCAGCCTGCAGGAGTTCCTGGACGCGCAGCGCAACTGGTACGATTATCAGCCGCGCGAACGGATCCGTGCGTGGCAGGAACGCGTCGAGGCCCCGCTCAACGAGAGCGCGGTGGCGCGCGTCGACCTGGTCGAGGGCGGCGGGCGGCTGACGCCCGGCATCTACCTGCTCGATCTCACCTCGCCCGACCTCAAGGGCGAGCGCAGGCCCGAGCGGCACTTTCTGATCGTCTCGACGCTCAACCTGACGGTCAAGTCTTCGGCTACCGAGATCTTGGTCTGGGCGACTGACCTGGACAGCGGGGACCCGGTGCCGGACCTCGCGCTGCGGGCCCACCTGTGGCGCGACGGCACGCTGCTGGGGGGTGTGGTCCACACGGATAGGAACGGACTGGCGCGCTTCCCGCGGGGGACGGAAGCCTTTGAGAGCGTGTTCGTGGTCGGCGAGCCAGCTTTTGTGCTGGGCGCCACGGATTGGGGATACGGGATCTCGCCGTGGGACTTTGGCCTTTCTGGCGGCGAGGGGTACCAGCCCTACCGGGTGCACGTCTACACCGATCGGCCGATCTATCGCGCCGGGCAGACCGTCTACTACCGCGGCATCGTGCGCGCGGAGGAGGATGCCCAGTACGACATGCCGGCGATCTCTTCCGTGCAGGTCTCGATCCGTGACGCCGCAGGCGAGCTCGTGCTCGACCGGCGGCTGTCCCTCGACGCGTTCGGCGCCTTCAGCGGCGAGCTCGTCCTGGACGAGGGCGCGGCGCTGGGCGACTACTCGATCTCGGTCGAGGTCGGCGAGCGCTGGTTCGCGGACCGCTTCCAGGTCGCCGCCTATCGCGCGCCCGAGTTCGAGGTCACCGTCGCGCCAGAGCGCGCGGAGGTCGTGCGCGGCGAGGCAAGTCGAGCCACGGTCGCCGTGCGTTACTTTTACGGCGGACCGGTGCGCGATGCGCCCGTGCAGTGGAACGTGATCGGCGAGATCTATACCTTTGCCCCACCCGCGTTCGACCGCTACAGCTTTAGCGACACGGACGATCCGTGGGTCTGCCGCACCTGCTGGTGGCAGCCCGCGCCTCCGCCCTTGGTCCTGCTCAGCGGGGCGGGCAACACCGACGGGGAGGGCAACCTGGTGATCGACCTCCCTGGCGAGTGGGTCGACGAGGAAGGCGAGCCGATCGAGCAGAGCCTCGTGTTGACCGTCGAGGCGACGGTGAGCGGCGCCGATGGACAGGTCATCTCGGGGCGCAGCGAGGCGATCGTCCATCGCAGCGCGACCTATGTGGGCTTGGCGCCGCAGCAGTACGTGGGGCGGGCGGAGCGCGAGATGGCGATCGACCTGCTGACGGTGGACTGGGCTGCCGAGCGCCAACCGAACCGGGCGCTCCAGCTGTCCGTGTACCGCCGCGAGTGGGTCAACCTCTGGATCGAGAACGAGGTCGGCGGCGGGCGATGGGAGTGGACCACCGAGGACACCCTGATCACCGAGGGGAGGGTGACCACCGGCGCGCAGGGGGAGGGGCGGTATGCCTTTACGCCGCCGGAGGGAGGCGCGTACCACGTGATCGCCGAGACCGTCGACGAGGCGCCCGCAGCGCGATCGAGCATTTTCGTCTGGGCGAGCGGGCGCGAGTACGTCTCGTGGCGGCGGACGAACGAGGATCGGATCGACCTGATCCCCGATCGGGGCACCTATGTGCCGGGCGACACAGCCGAGATCTTGATCCCGTCCCCCTTCTCAGGCGCCCACTGGGCGTGGATCACAGTCGAGCGGGGCGGCGTCCTGCGCCAAGAGGTGATCCTGCTCGAGAGCAACAGCACCGTGTACCGCCTCCCGATCGAGGACCGCTACGCGCCCAACATCTATGTCTCTGCCGTGATCGTCAAGGGCAAGGACGTGGACAACCCGACTGCGAGCTACAAGCTGGGGTACGCCGCCCTGACCGTGACCCCCGAGCCGCAGACGCTGCACGTCGAGCTGACGCCCAGCGTCACGCAAGCCGAGCCGGGCGACACGGTCACCTTTGACGTGCGCGCCACCGACTACACGGGGGAGCCCGTCGCTGCCGGGTTCTCGCTCGACCTGGTCGACAAGGCGGTCCTCTCGCTGCTGCCGCGCGAACCTGACGCGATCCGCGCGGCGTTCTATGGACGGCGCGCGCTGCAGATACAGACTGCCACTGGGCTGGCGATCTCGCTCAACCGCCTGCTGACCGGGCAGGAAGAGGAGGCGGTTGGGCTGCGTACGTATGGCCTGGCGCGGGATGAGGCGGCGATGGAAGCCGCGCCGCCGGCGCCCACCGCGCCCCAAGCCGCGGTGGAGAAAGCGGTGGGCGGGGGTGCCGCCGCGCCCGAGGGTGTGACGCTGCGGGAGACGTTCGCCGACACGGCGTACTGGCGCGCCGACGTGAGCACAGATCAGGCGGGCCTCGGACGGGTCGAGATCACGTTGCCCGACAACCTGACGACGTGGGTCTTTCGCGGGGTGGGGACGACGACCGAAACCGTGGTCGGCGAGGCGACGGTGGAACTGCTCGTCACCAAGCCGCTGCTCGTGCGCCCGGTCACGCCGCGTTTCTTTGTGGTCGGCGACGAGGCGTATCTCTCCGCCCTGGTGAGCAACAACACGGACGCCGATCGCGAGGTCGACGTCTCGTTGAGCAGCGTGGGCCTGACCCTGTATGACCCGGAGGTCCAGACCGTGTCCGTGCCAGCGCGGGGCGAGGTAAAGGTCACCTGGCGGGTGCGAGCCGAGGATGTGAGCGCCGTGGAGGTGATCATGGGCGCCGTGTCGGGCGCGTACAGCGATGCAGCACGCCCGCGGCTGACGGCCGGCGCGGACAGCACGCTGCTGGTCTACCGCTACACAGCGCCCGACATCGTGGGTACGGGCGGGCAGATCGTCAACGCGGGCGGGCGGACCGAGGTCGTCGCCTTGCCGCCCCGCTACGACGACCAGCGCGGCGAGCTGGCGATCCAGGTCGACCCGTCGCTCGCGGCGGGCATGCGCGAGGGGCTCGACTACCTGGAGCATTTCGAGTACGAGTGCACCGAGCAGACGGTCTCGCGCTTCCTACCCAACGTGCTCACCTATCGCGCGCTGCGCGCGCTGGGGATCGACGATCCCGAGCTGGAGGACAAGCTGCCGGACCTGGTACAGGAGGGGCTGGACAAGCTGTACCTCCAGCAGCGGGACGACGGTGGCTGGGGTTGGTGGCGCGAGTCGTGGGAGAGCAGCCCCTACATCACTGCCTACGTCGTGTTTGCCATGGCAAAGGCGCGGGATGCGGGCTTTGAGGTCGACGCTGGCGCCCTCGAGCGCGGGCTGTCCTATCTGAACGGGCAGCTGGTCCAGGCGCGGGGGCTCAAGAGCCACTGGGAGGCGAACCGCCAGGCCTTCATCCTGTA
>JAFGIE010000075.1 GCA_016929775.1 Anaerolineae bacterium
CTGCGGCATCTGCGGCACCGACATTCACATCGTCGACGGCGAGTTCGCCCCGACGCCGTACCCGATCATCCCCGGGCACGAGTTCTGTGGAACGGTAGCTGGCCTCGGCGCCGGGGTCGAGGACCTGGCGGTTGGAGAGCGCGTCGCCGCCGACCCCAACATCTTTTGTCACACCTGCGACTACTGTCGACGCGAGATGCACAACCAGTGTCTCAACCTGCGTGCGGTCGGCGTCAACACCGACGGCGCCTTTGCAGAGTACGTGCTGGCCCCACGCGACGTGGTCTATCAGATCGGCGACCTCCCCTTCGAGCAGGGGGCCTTCATCGAGCCCCTGTCCTGCGTGATCTATGGCATGCAGCGCGCCCGACCCAGGCTGGGCGACGACGTCCTCCTGTTCGGCGCCGGGCCGATGGGCTGCCTGCTCGCGCAAATGCTGTGGCACAGCGGTGCAGCGCGTTTGGTGGTCGTGGATCGCGTCCCCGAGCGATTGGCGCTCGCACGCACGCTTGGCGCGACGCACACCGTGCTTGCGGACGAGAACCAGGACCGTGCTCTGCGCGCGCTTGCGCCGCGGGGCTATGACTTTTGCATCGACGCGACCGGCGTGCCTGCGGTGGTCGAGCGCGCGTTTGACTATTTGGCGCCGCGCGGCACGATGTTCGTGTTTGGGGTCTGCCCAGCCGACGCTCAGGTCCGCGTCTCCCCCTACCAGGTCTTTCGCAACGATTGGCGCGTGATCGGCAGCTTTGCCACATGCTACACGTTCCAGGAAGCGATCCGGCTGCTTCGCGGCGGCGTGGTGCAGGTCGAGCCCCTGATCTCGCATCGCCTGCCGCTTTCCGAGGCAGCGCGGGCTTTTACGGCGATCCAGGACGATCCCCGCCGCATGAAAGTCCTGATCCGCCCCTGACCCAGATCCGTTCGCGCGCGATCCGCCCGCCAGTGGTCTGGTAGGTGAACCGCCAAAGGACGTGACAATGCACACCGTCACTGTGTTCGGCAGCGCACAACCCCTCCCTGGCGCCGCGCGCTACGAGGAAGCAAGGCTCTTGGGCCGGCTGCTGGCTCAGGCAGGCTGCCGCGTCGCCAACGGCGGCTACTCTGGCACGATGGAAGCCGTCAGTCGCGGCGCCGTCGAGGCAGGCGGCGCGGCGCTCGGCGTCACCTGCGCAGCGTTCGACGGTGCGCGCAGCGGAGGCAATCCCTACCTCACGGATGCCATCCACGCACCCGACCTGCTCGCCCGGCTGCGCCTCCTGATCGAACGGGGCGACGGCTACGTGGTCCTCGATGGCGGCATCGGGACGCTGCTCGAGCTGTTCCTGGTGTGGAACCTGCTCGCCATCGGGGTCGCCGCCCGTCCCTGCATCCTGGTTGGGCCGCACTGGCGGCGTGTGCTCGCGGACCTGGAGCGAGAGACGCAGGTCGAACCGCGCCACGTCGCCATGCTGCACGTGGTGGACACGGTTGGCGAGGCGGCGAACCTGCTGGAGCAGCTCCTGGCGGAGTGACAGGGCATCGCTGCACCCACCTGAGGCGCCACACAAGCACTCCACTGGCTCGCGCCCCGACCCCGGCGTGCCATATCGCCGCGCACGTCCCCGGACGCAGTTCCCCCACCGCTGCCCGCTGGTCCTTGCCTTCATGACATAACTGCGGTATAATGGGAGCAGTGTGGGACCACTCGTCCACATCAAGGGGGGGACAATGGCGGACGCAGCAGCATTTCCCAGGTACATCTTTGGCCTGCACGAGCCCGGCGGCGAGTGGCTGATGGCTGAAAAGGGCCGGCGTGGCTGGATCGTCTTCACACACGAGCTGGGGCGAGACCCCAACAACCGCAGCGGGCACGACTATCGCCCCTGGACGGACCGCGGTTACGGCGCCATCGCGCGGCTGAACCACGGCTACGGCGCAGCAGGCACCATCCCCCTCCCACAGCACTACGACGCCTTTGCCCAACGGGTCGCCAACTTTGTCGCCGCCAGTCCGGGCTGCCACGTCTGGGTGATCGGCAACGAGATGAACCACCAGCAGGAGCGTCCAGAGGGGCAGCCCATCGCGCCGGAGCAGTATGCGCGCTGCTATGCCAAGTGCTGGGAGCGGATCCATGCCCTAGCCGGACACGATCAGGACCAGGTGGCGATCGGGCCCGTGGCGCCGTGGAACGCCGCCACGACCTACGCAAGCAACGAGAGCGGCGACTGGGTCCGCTACTTTGGCGACGCGATCGACGCCATCCTCGCGCTCGGCGCCCGGATCGGCGCCGTCGCGCTGCATACCTACACCCACGGCACCGACCCCAACCTCGTATTCAGCGGGCAAAAGATGAACCCGCCCTTTCACAATCGCCACTACAACTTTCGCGCATACCAGGACTTTATGTCTGCGATCCCCCCTGCCCTGCGACACCTGCCGGTCTATATCACCGAGACCGACCAGAACGACCCGTGGGAGAACGCGAATCGAGGCTGGGTACGGAACGCCTATCGCGAGATCCATGCCTGGAACAGCACGCTGGGCCACCAGCAGATCCGGGCGCTGGTCCTTTACCGGTGGCCCAAGTACGACCAGTGGTACATCGTCGGCAAGGGCGGCGTGTACGACGACTTTCGCGCCGCGATGGACAACGAGTACGTCTGGCGCGAGATGGCGCCGCCTCGTCGCATCGACGGGCACACCGTGCAGGGCGGCTTCCTCGACTTTTACCTGCGGATCGGCGAGACCTGGATCGGCAAGCCTGTATCGGACGAGGTCGTGGAAGCCGGGCTCCGCACCCAGTACTTTGAGCGGATGGTCCTCCAGCAGGATTGGACTGGCGCGATCACACTCCGCGACGCGGGCGCTGAGGTCTTGCGCCTGCGCGCGCAGCTGGCGGAGCTTCAGGCTGAACTCAACCAGGCGCGGGATCAGGTCAGCGAGACGGAGCAGCAGGTCCACCAGCTGCAGGAACAGGTGAGCGCTCTCGAGAGCGAGGTCGTCCCGCTGCGAGAGCGTGCCAGTGCCCTGGAACAGCAGGTATCGGCGCTCCAGCAGGAGCGAGAGGCCTTGAAGCGCCGGATCGCAGAGCTGGAGAAAGAGCTGGAGGCCTGCGAGCCCGGAACAGCCCCGCAGACCATCACAGAGGTCGTCCGTCCCGCCTGGGGCAACACGGTCTACCAGCTCGTGCGTGACCCAGTGAACGAATACCCGCAGCGCTCGTTGTCAGGCGTGCAGGTCCTGACCGTCACCCACACGGCGGTCTCGCCCACAGTCACCGCTGCCGAGGTCGCGCGTTTCCACGTCGACCACATGAAGTGGCCCGGGATCGGGTATCACTTTTTCATCGACGCCCAGGGCCGCGTGCAGCGCACCAACGAGCTAACCGCAGCCTGTTACCACGTACAGCAGTGGGACCCGGTCAGCATCAGCATCGGGGTGGCAGGCAACTTTACCGAGGTCGTGCCCACCGCAGCGCAGATCGCCAACACGGCTCACCTGCTCGCCTGGTTGCTGCAGGAGCTGAACCTGCCCATCGACGCCGTCAAGGGCAAGCAGGAGCTGGTGGACACCCAGTCACCCGGCTACCAGTGGCTCGCCGGCAAGGTCTGGAAGAACATGCTGCTCGACCAGATCAAGACGATGCAGGCTCAGCGGGTGGTCGAGCACACGCCGCTGCCGCTCGCCCACTACATGCTCTTCTGGGGATCTGGCGCGGGTTGGGCCAGCGAGGAGTGGCAGGGCGCCCAGCCGTACATTGCCCGTTTCCGTCCCACACACGGCTTCTCGCTCGCCGAGGCGCGCCTCGCACGCTATGTCACCATCGTGGGCAACACGAGCGGCATCGGCATGGACGTCGAACGCGCGTTGATCGTCGCCGGCTGCCGCGTGGAACGCATCGCCGGAACCACGCCTGCCGAGACCTGCGAGATCCTGCGGCGCATGGCCGAGCGAGGCCAACGCTTCATGAACCTTATAGTCTGAGGAACGATGGAACGACCTACCGCCTACCGCGTCGAGCTGGAAGTCTTTGCCGGACCGCTCGACCTGCTCCTGCAGCTGATCGAGCAGGAACAGATGGACATCACCGAGATCTCACTCGCCAAGGTCACAGACCAGTACCTCGCCTACCTGCGCCTGGTTGAGGAGCGGCAACCGGGCGAACTCGCCCAGTTCGTCGCCATCGCCGCGCGCCTGCTGGTGATCAAGTCACGTGCCCTTCTGCCACAGCCGCCGCGCACCGACGCGGATGAGGAAGAAGATGTGGGCGTAGATCTGGTGCGCCAGCTCCGCGAGTACCGGCGCTTCAAGCAGGTCGCCATGACGCTGCGCGACCGCGACGAGGCAGGCTTGCACATGTACCTGCGCGCGCTCCCTGGCGCCCGGACCACGCGCATCGAACCGCGCCTCGACCTTGAGAACACTTCCCTCGATGACCTGATCGACGCCTTGCGCAGCCTGCTCGAGGATGAGACCGTAGCGACGGACGACGCGCTCATCGTGCCCTACGCCGTGACGATCAGCGAGCGGATCGACCACATCGGCACGGTCCTCCGCGCGCGCGGTCGCGTGCGCTTCACCGAACTGCTCCGGCAAGGTCACTCGCGCCTGGAGCTGATCGTCACCCTGCTCGCCATCCTCGAGATGATCCGGACCAAGCGTGTGACCGCCCACCAGGAAACGCTCTTTGGCCCGATCGCGATCGAGGCCCTGCGGGGGGAGGATCCCGGCACAGCCCCCAGCGCCGCGCCGCCGGACGGCACGGATGACGGCGCTACGATGGACGTCTAGACCATCGCCAAATCGCGATCGCTGCAGCCGTAGCGCCCACGGCATCCACGAGCACGTCCACCGGGGTACCATTTCGGCCCGGCACGAAAGTCTGGTGGAACTCGTCTGACGCCGCGTATGCCACTGCCGCCACCCACGCCACGCCGATCCGCGAGCATCCCGCCGCCTGCCAGATCAGCAGCGTCAGGATCGCATACTCGAGCACGTGCGCACCCTTTTTGAGGAGCACGTCCCACACTGCACTGGGCGCGTGAGGCAGCGTCGGCTGCGCCGAGACGAGATAGATCAGCGCCATCCAGACCAGCGGCAGCAGCCAACGCACCGTGCGGGGCCACCTCCGGTGCCAGGCTGCCAACCGGACAGGTAGAGCACGCCAGTCCGCCACGCTCACCACTCCCCCACGTGCACGCCCCCGCCGGCGGCGAACTCTTCTAGGCGGCGACGAGTGCCGGGCGATGTGCCTGCCGGCAGCGCGTCGAGCGCATAGAACGCAAAGCGCTCGATCTCGCCGTCCGTGCGGCCCGAGAGGGTGTAGTCAGTGCACACAAACACCGCGACGTGGTCGCTCTTGCCTTCGTACAGGTTCGTGTACACGCCCAGCAGCCAGAGTGTGCCGAGGGTCGCGCCCACTTCCTCCTTTGCTTCGCGCCGTGCTGCCTGGACCAGCGTCTCGCCGCGCTGCACCCCGCCGCCCGGCACGTACCACGCGTCCTGGTACGTGTGCTTGACCAGCAGCACGTGCTCGTCCCGGATCAGCACCACGCGCACCCCAACCGTCACTGGGCGCCTGAGGCCCCACCACAGGCGCAGGCACCGGTATCCGAACCGCCGCAACCTACTCATCACAACGTCCTCTGCTCGTGCCGCTTCCCCTGGTTGTGCGGGGTATCGTGCCGCCCACGCCACGCGCCGACCCACACGTGCGGGCTACGCCCCGCCATTCTAACACACCCACCCTGGGAGGACAACTCTGATCCTAGCGTCGCCGCATCACTTGTAGCCGCCCACGCCCTGGTGTATAATGGCGACACGGATGAGGACAGACAGAACGGAGGACACACGTGATGCAAATGCACTGGATGGGGACACTCTCGACGGTTGGCGGGGTCCTGACCCTGCTCGCCGTCCTGGTAGGCCTCGTCACGTCGATCATCGCCTACGTGCGTGGGGGCCGGTCGCGTGTTGCGCTGCTGGGCGCGCTCGGGTTCTTCCTGATGTTCCTCCTGAGCTGCTGCTCAGTGGGCTGGGCGTTCACCGAGCAACCCGTCATGCGGCGATTCACACCCCGTGTCGGGGCGAACTACTATGCCATCCGGAGCACTGTCCTGTTCCTGTTGGGGCTAGTGAACCTGGGTGGGCTCGCGCTGATCATCTCTGCGATCTGGACCGGCGGGCGAAAGGAATAGCACGACCGTAGCGTGAAGACGTCCGCCTTTGACTATGCCCTGCCCGCGTCCTACATTGCCCAGACACCGGTCGAACCGAGGGATAGCTCGCGCTTGCTCGTCGTCGATCGCGCGACGAGGACGCTGACGCATCGCATCTTCCGCGATGTCGGCGAGTACCTGCGCCCGGGCGACCTGTTGGTCGCCAACGAAAGCCGCGTACTGCCCGCGCGGCTCTCCGCCCGCAAGCTGCCCACCGGCGGCAAGGTCGAGCTCCTGCTCCTCGTGCGTCGCGACGCGCGCACCTGGGAGGCGCTCGTCCGCGGGCGCAAGACCCCCGTCGGGACGCGCCTCGCCCTTCTCTCTCCCGACGACCCCGGCGCTGCGCCGGTCGCCTTGGGCGACGTCGTCGACTGGACCTCATCTGGGGCGCGCGTGATCCGGTGGCAACGCCCCATCGACGACCTGCTCGACGAGCTGGGTCTGGTCCCGCTGCCCCCGTACGTCCACACGCCGCTCTCAGACCCCGAGCGCTACCAGACCGTGTACGCGCGCCGCCAGGGCTCGGTGGCTGCCCCGACTGCCGGGCTGCACTTTACGCCCGAGCTCCTGATCGCGCTGCGCCGGCAGGGCGTGCAGATGGCGTTCGTCGAGCTGGACATCGGCTTGGACACCTTCCGCCCCGTGGAGAGCGAGCGCGTGGAGGACCACAAGATCCACACCGAGCGATGCGCACTCAGCCCCGACGTCGCGCGCCAGGTCAACCAAGCCAGGCTGGAGGGACGGCGCATCGTCGCCGTGGGCACGACCAGCGTGCGCGTGCTCGAGACTGCCGCACAGCTCGTCGCGTGCGCGCCAGACGCACAGGAGGGCTCCGCGCAGGCATGCGCTTGGCAGACCGTGCGCGCCTTCAGCGGGCCAACCGACCTCTTTATCTACCCCGGCTTCGCCTTCCGCGTCGTCGACGCCCTGATCACCAACTTTCACCTCCCGCGCTCCAGCCTCCTGATGCTCGTCAGCGCGTTCGCCGATCGGGACCTGATCCTTGCCGCGTACAAAGAGGCTGTGCGCGAGGGCTACCGCTTCTACAGCTTTGGCGATGCGATGCTGATCCTGTAACAGGTCACACGACAGCTGCCCGTCCCCTAGCCGGGGACGGGCAGCTACACAGCGAGCGCGTCAGTGTGCGCGCGCGCCCACCCCGGGCGCGCTGGACGTCTACCGGGCGACGACGTTCACCAGCCGCCCGGGGACGACGACCACCTTGACGATCCGCTTCCCAGCGGCGTGCCGCTGTACGCCATCGCTCGCCAATGCGAGGCGCTCAGCTTCGGCATCGTCGATCCCGGCGGGAACCTCGATCCGGTCGCGCACCCTGCCGTTGACCTGGACGATCAGCGTGATCAGCTCCTCTGCCGCGATCTCTGGATCCCACTCCGGCCACGACTGCAGGTGGATGCTGCTCTCCCTGCCGATCCGGCGCCAGAGCTCCTCGGCGATGTGCGGCGTAAAGGGCGCGGAGAGCAGCAGCAAGGCCTCGATCGCCTCGTCCCATGCCGGAGAGCGCGCCACGGGCGTCTCTTTCGCCGCCTTGAGCGCATTGCGCAGCGTCATGAGCTGTGCGATCGCCGTGTTGAACCCAAAGGCCTCGATGTCCTCTGTCACCTTCTGGATCGACTGGTGGACGATGCGCCGCAGCGCACGCACGTCTTCTGGCGCCGCGTCGCCCGTCGCCGCCGGAAGGGGCTCCACGACTAGGTTCCACACGTCCTCGACAAAGCGCTGCGACCCGCGGATCCCCTGGCTATCCCATGGGCCACCCAGGTCCCAACGTGCGAAGAACATGAGATACGTACGCACCACGTCGGCCCCATACTGCCGCACGAGGTCATCTGGCGCGATGACGTTGCCGCGGCTCTTGCTCATCTTTTCGCCGTCCTCGCCCAGCACCATCCCCTGGTTGTACAAGGCGAGCATCGGTTCGCCAAAATCGACGATGCCCATGTCGCGCATCGCCTTGGTGAAAAAGCGGGTGTAGATCAGGTGCATCGTCGCGTGTTCGATCCCGCCCGTGTACTGGTCGACCGGCAGCCAGTATGCGCCCTCCGCCGGGTCGAAGGGCATCGAGTCCTCCGCCGCCGGCGTCCCCTCTTTGTAGTATGGACTTAGGTACGCGTACTGGTACCAGGACGAGCACATGAACGTGTCCATCGTATCCGTCTCGCGCGTCGCCGGACCGCCACATCGCGGACACGTCGTGTTGAGAAAGCCTTCGTGGTACTTGAGCGCGTTCTCGCCAGACTTGGGTATTTCCGCATCCTCGGGCAGGACCACCGGCAGGTCGGCATAGGGCACAGGAACGACCCCACACTGCTCGCAGTAGACCATCGGGATCGGGGTCCCCCAGTAGCGCTGGCGCGAGATCAGCCAGTCGTGCAAGCGATAGTTGACGGCGAATGATCCCACCCCGCGCTCGTGCAGCCACTCTGTGACTTTGTGCTTGGCGACGTCGCCCGGGGTCCCAGAGAACTCGTTCGAGTTGATCATCGTCCCGTACTCGGCGTGAAAGAGCACGTCCTCGTAGAACGGCTTGCTGGACAGCATCTCCATCGTGGTCCGGAAGGGCCTTGCCCACTCGGAGGTAGCCTTGCAGCGCGCCAGGATCAGCTGGTCCGCTTCCACCGAGCCGAACTCGACGATGCCGTCCGGGAAGGCGAACGCCCACCGCCCGCCCACCACCTCAACCCAGTGCCCGGGTGTGACAGTCCCCGAGACCAGCACTAGGTACGCTTCGCACTGCGCTCTGCCCTCGAGGGTCACATACAGCCCCTCGCCGCCCCCCTCAACCGGCTTGCGGTCGACGGCAATGCCCGCCTGGGCGAGTGCGCGCGCCAGCGCCCCCAGGTCGCTTACTGCGCCCGGGTAGACGATGCTCTTGGCGGCGCCGTCGGTCCGGTCGATGACCGGGATGATGGGTAGCCCGAACTTGATCGCAAAGTCAAAGTCACGTTCGTCGTGTGCCGGCACCGCCATGATCGCGCCCGTGCCGTACGTCATCATGACATAGTCGGCGATCCAGATCGGGATCCGGGCCCCGTTGACGGGATTGATCGCGAATGCGCCGATAAAGACACCCGTCTTTTCCCTGTCCACAGCCACGCGTTCGATCTCGCTCTGGCGCGCCGCCTGGAACTTGTAGGCCTGCACCGCCTCGCGCTGCTCTTCCGTGGTCAGCGCGTCGACGAGTGGGTGCTCCGGCGCCAGGACCATGAACGTCGCCCCCCACAACGTATCGGGCCGCGTCGTAAAGATCTCGAACGCCTCGCCGCTCTCGGCTAGGAACGTGACCTGTGCCCCTTCGCTGCGTCCGATCCAGTTCTCCTGCATGGTCTTGACCCGGTCGGGCCAGTCGATCTGGCTAAAGTCAAGCAGCTCGTCGGCGTACGCCGTGATCCGGAAAAACCACTGGTTCAGTTCCTTCTTGATCACTGCTGTGCCGCACCGCTCGCAGTGCCGGTCTTCGCCCCACACCTGCTCGCGTGCCAGGGTCGTGTTGCAGTGGGGGCAAAAGTCCACCGGCGCGAACGCGCGGTACGCGAGGCCCATCTCGTACATCCTCAGAAAGAACCACTGCGACCAGCGATAGTAGCCCGGCAGGCAGGTCACTGCCTCGCGCCGCCAGTCGAACATGGCGCCCATCGACCGCAGCTGCTTGCGCATGTTCTCGACGTTGCTCATCGTCCACGTGCGTGGATGGATCCCCCGCTGGATCGCGGCGTTCTCGGCAGGCAGGCCGAAGGCGTCGAATCCCATGGGGAACAGCACGTTGTAGCCCCGCATGCGGAGGTAGCGTGCACGGGCATCGGACGGCGACATCGCGTACCAGTGCCCGATGTGCAGATCGCCGCTCGGATAGGGCAGCATCGTCAGGGCATAGTACTTGCGCTTGGTCGGGTCAACGTCCGAGCGGTACAGCCCCTCCTCCTCCCACCAGCGCTGCCACTTGGGTTCGATCTCGGCGGGCACGTACTTGTCTGTCATCTCTTCCTCCATCTCGTATCTGCGCGCTACGTCCAGGTACCGGCCCACAGGATGGCGACCACCGTAACGCAGATCAGGGCGACCACTATCGCGATCGCGTCCCTGCCGCCCACCACGACCGCAGCCCACGTGGGACGCGTGTGTGCGTGCTTGCGGCCCGTGGCTCGCCCGTGCAGCGCGCGATAGAGCGCGCTCGGGTCATCCACTGCCATCAACCAGGCGCTGTCGTACCGGTCCACGTCCAGCCGTCCCGCTTTGTCGCGGCGATAGTAGTCGATCAGGATCCGCACCCCCGCCCTACGCCGCCCCCAGCGAGGTCGCCAGTGCACCTCGCAGATCTCGTCCAGGCGGTACACGCGCGCCGCCAGAAGGCCAAAGGTCGCGTGAGCCAACAGGGCCTCGCCCGTCAGCTCCAGGTACCCCGCAAAGTAGGGCAGCGCCGCCAGCCCAGTCAGCGCGGCGCCGATCAGCCCTGCGCCGGTCAGCGCGGCGCCGATCAGCGCTCCGCGCGTCAAGACCACGTACGCGCCGAACACGCCGAGGCCGAGCATCGCCATGCTCGCAAACGCGCGCCCGACTTGCAGGTCGGCCGAGGGGCAGAACACCAGGCGTGCCGGTGCGCGCGGAGCGGCGTCGCGTGCGGGCTGCGATACAGGGTCCCTCACCGCCGGTGCGCGCGCTCGGCGGCGCTGCAGGTCCGCCCATCGTTGCCGCTGCAGGTCATACTGCGCGCGCCGCGTAGGGTCAGAGAGCACCCCATACGCCTCGTTCAGCGTCGCCATGCGCCGGTTCGCCGCCGCATCGTCCCCTGCGGGCGGGTTGGCGTCAGGATGGAGGCGCCGCGCCAGGCGGCGGTATGCTGTCCGGATCTCGGCTTGGCTGGCGCGCGGCGGCACGCCCAGCAGCCCATAGTAGTCAACCCGTGCCATAGACCAACCGCAGACCGATTGCGACAGACCTGCCACCTGTCAAAGCGTCGCCACCCCACAAAGAAAAGCCCCCTTCGCCTCAGGGACGAAGGGGATGCTCCGCGGTACCACCCTGCTTGAGGCGGGCCGACGAGACCCGCTTCCGCTTCACGCCGATAACGGCGGCTGCCGGCGCCGCCTATGCCAGTGGGCTTGAGCGGCGCAGCTCCCAGGCGAGTTCGGCCTCTTGGCGCTCCCCGAGGGCGCCCTGCCGCGCTCCCACCGCGTCGCGGCTCTCTGCGGGGATGGCCTACTGCTCCTGTTCGTCGCTTTGTCCTCGTGTCTGGCTCGCGCCAAACACGCTCTATGACCTGAAACAGGAATCGCCTATGACACAATACGTACACATAGGCGACCTCTTCCCTGGTGGAGCTGAGGGGATTCGAACCCCTGACCCTCTCAATGCCATTGAGATGCGCTCCCAGCTGCGCTACAGCCCCATCTAATTGTACGAGAGGTACGCCCCCCTCCGCAAGGGGACCTTCCCCACGCAGAAACCATACCTCAGTGGAGCTGAGGGGATTCGAACCCCTGACCTCATCAGTGCGATTGATGCGCGCTCCCAGCTGCGCTACAGCCCCATCCAGACAAAAATCAGTATACTCCAAAGCACGTGCATTGTCAAGTTTCACGGGACTCGCGTGCCCCGGCTTGTGCTGCCCTGTAGACGGTGATACAATGTGCTGCAGCTGAATCCCGGGCGCCGGTGCGTGCATCGCAGGCAAAGGGCTAGCCCATGTCCGACCAGGACGTGCCAACCAGTGTGGTCGTCAACCTGCTGCTCGTCGTCCTCGGCTACCTGCTTGTCCGCCTGGGCGTGGTCGAGCAACGTGGGGCGCGAGCGTTCAACCGGCTCGTGCTGTACGTCACGCTCCCAGCGACGACGCTGCTCGCGATCGCCGGCTCTGCCCTGGACTGGCGCACCCTGGCGCTCCCGCTGCTCTTTATCGTCGCACCGATGGCGCTCTGGACGCTGGGCCTCGTCCCGGCGCGCGCGCTGCGGCTCTCGCGCACCGACAGGGGCACCTTTGTCGTCGCGCTGTGCGGCTTTATGGGCTCGCTCGCCTACCCGTTTGTCGAGGCTGCGTACGGCGTGGATGGCCTCCGCGCGCTGGCGATCGCGGACCTGGGCAACGCAGTCGCGATCTTTGGGATGGCCTACTATTTGTCGTTCCGCTACTCGACGCAGGGCCAGTTCGACATCGCGCGGGTCGCAAGGGCACTGGCAACGTTCCTTCCACTACACGCATGCTGGATCGCGCTTGTATTGGCTGCCACGGGCCTGGAGCCCGGCGGGATCGTGGGATCGTTTCTCGAGGCGTTGGCGCGGATCAACTCCCCGCTCATGTTACTTTCGCTCGGCATGCACCTCGAGCTGAATCTCTCGCGCGACGAGGCGCGCACGCTCGCCGTGCACGCTGTCTACAAGTACGGGATCGGCTTTGGCCTCGCCCTGTTCATCGCCCTGGTTCTGCCCTACCGCGGACCAGAGCGCGCGGTAGCCTTCCTGTTGCCGCTCATGCCCGCCCCTCTCTCCACTCTGCTCTACTCGGTTGAACAGGGGCTGAACGCCAGACTGGCGGCGATGTTCGTGTCGCTCGACATCTTGATCAGCTTGGCGATCACCGCCGTGGCGATCGTCGGTTTCCGATCCGCTTTCTAGAGAGGAGCAGTGCAGTGAAACTCGGGCTAGTCACGTACATGGTTGCCTCCCAATGGGATGTGCCAACCCTGATCGTCAAGTGCACCGCGTTGGGCTACGAGGGCGTCGAGCTGCGCACGACCCACGCCCACGGCGTCGAGTTGAGCCTGACGCCTCAGGAACGCGCAGAGGTCCGGGCGCGCTTTGCCGACGCGCCAGTCGCCCTGTGGGGCCTGGGGTCGACCTGCGCCTACCACTATGCCGATCCAGACGAGCTGGCGCGGAACATCGAGGAGACCAAGGCCTTCGTCCACCTTGCCGCAGACGTAGGCGCACGCGGGGTCAAGGTGCGGCCCAACGGCTTCCAGGAGCAAGCCGGCATCTCCAAGGAAGCTACCCTGGAACAGATCGGCTTGGCTTTCCGCGAGTGCGGGGCCTATGCCGCCGACCACGGCGTCGAGCTCTGGATGGAAGTGCACGGACGCGGGACGAGCGACCCGCGGCACATGCACACCATCCTCACCGTCGCCGACCATCCGAACTGTGCGGCGTGCTGGAACTCGAATCCGGGCGAGGTGGACGAGGACGGTTCGGTGCGCGCCAGCTTTGCGCTGCTGCGACCCTGGGTGCGCTCCTGCCACATCAACCGCCTCGCGGACGGCGACTATCCCTACCGCGAGCTCTTTGGCCTGCTGGAGACCTCCGGCTACGGGGACCGGTTCACGCTCGCCGAGATCCAGGACAGCAGCGACCGCGAGCGCCTGCTCAAGTACTATCGCGCCCTGTGGCGCGAGCTCACGCGCCCCTAGTCCGGAAGCGGCGTCGACCGCGACGCTGGGCCGGCGCAACCATCTGAGAGCGCCCGCGATCCGTGGACGCGTACAGCCTGCGTGACGCAGATCCCGCTCAACGCGGCAGGATGCGCACGCTGTGGCTGGACAACATCCTGGCAGCGATCGCGGGCGCTTTCCTCCCTGCCTGCGCCCCAGTGTACGTGCTCGCCGCGTGAGCGACCAGGAGAAGCCTTGCACACTTGACCCCGATCCGCGCCCGTGCTACAATCGCTGCCGCGCCTCGGGATGCCGAGGTGCGGCAGATCCAGCAGCGGCAGGGAAGGCATGGCAACCTTTCACCAGGAGGCATATGACCTCCGACCGTGGTACCACGACTTTGAGCGACTCGGGCTGCAGACGCGGTTCGGCGAGCGTGGGACAGGGCTGAGACACCGTCTCGCACGCGCCGCGCACATGGTGCGCTCGATGCATCTGCAGCAGCTCCTCGGCACGCGCCTGGAGAAGCGCGAGATCCTGTCGATCTGGCAGACTCTGGGTGGACGTGGGCCCGGACACCTCGACAACCAGCCCGTGAAGGAGCAAGTCCTGCTCCCCTACATCCAGCGCAGCCTGGAGCGTCTGCCGCACGCCCCACGCTGCCTAGAGCTGTTCTGCGCGGACGGCTACTATGGCTGTGCCATCGCGCAGCAGCGACCCGACGCACACGTGATCGGGATCGACCTTGCCGAGCTGGAAATCCGGCGTGCCGGAACCGCCGCACGCCTGCTCGGCCTCGAGAACGCACACTTTTCGGTAGCCGACGCGTGGGAGTACCTGCGGCAGACGGAGCCCTTTGACTTGGTCCTCTGCGCCGGCGGGCTGTACCACCTAGAGCAGCCCCGCCAGCTCCTGGCGCTCCTGCGCCCGGTCACCTCCGCCTACCTCGTCGTGCAGAG
The DNA here is from genome assembly GCA_016929775.1 of Anaerolineae bacterium. The sequence continues at coordinate 14,539 of JAFGIE010000075.1, forward strand.
CGTCGTCACCCTCGAGACGCAGGATCCAGCCTACTTTGTGACGCCCGCACCTGGACTGCGTCACGGGAGCCGGTTCACGCACGCGGCGCTGGAGACCTGGCTCCGTGCGACCGGTTGGGGGATCCTGGCACAGGCCCGGAATGAGCTCCCGGGCAACCCCCTGCCGCGCGATCGAGGCTCCAGCTACTTCTGGTGCCGACCGGTCGAGGAGTAGAGCCAGGTGTGTGCCCCGCTCGACGTCGTGATCCTCAACTGGAACGCAGCCGAAGAGACCATCCGCTGTGTGCGCAGCGTGCAGTCGTGGGTCGACCTGTGCCCCACCGTGTGGGTCGTCGACAATGCCTCCACGCCGGAGAGCGTCTCCGCCGTCGCGCGCGCGTGTCCGCACGCCAACTTGATCCGCAATCCAGCCAACCTTGGCTTCGCAGGCGGCAACAACCGCGCGATCGCGCAGCTCCTGTCCTCCGACGACAGGCTGATCTTGCTGCTCAACAACGACGCCGAGGTCGACGAACGGTCGGTATGCCGGCTCATCTCTACGCTGCAGGCAGAGCCTCGGGTAGGCATTGTCGGCCCCCCTCTGTATGATGCGGACGCCCCCAACCGCTTGCTCTCAGCAGGGGGACGCGACATCGCCCTGCACGTCAACTCGCATCTCCACGCCATCGCGGGCGATCGCCCCACCTACGAGGTGGACTATGTGCCCGGCACCGTCGTCCTGATCCGTGCCAGGGTCTTCCGAGAGGTCGGGCTGCTCGACGATCGCTACTTTTTCGGCGGCGAGATCGCCGACCTGTGTGTGCGGGCTCGACGGCGCGGGTTCGCCAGCGTCATCGACCGGCGCGCGCGCGCCATGCACGCCCTGAGCCGCTCCTCCCAGATCCGCGAGACGCTGCACATCTACTATGTGTTCCGCAACCGCTTCCTGTATGTGCGCAAGCTCCACCGCCGCCGATGCCTGCACCTAGTCACGTTCTGGGTCGCCTACGGCGCGGGCGCCGCGCTCAGGTCGCGGTTGGCGGGCAGGCGCGCCAGGGCGCGGGCGATCTGGCTGGGCGTGGTGGATGGGCTGCGCGGGCGCTGGGGGGGACAGAACGAGCGCGTTCTCGGCGCCTCGGCGCAGGGAGCTCAGGAGCAATGAAGGTCCTCTACCACCTGACCATCCTGCCGCCGGTGAGACCGGGATGCGAAGCGGTGAGCCAGCAGGTTGCGGTCCTAGAGCAGCAGCACCCGGGTGAGACCGTGTACCTGAACCCCAACCGCCGGTCTCCGATCCGCGCGCCGCGCCTGGCGTTCGGCTTCCACGTGCTGCGGCAGATCCGCCGCACGGAGGCAGGCGTCGACCTGCACCACGTCTTCAACCCGGACCCATTCCCGTTCCCGTACCTCCAGTTCCTCCGGCGTCCGGTGGTCTACTCGCTGACCGGCGGCGTGCGCGCTGGAACCCGCATCCCGCCTCGGCTTGCGCGCCTGGGCGCCCTGACGGTCGCGGACGAACGCAGCCTGCGCGTCCTGCGCCACCAGGGACTAGGCAACGTGCACCTGGTCCGCACCGGCATCGATACAGCCCGCTTTACGCACACCCCATTGCCGCTACGTGCGCACGTCCGGCTGCTGGCGGGGTCAGCGCCCTGGACGCGAACGCAGTTCCGCAGCAAGGGCGTCGACGCCCTGCTCGGGGCTGCGCGTCTCCTCCCGCAGCTCCATCTCGCTTTCCTGTGGCGCGGTGTGCTGTATGGCGAGATGGCGCGCCGGGTGCAGCGCGCAGAGCTGGGCGACCGGGTGCGCGTGCACGATGCGCAGGTCGACGTGAACGGCGTCTTGGCGACCGTGCATGCCGGCGTTGCGCTCGCAGCCGACCCCGCGCTCCTCCACCCCTATCCGCACTCCCTGATCGAGGCCCTGGCGGCGGGCAAGCCGGTGCTCGTCAGCCGTGAGATCCCGATGGCGGACTATGTCGTGCAGCACGGATGTGGCGTCGTGGTGGATCGACTGACCGCAGAGGCGGTTGCCGCAGCCGTCGAGCGCCTGGTGCGCGACTACGCAGACTTGGAGCGTGCTGCACGCGCCGTCGGGGCCCGTGGCTTTGGCGAGGCGCAGTTCCTGGCGTCGTGTGAGCGGGCATACCGCGCCGCTCTCGAAAGCGTTTCGGCGCCATGAAAGTCCTACACGTCGTGCAGGCATACCATCCCGCCATCGGCGGCTCCGAGCGGCTGGCCCAAGGCCTCGCCGAGCATCTCGTCTCTCGTCACGGGGATGCGGTCACCGTCTACACCAGCAACGCCCTGCGCCCCGAGGCATTCTGGAAGACGGCGGGCCCGCTGCTTCCTCCGGGCACAGAGACGATCAATGGCGTTGCCGTGCGGCGCTTCCGCGTCTACAATGGCCTGCGCCTACTCCGGCGCCTCCTGGCGCAGGGCAGCCATCGGCTGCGCCTCCCATACAACGACTGGCTGCGCACCCTACAGACGGGCCCGATCATCCCGGGTCTGCGCGCCGCGATCGCACACAGCGGCGCCGACGTGGTCTTTGCCACGGCGTTTCCCTTTCTGCACATGGTCGACGCCGTCGCCGGCGCGCATCGAGCGGACATACCGGCGGTGCTGCTCGGAGCGATCCACGTCCCAGACCTGTGGTCGTATGACCGGCCCATGATCTACCGCGCGATCGGGCGCGCCGACGCCTACGTGGCACACACCCCGTTCGAGCGTGACCACGTGATCCAGCGCGGCATCGACGAACACAAGGTCTCGGTGATCGGAGCTGGCGTCGACGCATCGACGATGGCAAGAGGCGATCGCCGGCGTCTGCGGAAGCGCTACGGTTGGGGCGCTGCGCCCGTGGTCGGCCTCATCGCGCGCCAATCACCGCTCAAGCGGATCGACACCCTGCTCCAGGCGATGCCGTACGTGTGGGCGGCATGCCCATCGGCGCAGCTCCTCTTTGCAGGCGCGCGCACGTCCTACTCCCCTCACATCGACGCCATGATCGCGGCGCTGCCCCCCGAGCAGCGGACCAAGGTCACCGCGATCGGCGACTTTGCCGAGGCCGACAAGCCCGACATCTATGCCGCGTGTGACCTCATCGCCCATCCATCCGGCAACGAGTCGTTCGGCATCGTCTTTGTCGAGGCATGGGCTGCGGGCAAGCCGGTGGTCGGCGCACGCGTGGGGGCGATCCCGTCCGTGATCGACGAGGGCAGGGACGGTATCCTGTTCGAGTATCTAAACGCACAGGACCTCGCCCGGGCGATCGTCCTCCTGCTGCGGGAGCCGGCTCTGCGCGAGGCAATGGCACAGGCAGGGCGCGACAAGGTGCGCCGGCAGTACACGTGGGAGGCGGTCACCGATCGCCTGCGCGCCGTGTACTGCGAGGTCATCGCGCGCCGGCGCCACAAGCGCTCAGAACGCTAGCGCGTCCTGGCGACCGTGCCCCGTCCGGCGCACGGTGACGTGCTCACTTGGGCGTCTTGACCAAACCAAGGTAGAACCGGTTCGCCTCTGGGTAGGGCGCCTTCGACAGGCGAACAGGGCGCACGAGCGCGCTGGTCTGGATCCTGTCCCACAGCCGGCGCACCCTCGCAGGCAGCCCTGCGCCGTAGCCGAGCGTCGCCCGCCGAAAGTGCGCCCCCTGCCATCGGTAGTCCCCGGCGTAGAGCGCGTGCGCGGCACAGGTGTCGAGAGTCGCTAGCCAGGCACGCACCTCCTCCTCACCCGGCAGTCCGTAGCGCACGTGCTCGGCGAGGTAGGGGTGCGGTTTGCCGTGCAGCACAGCGTACTCGTCGTTCATCCGCACCTCCGCCGCCCGGTGTCCGTCGCTCCCATAGGGCGCCGCCACCACGACGCACCGGCGCGCGACGCGCAGACACTCGTCGAGGAATGGCAGGCGATCGGCGCTCGGGAGGTGTTCCAGCGTATCGATGCTCACCACTGCCGCATAGGTGCCAGTCCCAAAGGGGAGCGCGCGACCACTGCCTGCCACGTCGCCCGACATGTCGGGGTTGACCGTCACGACCGGGTAGGGCGTGAACCGCTGCAACAGCCCTACGCGCCCGCCAACGTCGAGCACAGAGCCTCCTGGAGCGAGCGGCGCTTGGCCCCGGCCAGACACCGGAGCGCCCAGCACGCGCCGCAGTAGGGCGGCGGTAACCGCGTGTCTCTCGTACACGTCATAGGGCAACAGCCAGTTCGCATACGCCATTCGTCCGCCGCCTCGAGCCTTACTCGATCCCCCGTGCCACATGGGCGTGCAGCCCACCCAAGAGCGCAGCGAGCCGCTCGCCCACCTCCTCGGGCGCAAACGCCTCCGCGCGTTCACGTTGCCGCGCGGCGACCCTTTCCCGCAGCGCCGGATCGTCCAGCAAGATGCCGAGCAGTTCCGCTACCTCGGCATGCCGCTTGTCGTGCAACAGGACGCCGCAGCCCCCCAGCGTCTCCGGCACCGCCGCCGCTGCATAGGCGATCACTGGGACCCCAAACAGCATGCTCTCCACCAGCGGAACCCCAAATCCCTCGTGCTCGCTCATGCTCAGGTAGCAGCTCGCACACCGGTAGTAGGCGACCAGCTCGGCAGAGCTCACGTGGCCTGTGAACGCCACGTCTGCGAGCCCGAGCTGTCCGATCAGCGCACGCAGGTAGTCAAGATAGGGCCCCATC
>JAFGIE010000076.1 GCA_016929775.1 Anaerolineae bacterium
CCGCAGCTTGTGGCGCAGCCCGAGCTGGACGAGGTCCCGCTCGATGTCTGCGGCGCGCTTGTCGCCGCCTTTGAAAGCAAGCGCTCCGGGGCTCCCGTGCACGTGCAGAAAGACGTCGATCGCCTGCACCTGGGGGTCGCTGCCCAGGACGTCCAGACGACCCAGGAAACTGGCATAGGTCGCGTCGTCGCCCTCGAGCGCAGAGAACGCGCCATAGTGACGGTGCGACAGCATGCGGGCCACGTCGACCGCATTGTCCTCGATCCAGCGGTACAGCCAACGCAGCTCGGGTACAGCCAGTTCGGCCAAGTAGCTGACCACCAGCAGCGACCTCCGGTCTTGCGTTACCTCGCTCATCGTGCCTCCTGTGGGGTACGTGCTGAGAGTGATGCGGCGCCGGGCGCCTCGAGTCGATCCGGTCTTCCGGTTGTCCTGCGCGGTGCGAGGACGCTGGAACCGGAACGATCTCTCGGCGCTGGGCCCGAGTGCGCAGAGACGGAGGTCCGGGGAGGGGGAGCGAAGCCTGGGCTACGACGTGACCGGGACAGGACGACCGTCAGCGCTACAAAGCGGCTTGTGCATATAGACAGACTAAGACCAGTATACACTATCTTTCGTGCCGCGTCAACTACATGGCGCCTGAAAACACGGCTGTAGCAGGGTCCGGGGCGGATCTGTCATCGCGAGACGCGCCTGTTCTTGGCGCGTCGTGGCGATCCCCGACGCTGCGTTGAGTGCCACGGGGATCGCTTTCAGCAGAGGGCGCTGAATGCTTTGCGATCAGTCGCTTCGCTCCTTCGCGATGATAGCACTGCGCCGAGATTGCCAACCGACAATGCAGCAGCCGTGGCCTGAAAAGCAGAGCCGTTCGTGGTGACGCTGTGCCTGGGCATTGATTTCGGCCTCAACCCATGATATGATACGCACATAGGCGCCCTGCCCGCGCTCACGCGTGGGGAGCGCGCCGGGCGCCAATCGGGCCTGCGCGACGACCTGTCCAGGGGAGGGGAGATGACCATCGACTTGACCCAGATCGAGGGAGGCGAGGCGTTTGAGCTGTTCTGCGAGGACTTGCTCAAGGCGATGGGGTTCGAGATCGTCCAGCAACCCACACGGGGCACGGAAGGCGGCAAGGACCTGATCGTCAGCGAGACGACCCGCGACAGGATGGGCTACGCGCAAGAGCTCAAGACGCTGGTCCAGTGCAAGCACTATGCCGTGAGCGATAGAGCGGTCGGCTTTGGCGATGTGAACAACTATCGCGACGCGATGGACCAGTATGGCGTGCAGCGCTACCTGCTGATCACGAGCACACTCCCCACCGAAGACCTCCGCACCAAGTTCGAGGCGACGACCCAGAAGGGGCGCTACGTCGCCTTGATCTGGTCCAAGGGCGACCTGCTCCGCCTGCTCGACGCGCACCCCGAGGTGCGCGACCGCTACTTCCCGCCGCCTGCGCCAGACGTCTCGACGCCTGCCGGGGCGCTCGCCGAGAAGGTCGAGCGACTGCTCGAAGTGAGGGGCTTTGCCTGCCGGGACCGCCAGGTTGGGCCCGACCGGGTGCGGCTGGTGTGCAGCCAGAGCGGCGCCCTGGCGCGGCCCATGATCATCGTCTGCAAAGAGGGTGCGGTGGAGCGCTGCGACGTGGAGGCACTGATCGCCGAGGTGGACGAGGAGCGGCGGGGAGGCGGCGTGCTGGTCACCTACAGCCGCGTCTCGCAGGCTGCACGAGCGCGGGCTGCCCAGACCGGGGATGCGGTGCGGGCGCTGACCCTCGACGCCTTTTACCGCGAGCTGACCGACTTTGAGCCGTACGTGCAGGGGCTGGTGCGCAGCTACGAGCAGAGCGAACTCGCCAGCTACTATGTCGATCTGGGCTGTCGAGGGAGCGACGGCAGCGTCTACAAGCCGCTGGACGGCTATGTGGACCGCTGGCTGCGCGACCCTTCGCGCAACCACATGTCGATCCTGGGCGACTATGGGACGGGCAAGACCTCGTTCTGCCGGCAGTACGCAGCCAAGCAGGGGCGGCGTTGGCGCGCCGATCCCGATCGCGAGCGGATCCCGATCCTGATCAACTTGCGCGAGTACACCAAGACGCTCGACGTCGAGAACCTGATCACCGGTGCGCTGGTCAACCAGGCAGCGATCCAGGGGGCGTCCTACCGGGCGTTCAGCCGCTTCAACGCCGACGGCAAGCTGCTGCTGCTCTTTGACGGGTTCGACGAGATGGCGCAGCGCACGGGCGCGCGGACCGCACGCGACAACTTTTGGGAACTTGCCAAGGCTGTCGTGCCGGGCAGCAAGGTGATCCTGACCTGCCGCACGCCCTACTTTCGGACGCGCCGCGACGCCGAGGCCTTGCTGGAGGGGCACGCGACCGGCGGCGAGGGAGAGGGAGCGCTGGGCGGTCGCCCCGGAACGGGCGCGGACCCGCGGGAGGGCGAGTACATCGACGTCCGGGACCGGCCCAACTTTGAGATCGTCGAGCTGGAGCCGTTTAGCGACGACGACATCCAGGCGGTGCTGCGCAAGCGCTTCCCGGCAGAGTGGGAGGGGCATTGGGGGCAGATCCAGCGGGTCTACGACCTGCCCGA
>JAFGIE010000001.1 GCA_016929775.1 Anaerolineae bacterium
CCGCTGACCGAGAACGGCGCGGTGTGGCACCTGAAGCAAGAGCCAGGGACAAAGAGCGCGATCGTCAAGGCCTCGCTGATCTGGCCAGAGAACGACGAGGGCGCCGTCGCCTTCCAGGTGATCGCCGAGCTGGCGGGCGCCGACGCCGCGACAGCCCCGGCGCAGCTCACGCTGCGGCTCGCACTGCCCGTGCTCGGAGACCAGCTTGCCGAGCGAGTCGCCGGCGAAGAGACGCTCGACATGCGCGCGCACGGGCGCTCGTGGACGTACGTCGCGCCATAAACCCGGCGCAGCGCACCGCGCAAGGAACAGAGGGCCGGCACAGGGATGCCGGCCCTCTTTTTTCCTGCCGCGCACGCCGACCACGCGAAATCGCATCCTGCCCGATCTCGTGCTATAATACCCGCACGTTCAGACCTGCCCACCCTGCCCCGTCCGCCCACAGGCGACGCGATCGGGCAGTCGGTGGAGCGAAACCGGATCCCGCACGGCGACATCCGGGATGCGGCCCCGCAACCGGCGCCCCGGGTGCGAGACCCCGAGGCGGCCCTATCGGCGCGCGCTGCAGGAACATCGCCAGTCGATCGCCAACTTACCTACCCATCCCGAGGAGCAGACATGGACATCGTACGACCTGAAAGCGTTGGACTAGATGCAGGACGCCTGGCACGCATCGGCGCCCTCACACGCCGGTACGTCGATCAGGGCAAGCTTGCGGGCGCCGTGACCCTGGTCGCGCGCCGCGGCGAGATCGCCCATTTCGAGGCCACAGGCCAGATGGACATCGCCCGGGGCACGCCCATGGCGCGCGACACGCTCCTGCGCATCTACTCGATGACCAAACCGATCACCAGCGTGGCGGTGATGATGCTCCAGGAGCAGGGGCGCTTGCGACTCACCGACCCCGTGGCGGACTTGGTCCCCGCTTTCGCGGACGCGCAGGTCTGGACCGGCGGCGAGGGCGCAGAGATGGCGCTGGCGCCGCTGGCGCGCCCGATCACGATCCACGACCTGCTGACCCACACCGCAGGGCTGAGCTACGGCTTTGAAGAGCACCCGATCGACGCCCTGTACCGCGAACGGCTGTGGAAGAGAGCGGACGACGATGCGGGTTACACGCTGGCAGAAGCGGTCGCGGTGGTGGCAGGGATCCCGCTGTTTTTCCAGCCGGGCACGGCGTGGCGCTACAGCTTTGCCACCGACGTCCTCGGCTACGTGGTACAGGTCGTGTCGGGGGTGCCTTTCGAGACCTACCTGCAAGACCAGATCCTGGGACCACTCGGCATGGTCGACACGGCGTTCCACGTGCCGGCGGGCAAGATCGATCGCTTTGCGACGAACTATGGCCCGGCAAAGGAGGGCGCCGGGATCGTCGTCGTCGACGACCCCGCGACGAGCCACTACCTCCAGCCGCCCAGCTCGCCATCGGGCGGGGGCGGGCTGATCTCGACGACGATCGACTATTGGCGGTTCGCACAGATGCTGCTCAACGGCGGCGAGCTGGAGGGCGTGCGGCTGCTGGGGCGCAAGACGGTCGAGCTGATGCGCATGGACCACCTGCCGGCGGGCGGCGAGCGCTCCGGCGACCCCGGGCACGGCTTTGGCCTCGGCTTCGGGGTGACGCGGGACCTCGCCGCGCACAAACGGCAGGGCTCGCCGGGCGCCTACGGCTGGGGCGGCGCGGCGAGCACGCGCTTCTGGATCGACCCCCAGGAAGACCTGATCGGGATCTGGATGACCCAGTTTATGCCGAACAACCACTACCCGGTCGCGGACGAATTCGAGATCGCCGTCTACCAGGCGATCGTGGACTGAGGGAGTGCCTACCGTGCCCAAGCAGCGCTATCCGGAGCCGACGGTCGGGGCCCTGATCGTCAACCGGCGGGGCGAGATCTTGCTCATTCGCTCGCACAAGTGGCGCGACTGCTACGTGATCCCCGGCGGGCACGTCGAGCTGGGCGAGCGGCTGGAGGAAGCCCTGGCGCGCGAGATCCGGGAAGAAACGGGGCTCGCGATCGATGACGCGCGCATGTTGTGCGTGCAAGAGTTCGTCTACGACGACGCGTTCTGGAAGCGGCGCCACTTTATCTTCCTGGACTATGTCTGCCGGACGGACGGGGACACGGTGACGCTCAACGACGAGGCGCAAACCTACGCCTGGGTCGCCCCCCAGGCTGCGCTCGACATGCCGGTCGAACCGTACACTGCGCACGCGATCCGCGCCTACCTCCGCCAGCTGGAGGGGGGAGTGACGTGACCGGGGCAGGGCGATTCCGGGCCCTCGACGCGTACGTCACACAGCGGCGCGCGGAAGCGCAGAACCCGGCGCTCGCCTTGGCCCTGACCACGCGTCACGAGACCGCCTACGCCGCCGCGTACGGCGCGATGGATCTGGGGTCAAGAGAGCCGGTCACGCCGGACACGCTCTTCCAGATTGGCTCGGTCAGCAAGACGTTCGCCGCTGTCGCCGCCATGCAGGCAGTGGAGGCGGGACGCCTCGACCTGGACGCCCCGTTGCAGGCGGTCCTCCCCTGGTTCGAGGTGCGGTCGCCTTACGACGCGCCGATCACGGCGCACCACCTGCTCTCGCACTCGGCGGGCACCCCGTACA
>JAFGIE010000077.1 GCA_016929775.1 Anaerolineae bacterium
GCACCCATCCGGTCCTGTCCGGTTGACAGCGCTGGCGGGCGGTGTTACACTGAATCTATGGCCATCGGGTTTGGTCGCGTGCATAGCTGGCGGCGAGAGGAGGCGGTTGTATTGAGCGCAGAAAGAGGTGGGCGCGGCTGTTGGCGCTGTGGCTGCTGGGCTGTGCTAGGCGCCGTGATCGTCGTAGCGTTGGTCGTGGGAGGCGTAGTCCTGTGGCGCTCGGACATCCCCGACCGGCTGGGCGTGCGGCAGTCACCCGCGCGGCGGCTGCTTTCCGGCGAACCGGACCGCTATGCCGCGCAGCAGGTCGTGGACGAGCTTGTCGCGGCAGGCGTGGATACGCAGGGCATGTGGGTGTATGTCCTGCCGGTGGAGGGCAAACCTTACCGCGCCCTGTATGCCCTGCTCGACGCCTCAGCGGGCTTTGAGTTTGACCGTAGCAGCGGGGGAGATGTGGTGCTCGATCAGCTCGTCCGCCTGGCGACGGGCGATGCCGCCGCGGCGCAGGACATCGGGCGCGTGGCGATCGACTACCGCGACGCGGAGGGCAACCAGGTGATCTCGCTCACCGCGCCGACGGACGCGATCCGCGCCTATGCCAGGGGCGAGATCACGCAGGAGGCGTTCATGGCTTCGCTGGAGGGCCAAATCGATCTGGCGGCGATGGCGGGAGGGCTGGGAGAATGAGGATCAGGACGATCGCGATCGGACTGCTGTGCGCGCTCGCTGCCCTACTCGCCGCGTGCCAGTTCACGCCCGAGGACCGCGACCTCGTGCGCTCGTTTGTCGAGGACTGGGCGCGCTCCAGGAACATGCACCCGATCAAGGAGGATGGGGGCATCAGCTTGGAGGGACTGTGGAACGCCGGCACCCGCTACGTGACCGGGAGCACCGGCGACGCAGAGGCCGACGCCGTGCTCGACGCCTACGAAGTGATCTCTAACCTGCACGAGGCGGACGTGCTGATGGACAAGGGCCGGCAAGAGCGCGACGCGGGGCCTATGGACCAGGCGATCGGCAGGCGACCTGGCGACTGGACCTACCGCGTCTCGCGCGCCGCGCTGGCCCTGGAGCAGGGGGACCTGGATGCGTATCGAGCGCAAACCGACGCGGCGTACTCGATCGTGGACCAGCGCGGGATCGATCCCGTGTGGTACGCGAGCCAGAACATCCAGGACCTGCAGGCGGTCCAAGACACGCTGGCGGCGCAGGGGTGGCCCAACCGCGAGCAGTGCGTCCAGCTGAATGTGGCGCTCGCCACGTACTACAAGCAGCGGGCGGATCTGACGGGGTCCGAGGCCGATTCCGTCGCGTCGTTGGCAGCGGCGATGACAGCCGATGCGTGTGCAGAGTAGGCAATGAGCCCTGTCGGCGCCCGTCTCGAGGCTACGCACGAGTGGTCGGCGCACGATCCATTTGGCCGCCCCAAGGCGGCGGATCGCGCCGCCTTGGCGGGCGGCGTCACGGACCCGGCGGGCGCCGCCGTCCTGCGCGCCGCGCGGGGCGGGTACGCCTCGTTCCGGGTGCTGGTCCACGGGCAGGGCGCGTACCGCCTATCGGCGTCGATCGGGAGCAGGCTCGAGATCGACCTCTACAAGGCCTGGTACCACCGCATGCGGGCTGACCAGAGTCAGCCCGACTCTGGTCAGCCTGACTCTGGTCAGCCCGACCCTAGTCAGCCCGCGAACTACTGGCCCGATGCGCTGATCCCAGTGGGCGATGGGCACGCGTCCCAGCTCCCCGATCCCGAGAACCAGATCCCGGGCCAGACGGTCCAGGCTTTCTGGGTCGACGTCTATGTCCCAGCGGATGTCCCACCCGGTCCGGTGACCGGTGCGGTGCGCCTGGACGCCGGGGCAGAGACCGACACGCTGCGTCTGCGCGTCCTCGTCCTGGAGCCCGTGCTGCCCGAGCGCCCGTGCGTGACCATGGATCACAACTCGTACGGCGCGCGCTGGCTGTTCGACAGCTACCCCCGCGCGTTCGCGGGCGTCGACGATGCCGAGGTGCGCTGGGAGCGGGCGGCGGCGTACCTGCAGCACCACTACCGGTTGGTGCGCGAACACCGCGGCTTGTTCCACAACCTCGGCTACGGGCACTCGGGCGCCTTCGACCCGATCTATGGCCCGCGTTCCATTGGGCGGGGACGCGACAAGAAGCTGGTCGACTGGGAGCGCTATGACCGGCACTACGGACCGCTGCTCGATGGGAGTGCCTTCCGGACAGCGGGGCCCGGCATGCCGCGCCCGCGGCAGGCGCCGCGTCCTCTCGAGAGCGTCTACACTCCGATCAACCCCGATTGGCCCGCCTCCTACCTGTGGTGGGGCGAGCTAGGATACGAGTTCGAGTTCACGCGCTGCGTCGCCCAGTTCGACGCGCACCTGCGGCGCAACGGCTGGACAGAGACCGTCGTCGAGTTCTTTGCCAACCACAAGAAACGCTACCGCTGGTTCGAGTGGGATGGCGACGAGGTCAAGCAGTCCAAAGACTTGCGTTACCACCGGGAGCTGGTGCGCCTGTGGGAGCAGGCGATCGGCGAGACGCCCGTGCCCTGGGTGTACCGCGCGGACGTAAGCTGGCAGATGCGCGCCCAGTTCGAGGCGATGGCGGGACACAGGAACTTTTGGGTGTGCGGCGGGTTCCATCGTTGGTACCGGGGTGAGGTCGCGCAGGTTGTGGCGCGCGGCGACATCGTGTGGTGGTATGGCGGCGCGCCGCCCGTGCAGGCGGCGACCAGCGCGATCCTGAGCAACGTCTACCAGACCTGGGCGCGCGGGCTGCACGGGTACTGTGCGTGGCAGACGGTGGCGCATGGACCCGACCCGTGGACCGACTGCGACGGGTGCGCCACGGCGCTGGTCTACCCGGGGGAGCGCTTTGGGATCGCCGGGCCGATCCCGTCGATCCGGCTCAAGGTGCAGCGCAACGGGATCCAGGATATCGACCTGATCCACCAACGCGCGGCGCCGGGCGCCGAGGATGCCCTGCGCGCCGAGCTGGCGCAGCGGATCCCGATCCCGCTGTGGGCGGACCCGCCGCCCGCGGCGCAGCGCCTTCCTCCGGAGGAATGGGACAGCCGGAACTTGGAAGAGCACGAGCCGCTGCACGGCGGGGAGGAAGGGCTCGACCCAGGCTGGTGGCGGGCGCTGCGCGATCGCGCGCTGGGCGGCGAGGAGGCGTGATGGCGGAGGCGGCGTGTGCGGTGCGCGAGGCATTGACCGGTGTCGCGCGGGTGGCGAGCGCGATCCTGGACGGCGACGAGGCGCGGCGGATCATCACCCCGCGCGCCATGGCGCACATCGCGCACCCCGATCCCGAGTACCGGTTCCTCGCCGGCGACTACTATGACGTCGATCACGAGACCTTTCTCCGCACGAAAAAGATGCTGCTCCGCCTGGCGCGCCTGCTGGACTACCCGTGCGGCACGGCGCTGTGGGTCCCGGTCGCCGGGTTGGATGGGGCCATGACCCTGGCTGTGCAGAACGGCGCCATCCACCGCTACTACCGCTTCGGCGCGCTCCGGATCGAGACCCCGCCCGAGATGTGCGCGTGCATGGACAGCGGCGAGATCGTCGTCGCTCCCATGGAACACGGCTGCACGACGTGGACCGTCCTAGCGCCCGTGTTTGACAGTTTGGGCGATGTGGCGGCGGTGGCAGAGTTCAGCGCACTCGACCCGAGCGGCGACGCGCTCGCCCCGGCGTGGAGCTAGCGAGGCGTGGGCATGGATCCCCTCGACCGCTGCTTCGCCGCCGTCGCGCCGTTGGTGGACGTGGACCGGATCGCCGACCAGATCGCGCGGCTCGCGGAACGGGAGCGGAGGACCGATTTCGACTCGTTCGAGGGTAGCGCGCGCTATCTCGCGGCGCGCTTTCGCGACCTCGGCGCCGCGTGCGAGGTGCTGCGCTTCCCGGCGGACGGCGTCACCACCTACGGGTGCTGGACGGCGCCGATCGGCTACCGCACCACGCGCGCCAAGTGCGCGATCGTCGCCCCAGCGCAGTGTGCGTGCGTGCTCGGGGATCGCGACGTGGAGCCCAACACGGCGATCGTGGGCACGGGCTACACCGGTCCGGGGGGGATCGAGGCGCCCGTGGTGCACGTCGCGGCGCGCGAGGACCTGCCGGGGCTGGACATCGCCGGCAAGATCGTGTTCTGCGACACGCTCCATCCCGCCTCCATCCGGCGCGCGGTGCTCGACGGGGGCGGCGCGGCGGTCGTCAGCAGCTGGGCCCGCGACCGGCAGCACAACCGCGCGTACGTGCAGTGGATCAACACCTGGGACGCCGAACCCGATGGGTGGCTGCCGACGGCGCAGGCGCGGACCGAGAACCTGCCTGGGATCAGCCTCTCCTCCGAGCGCGGTGACGTGCTGCGCGCGTGCCTGGCGCAGGGTCCCGTCGTACTGCGCATCGTCACCGAGGGCGCCTACTATCCCTCTCAACTGCCGGGCGTGTGGGCCCTGTCGCCCGGCGCGGACGATGCGTTGGTCCTGCTGACCGGGCACCTGTTCGAGCAGGGACTCATTGACAACGCGTCGGGGGTCGGGGTCGCCCTAGCCGTCCACGAGATCGTCCGCCGTCTGCAAGAGACTGCGGGCCTCACACTCCGGCGCGGGCTGGCAAACTATCACAGCCAAGAGTGCTATGGCGTCCTGGCGCTGGCAGCGTATGGCCCTGAGCGCGTGCGCCGGGCGTGTGCGCACCTCAACCTGGATCAGGTCGGGCGGGGCGGGCTCCCGGTGCGGCTTCGCCCGGGGCTGTTGGCCTCGACCGGGTTCAGCGGCGCCCTGCTGCGCATGGCGCTGGCGCGCGCGCAGCAGCTGGTCCCTGCCTGCGGCTACGAGATCGGGGACACGTTCGAGATCAACTGCACGTTGTTGGCCGATCCGCTCCTGGGCGGCGTACCTACCTCGCTGCTGGAGCAGGATAACCCCGAGTGGCACACCTCGCACGACCGGGCGGGCGCCCAGCAGTTGGACGCCGACGTGCTGCGCATGGTCACGCTCGCCGTCGCCGCCTGGGCGACCTTGCTGGTTAGCGCGGGCGATCGCGAGGTCGAATGGCTGCGCGATGTCTACCGCGAGGAGGTCGAGCGCGCCGTCGCCGCGGGCGAGGTCGCCGACGGCGCGATCTATGCGCAGCTCGTGGAGCGCGAGATGTCGAGCCTGGCGGCGATCGCGTCGCCGGGGGCGCGCGCCTCCCTGCGGCGCGAGGCGGCGCGTCTCGCTCGCGCCGTGTCCCGCCAGTGCGGCGCACGGGCGATTGTGCCCGAAGGGACAGCGGACGAGGTCGCGGCGAGCAGGCGCTGCTACCCCAGGGCGCTGGTCGGGGGCACCGCGGTGGCGCGCTGCTTTACAGAGGCGCAACTGCGCGCGATCGGCGCGCCCAAGTGGAGCACGCTGCAGCTCGTGCTCAAGTCGTGGGCCGATGGCAGCCGCAGTGCCTATGACATCGCCCGTCTGGCGAGCACTGAGACCGGCAAGGCGCTGACCCTGTCCTACGTGTTGACCTTTTTCCAGGTCTACGCCGACGCGGGCCTCGTCTCGCTGGAGCGCGAACCCCTGTCATCGGGCGGCTGCCGATGACCGATCGGCGCCCGACTGACCACAAAGGCGTTGACAGGCGCCTCCGGGTTCGTTATAATAGGTATGGGAGACGTGCTGCGTGGAGGGGCCACCCACTGTCTGCCA
>JAFGIE010000078.1 GCA_016929775.1 Anaerolineae bacterium
CGTCGTCCGCGCGCGCCGCGTCGTCCGCGCGCGCCGCGTCGACGTACGCCAGCAGGTCGTCCCGCTCTGTGCCCGGCAGCAGCACGGTCGCCCCCGACAGCCGAACCCGGTCCCGTTTGGGGAGCGGGCGCGCGAGCAGGATCTGGCCCAGCTCCGCGTGCCGGGCTGCCGCCGCATCGTCCACCGTCACCATCCGCTCCGGCAGCAGCAGGTCGCGCAGCGTCAGCTGTCCCTGCGCCCCGTCGATCGCCTCGACCACGAACGCACTCCCGGGCGGGCTGGCGATCCAGCCGTCGAGCAGCGCCGCCTCCTGGGGTGAGAGGATCTCGTCCATCTCTTCCCGGTAGACGTCGATCAACCGCCGTCCCGCGAGCTCCGCCTGCTCTGACGCCTGCAGCGCATAGTCGTGCGCGAACCAGTCGAAAAAGCGCAGCGACTCGTCGACGCTCATGCGCCCCACCGTGGCTGCCGTGTAGCGATCCTGCCAGAACAGGCCCAGCCCCAGCGCTACGTCCTTCGCAAAGCGCGCCTCCTTGGCGTACCCGATCAGCGCCGCCCGCATGTCGCGCGCCGCACGTTCCCACGCCGCCCGCTCCGCCTGTGCCGCGCGATCCCGCGCCAGGCAGCACTGCTTGTACTTTTTCCCGCTCCCGCACGGGCATGGGTCGTTGCGCCCGACCCGTTCCCCTGTCGTCATCGCATCCCCTCGTGTGCACCGCACGTCTGCGAGCCGCGCCGCCGCCTGCCTTGCGTTAACAAAAGTATACACCCACTCTCGAACTCTGTCTACCATGGCGCCTCTTTCCATAAAACCACCACCGTGCTATAATACGGCATCATCCCTGGACGAAAGGAGATCCATGCCGCGGATCATCGCCATCGCCAACCAAAAGGGGGGCGTGGGCAAGACCACCACCACGCTCACCCTGGGCGCCGCGCTCGCCGAGCGGGGGCGCAGCGTGCTGTTGATCGACCTCGACCCCCAGAGCTCGCTGACGATCGCCCTCGGCGTCAACGCCGCCGACCGGAGCATGCATGAGGTCATGGGCAGCGCCGAGCCCGGCACGAAAGCGATCCGCGACATCGTCCACAAGGTCGCCCCTGGCTTCTTTCTCGCGCCCTCCGACATTGCCCTCTCGCGCAGCGAGGCGGGCCTGATCGTCCGTCTGGGGCGCGAGACCGTGCTCAAGAAAGCGCTCGACGGCGTGCGCGCCGACTATGTCCTGATCGACTGCCTGCCCAGCCTCGGGATCCTGACGATCAATGCCCTCGTCGCCGCCCAGCAGGTGATCATCCCCACCATCGCCGAGTACCTCGCCCTGCGCGGCATCGCCCTCTTTTACCAGACGCTGCACGAGGTACGCGGCATCAACCCCGACCTGCGCGTGCTCGGCATCCTGCCCACCTTTTACGATAGCCGCCTCCTCCACGCGCGCGAGGTCCTCGCCGCCATGCGCGACAAAGGCCTGCCCCTCTTTGACATCTGCATCCACCGCTCCGTCCGCTTCGCCGAAGCCTCCCTCGCCGGCGAGAGCATCCTGACCTACGAGCGCACCAACCCGGGCGCCGTGGGCTATCGACAACTCGCGGAGATGATCGATGAGCCCTAGAAAGAGACCCAAACTCACAGGAGAAGACCTCGACGACTTTTTCGCTCCGACCGAATCCGAGCGCACCCCACCCCCCTACGACCGCAAGTACGCGCGCCACACCTACCGGATCCGCACCGCCCTCCACCAGGAGCTCAAGACCATCGCCGAGCAAGAGGGGGTGGGGCTGAACGACCTCGTGCGCTACATCTTTCAGACCTTCGTCCAGCGCTACCGGGCGGGCGAGATCGACCTGCCGGTCGAAGAGTACGTCGTCACCCGCTCCCGCCTGACCGACTGACCCGGCTTGGGCGGCGGTTCAGGAAAAAGTAGACCAGCTAGTATACTAAACGTATACCAGGCTGCATACTGGCGTCTCTCCTAGAGCGCCGTAGACGCCCCCGATCGGGCGTCGGCATATCACGGTACCCCGCCGGACCGCCCCAGCCTGCCATTTCACCCTACTTGGGCGCGCGCCCGCGCTATGTTATAATGAACGTAGAACGGAGCAGCGATACCGACCATGAGCAGCCAACAACGCAGCCAACGCATCACGTACCTGTTTGCCCTGCTGACCGCCCTCGCGGGCCTGGTCGTGCTGCTTTGGCATTTCGCGCGCCAACGCGCGCACATCGACCTGGCTACGCTCCTTGCCTTCACCCTGCTCGCCCTGATCACGACCTACTTTCGGGTCCCGATCGGGCCCCCGACTGCCCTCGCCGGCGAGGTGGGCCTGACCGGTTCTGTCCTCCTGGGCGCGACCTTGGCGGGCGGACCGGCGCTGGGCGGATGGGCGGCGTTCCTGACCGGCCTCTCGGTCGGGCTGCCCCTCGCACCCGCGCACCGCGCGAACCCGCGCCCGTGGCCTCACCTTGTCGCCGACGCCCTCTTTCACGGCGGGCGCAACGTGCTCGCCGTCGAGGCGGCATGGGCAGCGTACAACGGGCTGGGCGGCAGGGTCACCCTCTCCCCGCGTGGCCTGGCGCAGACCGTCGCCGTCGTCGTCCTCTGCCTCACCTATACCGCCGTGCGCCTGCTGTGGCAGTGGGCGGCGCACCTCCTCTCCCGAAGCGTGGTGCGCAGCGCACGGGGAACGCGTCTTGCCGTGGAACTGCCCAGCGCAGCGGGCTTTCTCGCCGAGGTCCTCCCCCTGCCGACCGCCCTCCTGATCGCCGTCGTCTTTGTGCGCCTCGGATGGCCCTTCTTCCTGCTGCTTGCCTTCCTGTTCACCGGCATCGGCGCGATCACCTACCAGCTCCAACGCCGGATCCAGGATCTGCAGGACGACATCGCCGCGCGCGAGGCAGCCCACGCCATCCGGCGCGCCATGCTTGGGGCGCCGCACGACCTCGGCGCGCTGAGCGCCCAGGCCTACGAGATCTGCCGCCAGCTCGCCCCTGCGTCGCGCTGCGAGCTCGGGCTCTTTGACGACCTACAGACGCACGTCCGGATCTTGATCTCTGTCCAAGAGGACGACCGTCTGCCGCCCATGCGCATCCCAGTCACCCCGCTCTGGGAGTGGATGCGCGAGCACGACGACCTGCAGGTCTACCGCGACGGCGCCCAGCTGGCGAGCCTGTCCTTTGCTATGCCGGGGCTGGGCAAGGATCGGCCCACCCAGTCCGCGATCCTGGCGCCGATCTGCGTCGACGTCGCGCCCGATACGCGCATCGCGCTAGGCGGGATCGTCCTGTATGCCGCCGAATCCGACGCCTTTGGCGCACGCGAGGCGCGCAACATCGGCAACCTCGTCGCGTACCTTGCGCGGGCGATCGCCGACGCCCAAGCGGGCGCGCGCACTCCCTAGCGCTCCCACCCGCATCCTAGTACACTAATAGTCTACCAAGCGCATACTGTCGCGTATGCATCCTGGTCTGCGCCCACCCTGGCAGCCATCCAGCGATCTGGCCCTTCAACGACAAGCAAGGTATCAATTTACGCCCACCTTTGACGTATTTGAATGTCTATCGGAACGCTTCATGCTCGACCCCCTTGACAGTAGTAGAACAAATGTGCTATCATGGATCGTGAACCGATCGATCGTGGGTCAGGCGGTGGTCGA